>NZ_JBVVQQ010000052.1:0-19682 GCF_055811135.1 Mesorhizobium sp. WSM4817 | reverse complement strand
AATGCCGTCACCCCACTGGAATGCCGAAACTACATCGAAAACGCAGGCTACAAGTCAACCTAAATGCGAAAGGCTCTAGACGAGCTCATCAAAAGTCGTCTTTGGCTTCCAACCGTGCTTGGTGGCCGCCTTAGCAGGCCTCGCCAATCGGCAGGTCCACCTCGGCCGGGACCGAAATAGCCGCTTCTATCCGGATCAGCGCCTGGTTACTCCTGTGTTCGCGGCTTACCTCGTCAATGCTTCCCCTTCCAGACGATCTCCCTCCCGACACGCCTGAAGGCAGCCTCGACAAAGGACGGAAAGCGTCTCGCGTTCGCGAGCACAATCGTCAGGCTCGTGTCCGCAGGATTGCGCCAGGAAAGCGAGCGATAAATTGCGTGGTGTACCCTGGGCATCAGAATTGGGAGGACTCCGTTCCACCTTCCGCCTTGCGCATGACCGGAGAGACTTCCGGTGGGCATCGCCTCCTGAGCAAAGCTTTTTCATGTTCGTTACTCTCCGTAAACTCGATTGTTTCGATGGAGCGCATCTACGGTATGAATCCACGCATCACCGTAGAGCTTCGAACAGCATCGGTGCGGCTCCGCAACCAGTCAGCGAGCCAAAAACAGCGGCAATGTCGGCTTCTCAAAGATCCATCTCGTCACGCCGCCAAAGAGCCGCTCACGCAGCCGACGGCTGCCATAAGCGCCCATGACCGTCATGTCGGCAGACGTCTCGATTGCGTGCTGCGCAAGCACCGTGGCCGCCGGTTTGCCGGCACTTGGCAACAGGTCAACCGACACCCGAGCACCGTGCCGAGTGAGATAGGCAGCGATGTCGGCTCCAGGCTCCGCGCCGTTCCCGTTATAGTTCGCCTTCGGATCGACCAGGGCAATACGAACTTCCTCAGCAGCGCATAAGACACCCAGCGCTTCCCGAACCGCACGGGACGCCTCGACTCGCGAATCCCAACCGACCAGGACGCGCCGTGGCCACAAGGTCGCCTCAGTGCCCTTCGGCACAACGAGCACCGGCCTTCCCGTATCGAACAAGCAGCCGTTGACAACAGGAGGTCCGAGATTCTCGTCATTGAGGAGACACGGTCCGATGATCGTGAGGTCGGCGCAGAGCGCCCGCTGTCGTGCCACTTCGCCGAGGCTTGCCGGATCGCAATAGTCGGTATCAACGTCATAGGCGAGCGACATAGCTCTCAGCAGTCTCTGGATATCTTTGGAGCGTCTTTCCATTCTGGCCACGTCCTGCGTAAATCGGTCGATTTGTCGAAACCGGTCATTCAATCTGGCAATTGCCTGTCCACGTCCTCCAGGCCACTCGGGGACACCATCTCCGATCGACGGATACGACATAAGGAGCATCGGAGGCGGTATAACCAGTACGGAAAGGTGCGCGCCGACTTCGGCACACAAGCCGGCGGCAGTTCTGACGTCCTGATCGGAATTGTCAGCGCCGGTCACACAGAGTACGCTTTTAAAAGCCATTTGCCTGCTTCTCCTGAGTATTCATTAGGGGCGTTTCAGGCCGCAAGACCGGCTCACCGCGCGAGGGAAGGGAGTGGCACCACACCCGCACTTGATTCAGTCGTCCGGCTTCTCGAGCGAGTAGCCGGCCGACCTGACGGTGCGGATAACGCTGCTGGGCGAAGCCGTTTTCAGGGCTTTTCTGATCCGGCTGATATGGACATCGACGGTGCGTGCACCGACATGGATGTTGGGCGGCCAGGCCGCGCCGATAAGTTCGTCCCGGCTGAAGACCTTCCCGGGAGCTTCAATCATAAGCCGCAGCACGTTGAACTCGATGGGTCCGAGGTGGATGTCGTGGCCATTGCCGCGAACCCGGTGGGCGTCGAGCTTTATCTCGAGGCCGCCACAGGAGAGCCAACCTCCGTTTTCAAGACCATGTGCACCCCGCTTGGTCAGCGCCAGCCTCGCGCGTAGACAGTCGAGCAGCTTGGCCGGGGCGATCGGCCGCACAAAGCTCTCGTCAATGCCAGCCTTCAGGAGATCGAGGTGCTGGTTCTCGGCGCCGGGCGCGATCAGGGCAATAATCGGCAGCCCGCCGGTCCGGGGCTCGCGCTTGAGCCGGGCGCAGATTGCAGACCCGGTTATGCTCGCTGGCCCGCAGTCCAGCACCACGGCCTTGAATTCCCGTTCGTCGGCCAATGCAAGCGCTTCCTTGGCGCCTCCTGCCGGCTCACTGGCGAAGCCGTCCACCTCCAGTATGTGGCTCAGGAACAGATAGAACTCGGTATCATGCGAACAGATCAGGACAAGTGGCTTCATCGGCGCTACCTCAAGAGCCCCATCGGCCCGGACCGCGTCGGCTGCGTAGGCTGGCCATGGCGGCTGCTCAAGACTTGTCATGACCCCTTCGCTCGACACCTGCTCTCATCACGCGCGCGCTACCTCGGGATAGGTTTCGATGGCTGCGATTGCGTCGCCGACCAGTTTCGTGCCGGCCTCGGCGAGCTTGCGGAGGGTCTCGAAGCCGAACCGATGCACGTCGCGCAGGGTCTTGGACAGAACGACCAGACGCCCGGCGGTGAAAAGCACGCGCCCGAAGCCCTCATGGCTCATTTCGATCATCGGCGATGCCATCAGGCCGGAGCGCTCTTCGATCGCAAGGGCGACGGCAGTGTAAAACTTGTCGAGCCTCCACAGCACGTCCGGATCGGGATCGCCGATTATTGGAATCGTACGGCGCTGTTCCTTGCTGACGATGAAGTCGGCCAGCAACTCGGCGTCCGCTTTGCCGTCCCATGACCCGTGGGAATCTTGAGCACGGATCAACCGCACGAGGCATTTGACGAACGGGCTGGCAAGGGCCGCCTCATCCTCGTTGACAGCAGGGCTAACCGCGACTTCAAACATTTCGCTCTTCCTCGTTTCAGTCCTCGTCCTCGAAGGACGGTTTCTCTCCGGCGACACCAGCTTCGGCCAGCACCTTGCGCAGCCAGGGCGGAGGACATGTCCTCAGCATCGTCTGCGTGCGCAACAGCACCTCTTGGATGGTTTGTGGCTGCGGCACCTTGATTGGATGGATTTTTGCCGAAACAAGCTTGGCTGCCGAAGGCCCGCCGATGGCCAGACAAAACAGCAGATGGCAGCCCTTCAGCGCCTCCACCTTCGGCGTGATGCGGTCATCGCCCTCGGTCCGACGGTTCCCGCTCTCATCGGAAACCTCATCGAAGGCCACGGCTTCCACGAGATGCCACTCCTCGCGCGTCACGTCGTAGACAGCAAAGCGCTTGGCCGACCCGAAATGTGCATTGAGCTCCTTCATGTCTTGGGTTGCGATTGCCACGCGCAAAGCGCCTGCTTGTCGTTCACGCATCGGACCTTGAACCTCGTCAGTGACGAGTGAGAGGCGACGAACCGGGCCCACCTGACGTTTCCCGTTTGCGGAATGGATCAAGTTCCTCAGGCGTCGGCGCATGCCTGTTGGCTTGGAACATGTTGGCGACCTCGAAAACCAGATCACGGGTCCCTTGATAGAGGATTGAGAGCTTGTGCTGGCTGCCGAGCCGGTCGAAGACGGGGAAGCCGACGCGCATGAGCGGAATGCCAAGACGTTGCGACGCCTGGCGTCCATGTGAATGGGTGACCAGAAGATCAGCGCCGCCGGCAAGCGCTTCCAAATCGCCGAGATCGCCGATCTGAACCGACTCCGTCGGAACCTTTTCCAGAATTTCCGACATATCGGTCGTCGTGACCGCCGCCGCGATTTTGGAGCCCATGCCCGTGAAGAAGGTTGCGAATTGATAGAGTTGGTCTGGTTCAGCAGCGATAGCAATTTTCTTGCCTCCGAAATGGAAATGTCCGTCGAGCAGCGCATCCTGCAATTGCGCCCGCCGGCGGCGCACACTGGCCGGCACAGGCTCGCCAGAAATCGTGGACAGCAGGGAAACAAACTGATCGGCGTCCTTCAATCCGGTCAGTGACTCGAACAGCACGTAAGGGACACCGGTCACCTTGTGCAGCACCTCGGCCGGCCGGCGCATATGCTCGCAGACGGCAATGCAGTGCTCGGCCGCGCCGAGCTCGCGGATGTCCTCGACGCTCGTACCGCCATAGGTGGTCGGGACCCAGTGGTCTGGTACAGTACCGTCAAGCGAGCCTGAGAGGTCCGGCAAAATCACCGGGTGCAGCCCAAAGCTTTCAACCATCTCGCGCAAATGCTCGATGTCAGCCACAGTGAGGTTCCAGCCGGGCAGGATTGCGATCTTCTTTGACTGGCGCGCCCGCTCGCCAGGCCGCGTAATGCCTTCGATCATCGCGGTGACAGCCTTGGCCCAGCCCTCTTCGAGGGCGCCGCTGAAATCCGGCGTGTTGGCCAGCACGATCTCAGTACCTGCGAGTTCTTCCGCCCGTTTCAGCCTGATGTCAGCGATGTCGCCTGCGGAATCTTCGCCACGGGTTTCCACCAGCGCCGTCGTGCAGACCCCGATCAGCTTTGGCTTCGTGCGAGTCTTAAGATTGAGGATCGCCTCTCCCAGATTGTCCGACCCGCCGAGGATGGTTGTCACTTCATCCATGGCGGTGGTCTGTAGGGGGATCGTTTCCTTGAAATGCCGCACGAAGAGCACGAGCGCGAAGCTGGTGCAGCCCTGGGTGCCGTGGAACAGCGGCACTGCGCCGTCGATCCCTAGAAAGGCCAAGGCGGCACCCAGCGGCTGTGACGATTTCAGTGGATTGACCGAGGCTGATTTGGTCTGGGCAAGGATTCGGGTCATCGGATTTCCTCAACACTCGCCGAAATCGTCGGCGTCGTGCCGGCGAATTCCTGGGCAGCGTGCACCGTCGCGGTCTCGTTCTTCGTGCTCGGCTGTTCGTCCTTCACACCAGGCCGGCAATCCCACGGGGCCCGCTCCCGCACCTGGGACCAGATAGGGTTGTGAATGGCGAGGTCGATCTGGCGTACGAGTTCCACCATGCCGTCATAACCGGCGTATGGGTATTGGCGCTCCTGGTTGATGTCGAGCCAGGGCGTCTTGGCCTTGAGCGCGACGAATTGCGTGCGCCCACCCGACAGCATGATATCGGCCTTGCCTTCTGAGAGCATAGTGTAAAGGTCGCGCGCTGCCATCTGCTCGAACATGTGGTTGTCGTCCTTTAGGATCTTTTTGATGCGCTCCTTGTCTTCGACCGTGGATTTCTTGACCGAGGTGCCCACGATCTCCATGCCGATCTCCATCAGCGCATCGACGACCGACCAGGACTTCACACCACCCGTGTTGAGCAGCACGCGCTTGCCTTGCAGCCCCCGCCGGTAGGCCTCGAGCTTCTCCCATGCAATCGCCTCCTGCTCAGCGATCAGCGTCTCTGTGCGGTCGAGGATCTCCGGATCGGCGCCCTTCCTCACCAGCAGCTTAGCAATTTTGCGAAGTGCTTCCGAAGTGTCTGAAATCCCGTAGAAGGAGCCTTCGAAGAAAGGGATGTCCCAGCGCTCGTCCATCTTGCGCGCTAGATTGATGAGGGCCGTCGAGCACACCACCATAGCCGCCCGGGCGCGGTGCGCGGAAGCAACGTCGAGATAGCGCGCGTCGCCCGGAATGCAGGCGCGCACCCGGATCCCGAGCCGATCAAGGAGCGGCTTTATCAGCCAGAATTCGCCGGAAAGGTTGAATTCACCAAGGATGTTGATGTCGTACGGCCCGGCGTCGTCGGGTTCCACCGTGCCGATGACATGGTCGAGCAACGCCTCGGCGGCGAGCTTGTTGCCGAGGTTCTTGGAGCCGGCCAATCCGGGCGCGTTGATCGGGACTACGGCCAAGCCGAATTTTTCGGCGGCGCGTTTGCAGACGGCCTCGATATCATCGCCGATGAGCGCCGTCACGCAGGTCGAATAGACAAAGACTGCCGGCGGCGCATACGCTTCCTTGATTTCGCGGATCGCCTTGAAGAGCTTCCGCTCGCCCTGCCCCATCACTACATCAAGTTCGGTAAGGTCGGTCGTGAAGCTTGTGCGCCACAAGGTAGGCCCAGACGAAGCTGCACCGCGGTTGTCCCAGGAATTGCCCTCGCAGGCGAGCGGCGCATGGACCAGGTGCGCAACGTCAGTGATCGGCTGCAGGACGATCTTGGCCCCGTCAAAGGCGCAACCGCCCGCTGCCGCTCCTGGCGTCAGCAGCCTTGCGCAGCCCTCCTTGCGCGCCTTGGCGTCCTTGCCACGGTTCTTGTCGCAGGCAGGCTCGTCCAAAACGTCCTGGATCTTGGCACTGAGCGAGGTCATCGCGTCAGTCCCCAAAGCCAATTCGGCAACGAACCGCCTGTGCGAAAAACCGGCCGTGTGTTCTAGCGGGTGAGGTCATAGGAATAGTCCGTCACGCCGGTCTGGCTCGTCTCGCGATCGAGCTTGTCGAAGATCTTGTCGAGGATCGTCGTCAGCACGCGTAACCCGCCCTGGTAGCCCATGAGCGCAAAGCGATGGTGGTGGTGCCGGTCGAAGATCGGAAACGTCAGCCTGATCAGCGGGGTGCCTGTGTCGCGCTCCAGATACTTGCCATAGGAATTGCCGATCAGCAGGTCCACTGGCTCGGTGAAGAGCAGTGACCGCATAGCCCAAAGGTCCTTGCCCGCCCAGACCTGAGCGTCCTTGCCGAAGGGCGAGGATGCAAGCAGTTCCTTCAACTCGGCTTCCCACGCCGAGGTGCCGTTGGTGGCGAGGCAATGTGTCGGCTCGCCGCCCGTTTCCATGACGAAGCGGGCCATGGCGTACACGAAGTCCGGGTCGCCGTAGATCGCGTATTTCTTGCCGTGCAGCCAGGACTGGCTGTCCGCCATGGCATCAATCAGTCGGCCACGCTCCAGCCGGATTGCTTCGGGGATTTCCTTCCCGGAAAGCGCCGAGATCTTCATCAGGAATTCGTCAGTCGCCTGGACGCCGAGCGGATAATGGAATGAAGCCGTGGCCTGCCCGACTTGCCCGCAGTAGTCGAGGGTTTTTCGGGTGTTGTAGTACTGCAGTGAAACCGTCGCCTCGGCGTCGAGTGCCCCCTTCACCTCTTCGATCTTCGTGCCACCGTCATACATGCGGTATTCCCCGTCCGATGGCGTGTCGAACTGGTCAGACGCGTCCTGGATGAAGGTGTAGAACACACCCATCACATCGAGCAGGCGTTTGAGTTCCCGGTTGTTGCCAACGCAGAAGCCGTCGAAGCCCGGAATGACGTTGATGGTTCCCTTGGCTTCCGTTCGCTCCTGGCCTTTCCAGAAGTGCTCCAGAATGCCCTTCAGCATGCCATCATAGCCGTCGACATGGCTACCGACGAAGGCGGGCGTGTGGGCAAACGGCACGTCAAAGTCGCGCGGGACCGAATTTTCGTCTTTGGCGTTCTCGATGAAGCTGTGCAGGTCGTCCCCTATGACCTCCGCCATACAAGTCGTCGACACTGCGATCATCTTCGGGTCGTAAAGCTGGTAGGTGTTAGCGAGCCCGTCGACCAGGTTCTTCAGGCCGCCGAACACTGCCGCGTCCTCGGTCATCGAGGAGGAAACCGCCGAAGCAGGTTCCTTGAAATGGCGCGACAGGTGCGAACGGTAATAGGCCACGCAGCCCTGGCTGCCGTGGACGAACGACATGGTCCGCTCGAAGCCCGCGGCCGCGAACACCGCGCCCAGCGGCTGGCAGGCCTTGGCGGGATTTATCACAAGCGCTTCCCGGGCGAGGTTCTTTTCGCGGTATTCCCAGGTCTTGGTAAATTCTCCTTGATCGCTAACGATCTGATCCGGGTGCGGACATTCGAAATTCAGCTTCTTCTCGGCGAGCATTTGCCTGTATTCCGGCTCGCGGAACAGGGGAGCGTGGTCGAGAATCTTTTCGGCCGACTGCGGCATTGGTATTCCTCTTTTTAATCTGGCCGCGCCATTCGGCAGCTCAGATAGATCGAGACGTTTCCGGTAATCCCGAGGCTCACAAGCTCGCGGGGTTCATGGTCTCTCTGGGGAGACTAGGCCAGGACAGGGCGTCTATTCGGCAGCTATCGCCCGCCCACTGGGCGGCCGTTCTTTCCAAGGGGCCTGGTAGAGATCCCAGACCGGATTGTTGATGGCAAGATCCACGTCACGCGCGAAAATGGCAAAGCCGTCATAGCCGTGATAAGGTCCCGAATAGTCCCAGGAGTGCATCTGACGGAACGGAATACCCATCTTCTGCACCGGGTATTTTTCCTTGATGCCAGAGCCCACGAGGTTGGGGCGAACTCCCTCGATGAACTTCTCCAACTCGTAGCCGGTAACGTCGTCATAGATCAGCGTGCCGTTCTTTACGTAATGACCGGTGCGCTGATAGTCATCGTTGTGGCCGAACTCGTAGCCGGTGCCGACGATCACCATGCCGAGGTCCTCGTAAGCTGTGATGACGTGGCGGGGGCGCAGGCCACCGACGTATAGCATGACGGTATTGCCTTCGAGACGCGGCCGGTACTTGGAGATGACGGCGTCAACAAGCGGTCTGTACTTGGCGATCACCTTCTCGGTTTTCTCCTCGATTTCCGGCCCGAAATGCTTGGCTATGTTGCGCAGAGAGGTCTCGATCTGGGACGGCCCGAAGAAATTGTACTCCATCCAGGCGACGCCATACTTTTCCTCCATATGCCGGCAGATGTAGTTCATCGAGCGGTAGCAGTGGATGAGATTGAGCTTGGCCTTTGGCGCGCGTTCAATCTCGGCCAGTGTTGCGTCGCCCGACCAGTTGCCGACCACGCGCAATCCTATCTCCTCAAGCAAGATGCGCGAGGCCCAGGCGTCGCCGCCAATATTGTAGTCGCCGATCACGTTGACGTCGTAAGCACCGGCCTCGAACTCGACGTCCTTCTTGTCGAAGACCCAGTCGCGGATCGCGTCATTGGCGATGTGGTGGCCGAGTGATTGCGAGACGCCGCGGAACCCCTCGCAGCGCACCGGCACGATGGTCTTTTCGTACTCCTTGGCCTTCTTGCGAGAAACTGCCTCGGTGTCATCACCAATGAGACCGATTGGGCATTCGGATTGCACGGTGATGCCGTTGTTTAGCGGAAACAGCACCTCGATCTCGTCGATGATCTGTTCCAGTTTCTTGTCACCGCCGAAGACAATGTCTTTCTCCTGGAAATCGGAGGTGAACTGCATTGTCCCGAACGTGTCGATGCCCGTTGTGCCCACGTAATAATTGCGGCGCTGTGACCAGGAATATTGGCCGCAACCGACGGGGCCGTGCGAGATATGGACCATATCCTTGACTGGGCCCCAGACCACGCCCTTTGAGCCGGCATAGGCGCAGCCGCGGATTGTCATGACCCCGGGGATGGACTTGATGTTCGATTTGACGTCGCATTCGGAAAGGATCTCACTTTCCCCGCCAGCCTCATCCCCGCTCTTTGCGATGCTCAGGTGTTTTTTGCGGCGCTTCGCCGCCTTGTCGGGATATTGAGATAGCACCTCCTCGATAAGCTTCGCATGGAGAGCACCATCATTCTCGTATTCCAGGCTCATGGGACCCCTTTCAAGGTGTCTGATGACGCGTCACCGATGAAGCGCCGTTCTTTGCAAGGCGCCCCAACTCGAGAGGCGACCAATATCGGTCGTTACTGGGCGGCCGCCTTGGCCGCTTCCTTGGCCTGAAGCTCGGCAAGCATCTGCTCGTCGGTCTTCATGATGCCGAAGTCGAGCAGCATGTCCTCGAGCTCCTCCATGGTGATCGGCGTCGGGATGGTGCCCTGGCCAGAATTGGCATGGATCTTCTCGGCCAGCGCGCGGTACTCTCCGGCCTGCTTGGAATCCGGCGCATACTGGATAACTGACATCTTCCTGAGCTCGGCGTGCTGGACGATGTTGTCGCGCGGCACGAAATGGATGAGCTTGGAATTGAGCCTGGAAGCCAGGGCTTCAGCGAGGTCGAGCTCACGGTCGGTTTGACGTTCGTTGCAGATCAGGCCTCCGAGCCGCACGCCGCCCGAATGGGCATATTTCAGGATGCCCTTGGCGATGTTGTTGGCCGCATAGAGCGCCATCATCTCCCCGGACATAACGATGTAGATTTCCTGCGCCTTGCCCTCGCGTATCGGCATCGCGAAACCGCCGCAAACCACGTCGCCGAGCACGTCGTAGGAGACATAGTCGACATCGTCATAGGCGCCGTTCTCTTCGAGGAAGTTGATCGATGTGATGACGCCTCGGCCGGCGCAGCCAACACCCGGCTCCGGGCCGCCGGACTCCACGCACTTGATGCCTCTGTAGCCAATCTTCAGCACGTCCTGCAGCTCGAGATCTTCCACCGAACCTTCCTGGGCCGCCAGATGCAGCACAGTATCCTGAGCCTTCGAGTTCAGGATCAGGCGGGTGGAGTCGGCCTTGGGGTCGCAGCCGACGATGAGGATTCTCTGGCCGAGGTCGACCAGGGCGGCGAGCGTGTTTTGGGAGGTGGTGGACTTGCCGATGCCGCCCTTTCCGTAAAAGGCGATCTGACGCAGACCTGACATTATAGATTTCCTTCCTTCGTTCCATCCGTCGCGGCTAGCCGCAATATGAATGCCGATGAGCAGCTCTTGCCGCCTCACACCGAGGGGTCTCAAGACTCGTGCCAAGTAGACTTGCTGATAACGAAAAGGTATTTTTTCGTTTGTGCCCCGCGAGTTAGCTTGAGCTCCAAGTGTTTGCTGCCAGACAATTGTCGGAACAAGCCCTGTAGCGGACCCGACAATGCCCGACACGAGGCGTCAGCTTCGAGACCGACACTGGAAGAACTCGGGCCTTCGAGCTAGAGCCGACCTTTGGCTGCATACAGGCGGCGGCAAAGCGACTGCGCTCCTCCCGCCGCGGGACATCAGACGTGCGTGCTCGGTAGCTGGTTGCGCATGGCTGGTTCGAGACTGGCCCCGCGAAGTCGGCATGGAACATGCCTGATGCGACGACTGCCGACGATCACATCCTCGTCCGGCTCGGAGAACCGGCACTGATATTGCACGCGGCGCTGTCACAACATGTCGGGCAGCGATGAACATTCCCTTCGTGCGACGCGGCCGGCAACGGCGTCCTGGCATGAATGCGGGTCAATGCAGCCAACCCATGTTGCAGTTGCACCCAAGGTGGCGAGCTTATTCATGACCGAATCCGCGACAGGCTTCATGGAGACTTTTCTGCACGGCCCAGAAAAGCCGGATCAACGGTCTCGTCCCGCATGGGGCGCGGTCATATCGCTTGCCCTGGGCACCTTCGGGTTGGTGGCGGCAGAGCTTTTGCCTGCCAGCGTGCTGACGCCGCTCGCGCATGATCTGCATGTCACAGAGGGTGCGGCTGGACAGACGATGACAGCGACGGCGATTGCTGCGGCGATCTCTGCGCCGATGATCGCCTTCATAACAAAGCGCTTGGACCGCAGGATCGTCCTGTGGGCGATGATGCTGCTTCAGATCCTGTCCAACGTTCTGGCGGGGGTCGCGTGGTCGCTGCCGGTTTTCCTGGCGGCACGCGTCGTGCTCGGCATTGCGCTTGGAGGCTTCTGGTCGATTTCGGCATCGCTGGCGATTCGGCTGGTTCCAAATCACCTCCTGCCGCGCGCCTTATCAATCATCCTCACCGGCGTTTCGGTCGCTATCGTTTGCGCGCCTCCAATCGGCGCCTATGTAGGCGACATCTGGGGATGGCGAGCCACCTTTATGATCGCCGCAGCCGTCAACGCCGTTACATTGCTGGTGCAACTCGTAACCCTTCCGACGTTGCCGCCGGTTGAAATGGCTGGACTACGCGGTCTGCTGAATGTGATCAAGAAGCCAACCATCAGGGTCGCGCTTTTGGTCGTACTGCTGGTCGCTTCCGGGCACTTCGCCAGCTTCACCTATGTCCGGGCCTACCTCGAGGAGATTCCCGCCCTCCGAATCGAGACGATCTCATTGCTGTTGCTCATTTCCGGGGTATGCGGCTTCTTCGGCAATTTAGCCGGCGCATTCCTGGCGAAACACAGCCTCAAGGCAGTCGCGGCGCTGCCGCCCCTGCTCATGGCGATAGCCGCTGTCTCGTTGCTGATGCCTGGAGCATCGGCCTCCGCCTCGGCCATTGCGGTTGCTGTATGGAGCTTTGGCTTCGGTGCGGTGCCGGTGGGGGTACAGACTTGGATGGTGCTGCGCGCCGTTCCCGAGCAGGCCGAAAGCGCCGGTGTGCTGATGACCTCAACGTTCCAGATTGCAATCGCAGCCGGCGCGATCTTCGGCGGTTTGCTTGTGAACAATGTCGGCGTCGCCAGTGTGTTTGCCTACAGCGCAGTTGCCACGTTCCTCGCAGCCCTCACGGTGTTCCTATTCGGCCCGAAACGCACAACCTAACCAACCTCTGACGGGAGAGACCTTCAGCTCAGCGCCGCGATTCAGCCGCACCAGCCGCGCGGCGCGATCCCGCCCACGACTACTTTGTCGGTTCAGGCCTTCGTCTCGCCTAGATGTGACCTGGATCGCGGCTACCACCCGATGGGGCCTGGATCAGTGCCGGGCGCCTCGCCTCGCCGGTTTCACCGTTCTCGGCTACAGGAAGTGCATCAGCGTTCGCCCGGGCGGAGTTGGTCAGGTTACGCAGCCCGGGCGAGCGCGGGTCGCGCTAGGCAGCTGATGGGTGACCAGGTGCCGTTCTTGAGGCGTAGCCTCATCGATGTCCTGATATTGCAAGGTATCAGCGCTGGGGCTTCACCGTCGCGGATAACCATGTCCGACAGCCTCATGGCATGGACTCCTCCCACTGGTGGAGCCAACGAGCTTGGGAGATAGGGCGTAGTCTGCTCTTCAATGACCGTTTGACGGTCGGGCAGCCTATGTTCAGCAACCGCGAGCTAGCGAGACGTCAAATCATCTTCTTGCAATGCCGACGTTAGGGCGCAGCCGAGGCTCTCGCTCGAATTGCGGACGTCCCACCGACAAGATCATCGACCGCAATTTGCGTGCCCGGTTGGCGCTCCGTTTGCGTTGCGCCCCTTCCTGCTAACCAGCGGCGGCTTGGCGACCTTTCTGTCGGCCTGGCGACAATTCTAGTTCCGTTTCCGACACAGAGGTTTCGATCGACGCGCACGGCGAAGCCAGTTGGAACGCCAAGCATGTCATGATCGGGGCCGAGCCAAATTCGATCCTCATCGATTGGGGATCATGGCGATTGCCGTAGAGCGGCCGCATGAATTGCTGCCACAGGCGTGCGTTCGCCTCAGTCATGCCTCTGCCAACACCGCTACGGCGCAGACTGTGCCCCTCGCTGCGGTGGTGCGCGGCTGCGCCGGGGCATGGGCTTGCGCTGTGTGGTGCATCGCCAGCCGGCGGAAGCGCAAATATGCGCGCTACACAAGCGACGGCTATGGCCGCATCGGGCTTGGCGAAAGACGTCGTCCGAAAGGGAGTGCAGAAGCAGCTTCGTTGCGAATGGCATGCCTCTTGCTGCTCGTGCTCAGAGCCCATTGAACACGATGAAAGCGGATACCGAACCATGGCTGGCACGCGAAGCTCTAAACGATCGGCAAAGGCGGCGGTGGTTGTCCTCGCTGAAGACTGCGCATCGCCCGGTTTGGAGATCCGAACATCTGGAGCCGGGCCGTTTCTCATACATTCCGACGGGGGAAAGGATCGGGAGCCGCGTAGGCATTGTCTCGCGTCCCGGCAGCACCCCAGCGCGGCAATCCGCCAGCCTCGGTAAAATCCAGTGCGCCAATTTCTTCAAAAGGAGCAAGTTGATGACCGGTCAAAAGAAGGTCCCATTCGTCACGTTTCTCACGCGTGTTCGCGATGATTCAATCCAGGGGCCAAATCCGTACCGTTGGGAAGAAAAAACATCCGACGACTACTTTGCCGGCAAGCGCGTCATCCTGTTCTCCCTGCCTGGCGCTTTCACCCCGACCTGCTCGACCTACCAACTGCCCAATTTCGAAGATCTCTACGAGGATTTCAAGAAAGAAGGAGTTGACGCGATCTACTGCCTCTCAGTCAACGATGCCTTTGTCATGAATGCATGGGGAAAGTCCTTGGGGCTGCAGAAGGTCGAGCTGATCCCGGACGGGTCTGGCGAGTTCACGCGCAAAATGGGCATGCTGGTTGCCAAGGACAATCTGGGCTTCGGTATGCGCTCGTGGCGCTACGCGGCTCTGCTCAATAATGGCGTGGTGGAGCAGTGGTTTGAGGAGGAAGGTTTCTCCGATAACTGCGAGACCGACCCCTATGGCGTCTCTTCCCCGCAGAACGTCCTTCAATCGTTGAAGGACGCTGCGTGACCTGGTGCACATCGCCCATGCCTAACTGCGTTTTGGACGACCCTGTGCGACGCAAAGGGCGAAACTCTGAAGCTCGCGTCCCGTGAGGTCGTTCAAACGTGACGCGGCTTAGAATCGTCGACCTGTGAGAGATCCAATTAGCCACGGCCAAGAGCTTCTTTGACAGGGATACCGAACTGACCATGAAATCGTCCTTCAGCCTACTTCAGAAACAGTCTCTCGCGGCATCGCCTCAACTCATCGAGTCGATTCGCCTGCTGCAACTGACGCATGCCGAACTGCATCAGTTCGTGGACCAGGAGCTCGAGAAAAATCCGCTTCTGGAGCATGCGCCAAACGAAGAAGGGCTGTCTGGCGAGGTTGAAGGACCGACCTGGGCAGGGTCGCCGGACCTGCCCAGGCAAGGGAAATCCCAGCCCAACACGACGAACACCACATCGGGCGAGCGTCCTGCCTACGAGGAGTTTGTCGCCTTAGCCGAAACGTTGCACGACCATGTCGCTCGTCAGATCTCCCTCACTGCCTTCACACCGCACGAGCGGCTGATCGCTAATCAGCTCGCCGGTCATCTGGATGACACTGGCTATCTTCGGGTAAGTCCTTCGGACTTGGCTGAGACCCTAAACGTCGGGCTGGCCCATGTGGAACGGGTGCTGGGCGTCTTGCAGCACTTCGATCCACCGGGAATTTTCGCACGATCGCTCAGCGAATGTCTCGAGATACAGTTGCGCGAGCGAAACCGGTTCGACCCGGCGATGGCGGTTTTGGTTGCCAACCTTGAGATGCTTGCGCGACGCGATTTTCAGACATTGAAGCAGCGTTGCGGCGTCGATGAAGAAGATCTTCTCGACATGCTGCAGGAAATCCGTGCGCTTGACCCCAAGCCTGGAAACACATTCCAGTCGGGAACGCCGGAATGCGTTATACCGGACGTATGGGTCCTGCGCTCGCCAGGAGGTGGATGGCAAATCGAACTTGATCCGAACACGCTGCCCAAGGTGCTGATCAACCAAAGCTATGTCACGGAGGTTTCCTGCCGAGCCGCCAAAAAATCGAAAGACATGACGTTTCTCAATGAATGCTTGCAAAACGCGAACTGGTTGATCCGCAGCCTCGATCAGCGCGCCAAGACGATCCTTAAGGTTGCCACCGAAATCGTGCGCCAGCAGGATGCTTTTCTGGAATATGGCGTCGCCCACCTGCGGCCGCTCAATCTCAGGACGGTCGCTGAGGCGATCAACATGCACGAGTCGACTGTCAGCCGAGTGACGTCGAACAAGTACATGGTTACCCCACGCGGTGTGTTCGAGCTCAAATATTTCTTCACTGTCGCAATCTCTTCCTGCGAAGGCGGTGACGCGCACTCCGCTGAAGCTGTCCGCCATCGGATCAGAGCGATGGTCGCCGAAGAATCGCTTGATAACATGCTCTCTGACGACGACATCGCTGACCGGCTCAAGGAATGCGGCATAGATCTCGCTCGCCGCACAGTCGCCAAATATCGCGAGGCGATGAACATTCCCTCCTCCATACAGCGGCGCCGGGAAAAGCGCTTGTGGCGCGACGGCGATCAAGGCCTCAAGGCCTCGTGACCAAGAGTGGCCCCTAAATCAAACGTGATGCGTTCTCCGCGTTCGTCCTCCTCCGGGCCGAAGCAACTGTCGAAATCGCTGCATTCCCGGCAATTGGGCGCAGTACATAGCGAAAACCCTTCGGCCTCACAGAGTTTGCGGTAAAAGTACTTCTTCCATTTCATGTTTCGGGTATTGCCGGCCGCGAGCATCGGAAAATGCGTGGCAAGCAGGCGATTGAGCTCGGCCCGATTGGGAAGACCAAGATCCTGCCACAGATGGTCATCGCGCATGGCACGCCGGGCGACGATCTTGGCGAAGCGCGCGCTCGCCGGGTCGCTCGGCCGGGCATGCGCCAGCAGCAGGCCGCGCAGAAGTTCTTCCTCCATGCCCGGCTCAGGATCGCAGACGTCTTCCAAGGCTAAGGCTGCCAGTGCGGTTGCGGACAAACCCCGGGGCAGGACCTCGCGCAGATCGGCAAGGGAAAGCCCTGTTGACTCCGTCGCTGTCGCTTCGCCAGCCTCGACCTCCTTGAGCGCACACGAGAGAACGCAGGCAAGGACATGCTCGTCAAACCCCCTCTCCGGCTCGACGGTGGGGCATTGGCCGGCGCCGACACGTGCGTCTTTATGGACGGACATTCCCGTTCTCCTGGTTGTTTCGTGATGCAGCGGCCCTGCCGCGAGCACATGGGTCAGATTTCGGGCACGCGCCGGCGAGGGCTCAACGCAACGCAGTGGCCGGCCGGTCGACTGCCATGATTACGCCTTGAGCTCGCCTTCGAAGCCACCGCGCTACCGTCGCAAGCGCGAGTACTTCACCCTGGGTTAGACTCGGTGAAGGGACCGCGCTCGAGCAGACCCCTTCAGCAGCGGCATTACCCCGTGCAAGCAAAGCCTCGGCAGGTGAGATATTCGGGCAGCCCGTCAGGAGCCGTCCAGGGTGACGAAAGCGCTAGTCATCAGAGGCATCTAGAGCGTCCGGTCATGAGCGGCCGGTGGACGTTCGTTTATGCCATCTGAACGGCCAAGAAGCCGCAAGAAGTATAACCCTTTGCGAACTCAACCCGCGCATGACCCAGCGCGTTGTTGATGGCGGCAAGATCTGGTCTCCCCAGAGTTCGATCTAGCGCATCATTGCCCTTGGTCGAAATCTCCAACTCAGGTCCGTTATGCGAGCTGATCCGGTTCAGGATCGATGAGCGGCTCTGCTAAGCTCCAGCAAATCTATGCAGACCGGCGTCCTCGGTGCGCTCATGGTTTCAGAGCAGAGCGCTGTCGCGGTCATGCCGTCGCGGGGTCCCTGCCGGCCATCTCCACCTTGCAGGTGTCGCGGTGGCGTTGGAAAGTTATCATAGTCCATAGTCCCAATGATGCGGTTGCGAAGCTGTGAAGGCATCGTCATGAGAAGCAATGCGACGCATCCCGAGCGCATAGATTGGATCGTCCGGATACGGTGCTCCAATCGGCTGTCGCGGGCCGAAGCGTTCTGCCTCCAGCACCGACGATGGGATCTGCTCCTCGAGCCAGTCATAGACAACGGTCCGTTCGGCAATCCGCCACTCCCCTTCCCTCTTTTGAAACAGATCGCAGTAGCGCCCGCATAGAAACATCTGGCGCACTTCTCCGTCTTTGTCCGGTCCGCGTTGCAGCGCGGTGAAATAGCTCTCGACCGTGGCCTCTGCCGCGTTGATGAATTCGATCAGGATGTTCGTGATCTGATGGATGTTGCGCGGTCCGGTCTTGAAGACATCGAGCGCAAACCGAATGAAGCCCTCGGCCGAGCCGCGATACGCCCCGTGGCTGTCATGGGCGTCGGGCCAGTACGCACTGCGCAGTGCCGCCTCGTCGGCGCGGTCTGTCCCGCGGCAATACCGATAGAGGCAGTCGCGGATCGCCTCACGGTCGAGCAGTTCGACAATTTTCGCTTGGCCCATCGGGTCTGTCGCAAACTCCGTGGTTCTGACGTGTTCCGGGACCCCTGTCTTCGGTTTGGGGGTGGTCTCCGAAGTAATTCGCGCAGCGGGCGGATCGTCGATTTCCAGCGCAAGTTCGGGGCAGGATCGCACCCCATCCGACGCAAGCAGTTGCTCCCCATCCGCAACCTCAATGTCACCGGGTAGGATGTAACCCGCCTCATCCAGCTTGAAGACTGCCGGCGCTCGCGCCGAGCATTGCGCATGACCCTGACATCTGGCTTTGTGAACGATGATGCGCAAGGCGACCTCCAACGTCTGTGCCCGGCTCAGACCGGGCTAGGTTTAGGCCCAGTCCAGGATCAGATTTTCAATCCCGAACAGTTGGCCGCCATGGGTGATGGGTGCTGTTCCCTCCTTGATCCGAAAGGGCGGCAGGCGCGCCAGCCACTCCTCCAGGCCAATGACAATTTCCCGCCGGGCTAGATGTGAGCCAAGGCAACGGTGGGGACCATAGCCAAAGGAGGCGTGGCGGATGCCTTCTCGCGTCAGATCGACCGTGTTGGGAAATTCGAATTCCGCCGGGTCACGATTTGCAATCATGGTGGCGCAGGAAACAAAGTCCCCCTTGCGGATCGGCGCGCCTTCGAAGTCGATATCTTTCCGTGCCACGCGGATCAAATGGACGGTCGGAAAGGCGCGCAGCAGTTCTTCGGCTGCGCGCACGATCCGGTCCGGTTCTTTTCGGAGCAATTCCTGATCTTCCAGGTTTCGCGCGAGGTAGGCCAAGTCAAAGCCTATGGCTGTAGCGACCGTGTCGAGCCCGGCCACCAAAACGAGCACGCCAATGCCACGGACCTCCTGGTCTGTCAGCCCGCGGCCCTCGACCTGCGCCTGCACAATGAAGCTCATGAAATCGTCGACGGGCTTTTTGCGGCGCATCGCCGCCAGCTCGTCTATGAACGCTACAATCGTCCGAGCCGCCGCCGGCCGTCTCACATCATCGCCGTGGAGCAGATCTCTCGCCCAGGCAACAAACGTCTCAAGGCGGTGCTCCGGCAGTCCGATGAAGCGAAGGAAGATGCTGACTCCGAAAGGGTAGGCGAAATCTTTCATCGCGTCGCAGCTTGTGCCCGAAGAGGCGATCCTCGTGATAAGCGTTATCGCTCGCTCGCGGATGGCGGGCTCCAGTTCCGTTACACGCTTCGGCGAAAAGAGCGGATTGAGCAATGAGCGAAAGACTGCATGGGAAGGGGGATCGAGTTCGAGCGGGATCGTCGGCCAGTCTTCGCCCAGCGCGGATGCGAAGACGTTGCGATGACTGGAAAAGTTTTCGGTCTCCTGCAGCACCCGGCGCTGATCTGCGGCGCGAGTGATGACCCAAGCACCCTGTCCCGTACGCGTGTTCCAGGGCGAATAAAAGATTCGCGGTCCGGCATGCACGCAAGCGACTGCTGCGTGCGGGTCGCCGTTGGGCGCCGGAGCCATGCCTGGCGACGAAAAGAGGCTGAAGTCGCCCACCATTTCCGGCGGGACATGATCTGGAACCGGGTTGGTCGCCATTTGGTTCTCCTGCGTTCAGGCGTTTACGCGCTCGGCTGAGATCGCAAGGCTGTTCGTCACCGCTGGGCTCCGCGACGCACCGCCGACACGCCTCCGATGACAAAATCGAGCAAATTGCGTGCCGAGTAAGCGCACCATTGGCGCTGCTCATATCTCCGTTGTAGCGGCCCTTCTGAGGCTAACCTTGGTACGAATTTCGACATTCATGACTGTTCCAGACACGACAAGGTTTGCGGAAAAGAATGCTAACGACGAGCCGAGTGAAGAGGCTAAGTATCGAACGAGGTCACCTGCGAGAGAGGGTGTAGGTCGGCGGTAGCGAAGCCGCTCGCGAGCGCGCCCTCTACAGCGCTGTAGATGCTATGGGCGGCGGCGAGCGTGTGGCACCCTCGACGCTGTTGAGCAGCTACCTAAGGAGCGCC
>NZ_JBVVQQ010000051.1:12859-22627 GCF_055811135.1 Mesorhizobium sp. WSM4817 | reverse complement strand
GTCTTGCCATGATCGACATGGCCAATCGTGCCGATGTTCACATGAGGCTTTGTACGCTCGAATTTACCTTTTGCCATGTGATCTCTCCATTCCTGCTCGCCCGTGCGGGCTTTGAATTAAGTTAGCGCTGCAACCCGTTGGGGTTACGCGTATTTCTTCTGGACTTCCTGAGCGACCGCGGTGGGGACCGGCTCGTAGTGATCGAACTGCATCGTGTAGGCCGCGCGGCCCTGGCTCATCGAGCGCAAATTGTCGACGTATTTGAACATGTTGGCGAGCGGCACCATGGCGTTGACAACAACCGCCACGCCACGCGATTCCTGGCCCTGAATCTGGCCGCGACGGCCGTTCAGATCACCGATGACGCTGCCGACATAATCTTCCGGCGTCACCACTTCGACCTTCATGATCGGCTCGAGCAGCTGCACGCCAAGCTTGGGCGCCGCTTCACGGAAGCAGGCACGGCCGGCGATTTCGAAGGCGAGCACCGAGGAGTCGACATCATGGTAGGCGCCGTCGATCAGCGTCGCCTTGACGCCGATCATCGGGAAGCCGGCGAACGGGCCGGAGGTCATGACGCTGTTGATGCCCTTTTCGACACCGGGGATGTATTCCTTCGGCACGGCGCCGCCGACGATCTTGGATTCGAACAGGAATTCGCTGCTTTCCGGATTCGGCTCGAAGAGGATCTTGACACGGGCGAACTGGCCGGTGCCGCCGGTCTGCTTCTTGTGGGTGTAGTCCTGCTCGTGCCTGCGGGTGATCGTCTCGCGATAGGCCACCTGCGGCGCGCCGACATTGGCCTCGACCTTGAACTCGCGACGCATGCGGTCGACGATGATGTCGAGGTGCAGTTCGCCCATGCCGGAGATGATCGTCTGGCCGCTTTCCTCGTCGGTCTTGACGCGGAAGGACGGGTCCTCGGCGGCCAGGCGATGCAACGCAAGACCCATCTTCTCCTGGTCGTTCTTGGTCTTCGGCTCGATGGCGATCTGGATGACCGGATCGGGGAACTCCATGCGCTCGAGGATGACCGGATGCAGCGGATCGCAGAGCGTGTCGCCAGTCGTCGTGTCCTTGAGGCCGGCCAAGGCGACGATGTCGCCGGCGAAGGCCTCTTCGACGTCAGCGCGCGAATTCGCATGCATCTGCAGCATGCGGCCGATGCGCTCCTTCTTGCCCTTCACCGTATTGTCGACCGAGATGCCCTTGGTGAGCTTGCCCGAATAGATGCGGGCAAAGGTGAGCGAGCCGACGAACGGGTCGTTCATGATCTTGAAGGCGAGCATCGACAGCGGCTCGCTGTCGTCGGCGTGACGCTCGATCTCGGCGTCGGTCTTGGCGTCGACGCCCTTGATGGCCGGAACGTCGGCCGGCGACGGCAGATATTCGACGACTGCGTCGAGCAGCGGCTGCACGCCCTTGTTCTTGAAGGCCGAGCCGCAGAACATCGGGTAGAACTTCACCGCGATGGTGCCCTTGCGGATCAGAGCGCGGATCTCGTCATTGCTGGGCATCTTGCCTTCGAGGTAATTCTCGAGCGCCGTCTCGTCCATTTCGACGGCGGCCTCGATCATCTTCTCGCGATATTCTTCGGCGCGAGCCTTGAGGTCGTCGGGGATCTCGACGACGTCCCAGGCGGCGCCCAGCGTCTCGTCGCGCCAGACCAGCGCGTTCATCTCGACGAGATCGACGACACCCTTGAACTCGGTCTCAGCGCCGATCGGCAGCTGCATGACGACAGCCTGCGCACCGAGGCGCGAGCCGATCATTTCGACCGAGCGATAAAAATCCGCGCCGATCTTGTCCATCTTGTTGCAGAAGATCATGCGCGGCACGCGGTACTTGTCGGCCTGGCGCCAGACGGTCTCCGTCTGCGGCTCGACACCGGCGTTGGCGTCGAGCAGCGCAATGGCGCCGTCGAGCACGCGCAGCGAACGCTCGACCTCGATGGTGAAATCGACGTGGCCGGGAGTGTCGATGATGTTGAAGCGGTGCATCTTGCCGTCACGAGCCTTCCAGAAGGTCGTGGTCGCGGCGGACGTGATGGTGATGCCGCGCTCCTGCTCCTGCTCCATCCAGTCCATGGTGGCAGCGCCGTCATGGACTTCGCCGATCTTGTGCGACTTGCCCGTGTAGTAGAGGACGCGCTCGGTGGTCGTTGTCTTGCCGGCGTCGATATGCGCCATGATACCGAAATTGCGGTAGTCTTCGATTTTATATTCGCGGGCCATGGGAGGTGCCTCTTCAGTCTCGTTCGCGCTTTACCAGCGGTAGTGCGCGAAGGCGCGGTTGGCTTCTGCCATCTTGTGGGTGTCTTCACGCTTCTTGACGGCGGTGCCGCGGTTGTTGGCCGCGTCCATCAGCTCGCCGGAGAGGCGGTCGACCATCGTGGTCTCGTTGCGGTTGCGGGCGGCGGCGATCAGCCAGCGGATGGCCAGCGCCTGACGGCGCTCAGGGCGCACGTCGACCGGAACCTGGTAGGTGGCGCCACCGACGCGGCGCGAACGCACTTCCACATGCGGCGCGACATTGTCGAGCGCCTGATGGAAGACGGTGACCGGCTCCTGCTTGGTCTTGGACTGGACCTGGTCGAGCGCGCCGTAGACGATGGTCTCGGCAACCGACTTCTTGCCGTCATACATGACGGCGTTCATGAACTTGGTGACGATCAGATCGCCGAACTTCGGGTCCGGATTGATCTCACGCTTTTCTGCACTGTGACGACGGGACATTTTTTCTCTGCCTCAATTCTGCGTGGTGGCCTGGATCCCGGATCGTCGCCTGGCGCCGTCCGGGATGACCTTGGCTACGCTTCGGTCACTTCGGACGCTTGGCGCCGTATTTCGAACGGCGCTGCTTGCGGTTCTTCACACCCTGCGTGTCGAGCACGCCGCGGATGATATGGTAGCGGACGCCCGGAAGATCCTTGACGCGACCGCCGCGGATCATCACCACCGAGTGCTCCTGAAGGTTGTGGCCTTCGCCGGGGATGTAGCCGATCACTTCAAAACCATTGGTCAGGCGGATCTTGGCCACCTTGCGCAGCGCCGAGTTCGGCTTCTTCGGCGTCGTTGTGTAGACGCGCGTGCAGACGCCCCGCTTCTGCGGGTTCTGCTGCATGGCCGGGACCTTGTTGCGCTTCACCGGCGCAATGCGCGGCTTGCGGATCAGCTGGTTGACGGTAGGCATTAAACCCTCTTGTCTCTCAATTCCGTGTCTCGCCCGGTCAGGGCCGCTCAAAGCGTCATTTCCATACGCAAAGTCGGGCCACAAACCGCGCCTCGCGGTCTTGCCCGAACAAATGGCAGAGGAAGCGGAAACCGCTTCATGCACGCCGGAAATGTCTTTTCGCTCGTAAAACGAACCCTGTTTGAGGCAAACTCCAAAGCGTGTCGCTTCGGAAGGGAGAGCCTCACATCGGTTCTGACTGGGCGGCTTCTACTCGCAAGCCTGTTGCCCGTCAACCCCGGAGCACCAAATATTACGCTGAAACCGAGGCTTGGCAGCCATGCGAAAAGCGCATGTAATTTTCTTTCGCCATTTTGCAAGAGCAAGGAAGAAAGTGACCGGCCCTCGGCTGTTGCATAGCCACGCTTCGTGCGAAAAAGCGACATGAACAGCGCAAATCCCCTCGCCCGGAGGAATCGGCCCGTGAACGACAATGATGAGCGCCCGGTCACCATCATCACCGGCCGGGCGTGGAAAAGAAAGGGCGGCAAGCCGGAAGGCGTCCACCTCATGCTGGTCGCGCCCGACGACGATTCGGCGGTGCGCCGGGCGCTCGAATCACTCGCGGCCGAAGGCTACGCCGAGGCTGAGCTCGACCAGATCGGCGACCTCGACGGCGTGCCCGACGAAGAGCCGCATTTGTCGGCCTATCAGGGCGCGCTCGAAGGCGAAGTGTCGATCGTCACCTTCGACGTGCCGCTGTGACCAGCCATGTCCCTCGCCGTCGCGGTTTGGGGCCGTCGCGGTCTGGCACTGCTTGCCCGGCATCGGTTCTCTGCTAAGAACCAAGCGCAATATCAACCTGCGGAGTTCCCATGTCCCTGAATAGCGGTCCCATCAAGCTCGGCATCGTCGGCGTGGGAAAGATTGTTCGCGACCAGCACCTGCCGGCCCTGGCCAAGGACCGCGACTACCTGCTCACCGCGGCCGCCAGCCGGCACGGCAAGGTCGACGGCATCGCGAATTTCCCTGATATCGAGGCGATGCTCGACGCCGTGCCGGAACTCGACGCCGTATCGCTCTGCATGCCGCCGCAGTTCCGCTACGACGCCGCGCGGACGGCACTCGAAGCGAAAAAACATGTTTTTTTGGAAAAGCCACCCGGCGCCACGGTCAGCGAGGTCGAAGACCTGAAAGCACTGGCCGCGGCAAACGGCGTCTCGCTGTTCGCCAGCTGGCATTCGCGCTATGCGCCGGCGGTTGAAGCGGCGCGCGCATTTTTAGGTTCGACCCAGATCAGGTCGGCCGCCATCAACTGGAAGGAGGACGTGCGCCGCTGGCACCCGAACCAGGACTGGATCTGGGCTCCAGGCGGCTTCGGCGTCTTCGATCCCGGCATCAACGCGCTGTCGATCGCGACCCACATATTGCCGGCGATGTTCATCAGCTCGGCGATCCTCGATTTTCCCGAAAACCGCGCCGCCCCGATCGCCGCCCATATCGCCTTCCGCACCTCGAACGGCTTGCCGGTGGCGATGGAACTCGACTGGCGCCAGACCGGCCCGCAAAGCTGGGACATCCTGGCCGAGACTGACAAGGGCGCGATGGTGCTTTCTGGCGGCGGCGCAAAACTCGCGGTCGACGGGCGCGTCGTTCACGACGAGCCGGAAGCCGAATATCCGATGCTCTACAAGCGCTTCGCCGAGATCGTGCGCGCCGGCGTCTCCGACGTCGATCTCGCCCCGCTGCAGCATGTCGCCGACGCCTTCATGCTCGGCAAGCGCAATGTGGTGGAAGCGTTTTTCGAGTGACGCCGCGGCGCTGCAAGGAGTGGCCTTCGCTCCGGCCCTGACCATCTTGCAAGCGTCGCGCCGCCCCTCATCTGGCTGCCGCCATCTTCTCCCCGTGAACGGGGAGAAGGACGCAGTCATCAAAGATTTCGCCAATCTCCACCGTCGCAGAAAGAGCGCCAAGGTTGCGGCCAGCTTCTTTCTCCCCGTTTACGGGGAGAAATGCCCGGCAGGGCAATGAGGGGCGGCGCCGGACGATCGAAGTATCGCAACCCGACGACGCCTCCCCCTACCTCAACTCACAAAAAAGCCGCCGGGTTGCCCCGACGGCCTAGTTGCCTGAGATCTTTACCCGCCGCGCTTACTGCGCGGCGGAAGCCATGTCGGTCAGCATCGGATCGGCGACCTCGACGCCCGACGCCTTGCGGCGCTCGTCGATGATCAGTTCGTCGCGCGAAGTGGCGATGCGCCGGATCTGGCTCATCGTGCCGCCGGTGCCGGCCGGGATCAGACGGCCGACGATGACGTTTTCCTTCAGCCCCTGCAGCATGTCGGTCTTGCCGGCAACCGCCGCTTCGGTCAGCACCCGGGTCGTCTCCTGGAAGGAGGCGGCCGAGATGAAGGACGGCGTCTGCAGCGAGGCCTTGGTGATGCCCAACAGCACCGGCTGGCCTTCGGCCGGCTTCTTGCCGTCCTCGACCAGGCGCTCGTTGACCTCTTCCAGCTCGATCACGTCGACGTGGTCGCCCGGAATGTAGGTCGAGTCGCCCTGCGCGGTGATCTCGACCTTCTGCAGCATCTGGCGAACGATCACCTCGATGTGCTTGTCGTTGATCGACACGCCCTGCAGACGGTAGACCTCCTGGATCTCGTTGACGAGGTAGGACGCAAGCGCCTCCACGCCCTTGATCGCAAGGATGTCGTGCGGCGCCGGATTGCCGTCGAGGATGTAGTCGCCCTTCTCGATGACGTCGCCGTCCTGGAGATGGAACGGCTTGCCCTTCGGGATCAGGTATTCGACCGGCTCAAGTGTCGAGTCATGTGGCTCGATGATGATGCGACGCTTGTTCTTGTAGTCGCGGCCGAAGCGGATCGTGCCATCGATCTCGGCGATGATGGCGTGATCCTTCGGACGGCGTGCCTCGAACAATTCGGCAACACGCGGCAGACCGCCGGTGATGTCCTTGGTCTTGGCGCTTTCCATCGGGATACGCGCCAGCACGTCGCCGGGGCGAACCTGTGCACCCGGCTCGACCGAAAGAATGGCCTCGACCGAGAGCAGGAAGCGAGCGTCGCCGCCCTTCGACAGTTTGCCGACCTTGCCCTTGGCGTCCTGGACTACGATCGCCGGCTTGAGGTCGTTGCCGCGCGGCGTCGAACGCCAGTCGATGACCTCGCGCTTGGTGATGCCGGTCGATTCGTCGGCCGTTTCCTGGACGGAAATGCCGTCGACCAGATCCTCGAACGCCACCTTGCCCTCGATTTCGGTGAGGACCGGGCGGGTATAGGGATCCCACTCGGCGATGCGCTGGCCGCGCTTCACCTTGTCGCCATCGTCCACGAAGATGCGCGAACCATAGGTGAGGCGGTGCGTGGCGCGCTCCTTGCCGGCCTCGTCGAGGATCAGCACGGCCATGTTGCGGCCCATGACCATCTGCTGGCCGTCGGAGTTGCGCACCACGTTGCGGTTGCGGATCTCGACCTTGCCCTCATACGAGGCTTCAAGGAACGACGAGTCCACCACCTGCGCCGTACCGCCCATGTGGAAGGTACGCATGGTGAGCTGGGTGCCCGGCTCGCCGATCGACTGCGCCGCGATGACGCCGACAGCTTCGCCCTGGTTGACCGGGGTGCCGCGGGCCAGATCGCGTCCGTAGCAGACCGCGCAGACACCGACCCTGACGTCGCAGGTCAGCGCCGAGCGGATGCGGACCGACTGGACGCCGGCCTTTTCGATCTGCTCGACGTCGCGTTCGTCCATCAGCGTTCCGGCCTTGACCAGAACCTCACCGGTGACCGGATGCGTGATGTCGTCGAGCGCCGTGCGGCCGAGAACCCGCTGGCCGACGGAAGCGACGACCTGGCCGGCATCGACGATCGGCTGCATGGTGAGGCCCTTGTCGGTGCCGCAGTCGACGGAGTTGACGATGCAGTCCTGCGCCACGTCGACCAGACGACGGGTGAGGTAACCCGAGTTCGCCGTCTTCAAGGCGGTGTCGGCCAGACCCTTGCGGGCGCCGTGGGTCGAGTTGAAGTACTCGAGCACGGTCAGGCCTTCCTTGAAGTTCGAGATGATCGGCGTTTCGATGATCTCGCCGCTCGGCTTGGCCATCAGGCCGCGCATACCGGCAAGCTGCCGCATCTGGGTGGGCGAGCCGCGCGCACCGGAGTGCGACATCATGTAGATCGAGTTCATCGGCTTTTGACGGCCATTGTCCTCGAACTCGACCGCCTTGATGCGAGCCATCATCTCGTCGGCGACCTTTTCCGAGCACTTGGCCCAGGCGTCGACGACCTTGTTGTACTTCTCGCCCTGGGTGATCAGGCCGTCATTGTACTGCTGCTCGTATTCCTTGGCCAAGGCCTCGGTGTCGGAAACCAGCTTGATCTTGGCATCCGGAATCAGCATGTCGTCCTTGCCGAACGAAATGCCGGCGCGGCAGGCGTGGCTGAAGCCGAGGGCCATGATGCGATCGCAGAAAATGACCGTCTCCTTCTGACCGCAATGGCGGTAGACGGTGTCGATCATCTTGGAGATGTTCTTCTTGGTCATCTCCTGGTTGGCGGTCTCGTACGGCACATTGACGTTCTTCGGCAGAAGCTCGCCGATGATCATGCGGCCGGGCGTGGTGTCGTAGATCTTCGACACGACCTTGCCGTCCGCATCGACCGAGCGGAAGCGGCCCTTGATCTTGGAGTGCAGCGTCACCGCCTTGGTCTCGAGCGCGTGCTGGAGTTCGCCCATGTCGGCAAACACCATGCCCTCGCCCGGCTCGTTCTGGTTGACGATCGAGAGATAGTAGAGACCCAGGACCATGTCCTGCGACGGCACGATGATCGGCGCGCCGGAAGCCGGGTGCAGGATGTTGTTGGTCGACATCATCAGCACGCGGGCTTCAAGCTGTGCTTCCAGCGACAGCGGCACGTGAACCGCCATCTGGTCGCCGTCGAAGTCGGCGTTGAAGGCCGTGCAGACCAGCGGGTGAAGCTGGATCGCCTTGCCTTCGATCAGGATCGGCTCGAACGCCTGGATGCCGAGGCGGTGCAGCGTCGGCGCACGGTTCAGAAGCACCGGATGCTCGCGAATAACCTCGTCGAGGATATCCCAGACCTCCGGACGCTCCTTCTCGACCAGCTTCTTCGCCTGCTTGACGGTCGAGGAATAACCCTTGGCGTCGAGACGGGCATAGATGAAGGGCTTGAACAGTTCGAGCGCCATCTTCTTCGGCAGGCCGCACTGGTGCAGCTTGAGCTCCGGACCGGTCACGATGACCGAGCGGCCGGAATAGTCGACGCGCTTGCCGAGCAGGTTCTGGCGGAACCGGCCCTGCTTTCCCTTCAGCATGTCGGACAGCGACTTCAGCGGGCGCTTGTTGGCGCCGGTGATGACGCGGCCGCGACGGCCGTTGTCGAACAGCGCGTCGACGGCTTCCTGCAGCATGCGCTTTTCATTGCGCACGATGATGCCGGGCGCGCGCAGCTCGATCAGCCGCTTCAGGCGGTTGTTGCGGTTGATGACGCGGCGATAGAGATCGTTGAGATCGGACGTGGCGAAGCGGCCGCCGTCCAGGGGAACCAGCGGGCGCAGGTCCGGCGGGATCACCGGGACCACCTTCATGATCATCCATTCCGGACGGTTGCCGGACTCCATGAAGTTCTCGACGACCTTGAGCCGCTTCAAATACTTCTTCTGCTTGAGCTCGGACGTGGTCGAAGCCAGCTCCGAACGCAGGTCGCCGGCGATCTTCTCCAGGTCCATGCCGGCCAGAAGGTCGTGGATGGCCTCGGCGCCGATCATGGCGGTGAACGAATCTTCGCCATATTCGTCGACGGCCATCATGTACTCTTCCTCGCTGAGCAGCTGGTGCTCCTTCAGCGCGGTGAGGCCGGGCTCAGTGACGATGTAATTCTCGAAGTAGAGAACGCGCTCGATGTCCTTCAGCGTCATATCGAGCAGCGTGCCGATACGCGACGGCAGCGACTTCAGGAACCAGATATGGGCGACCGGCGCGGCCAGCTCGATATGGCCCATGCGCTCGCGACGGACGCGCGACAGCGTGACTTCGACGCCGCACTTCTCGCAGATGACGCCCTTGTACTTCATGCGCTTGTACTTGCCGCACAGGCATTCGTAGTCCTTGATCGGGCCGAAAATGCGCGCGCAGAACAGGCCGTCGCGCTCCGGCTTGAAGGTGCGGTAGTTGATGGTCTCCGGCTTCTTGATCTCGCCGAACGACCAGGACAGAATCTTCTCAGGGCTGGCGAGCGAAATCCGGATGGAATCGAACACCTGTGCAGGCGCCTGGGGATTGAAGAGATTCATGACCTCTTGGTTCATGCCGTTCTCCTTTTCGGGGTCATCGAAAACCCCTTGCATCTAGCGCGGGCCAAACGCCCGCCGACTTGATCGGCCATCGGCCGAGAAAACTCTTGTTTGAGCATGATCTTGGCCGAAAACCGGTAACCACTTTTCGGGATCATGCTCGGCGGGGGGGGGGGGGGGGGGGGGGGGGGGGGGGGGGGGGAGGGGTGGGGGGGGGGTGGGGGGGGGGGGGGGGGGGGGGGGGGGGGGGGGGGGGTGGGGGGG
>NZ_JBVVQQ010000051.1:0-12849 GCF_055811135.1 Mesorhizobium sp. WSM4817 | reverse complement strand
CCCCCCCGCCCCCTCTGCCGCGCCCCGCGCCCTAAAAATTTTTTTTTGGCTCCTGCCCCCCCCAAAACCCCCCACCCACTTTTGGGGCCGCGGGGGGGGGGGGGGGGGGGGCGCCCCCCCCCCCCCACGTCTTGCTTATTCGGCCGCGTCGGGCAGCCGGATCGGGTTGTCATCGAGCTTGGTGTTCTCCAGCTCGACATTGAGGCCCAGAGACCGCATTTCCTTGACGAGAACATTGAAGCTCTCGGGGATGCCGGCCTCGAAGGTGTCGTCGCCTCTGACGATCGCCTCATAGACCTTGGTGCGGCCGGCGACGTCGTCCGACTTCACCGTCAGCATCTCCTGCAGCGTGTAGGCGGCGCCGTACGCTTCGAGCGCCCAGACCTCCATCTCGCCGAAGCGCTGGCCACCGAACTGCGCCTTGCCGCCCAGCGGCTGCTGGGTAACGAGCGAGTACGGCCCGATCGAACGCGCGTGGATCTTGTCGTCCACAAGATGGTGAAGCTTGAGCATATATATGTAGCCCATCGTCACTTTGCGATCGAACGCCTCGCCGGTGCGTCCGTCATAGAGCTGCGACTGACCGCTGGTGTGCAGGCCCGCCTGCTCCAGCATGATGTTGATGTCGGCCTCGTGCGCGCCGTCGAACACCGGTGTCGCGATAGAGACGCCGCGGCGCATCTGCTCGCTGAGGCGAACGACGCTCTCGTCGTCATAGTCGCGGACCGGCTCGTTGCGGTCGTTGGCCGGCATGAAGCTCTCGAGCGTCTTGCGCAGCGGCTTGATGTCGCCGCCTGTCTTGTACGCGTCGATCAGCTCGCCGATCTTCCTGCCCATTCCGGCGCAAGCCCAGCCCAGATGCGTCTCCAGGATCTGGCCGACATTCATGCGGCTCGGCACACCCAGCGGGTTGAGCACGATATCGGCATGCGTGCCGTCCTCGAGGAACGGCATGTCCTCGACCGGAACGATCCGCGACACGACACCCTTGTTGCCGTGCCGGCCGGCCATCTTGTCGCCGGGCTGCATCTTGCGCTTCACGGCCACGAAGACCTTGACCATCTTCATGACGCCGGGAGGCATCTCGTCGCCGCGCTGCACCTTCTCGACCTTGTCCATGAAACGCTGTTCGAGCGCCTTCTTGGAATCGTCGTACTGGCCACGCAGGGCTTCCAGTTCGCTCTGGAGCTTTTCGTTCTCCACCGCAAACTGCCACCACTGCGAACGCGGATACTCGTCGAGCGTATCCTTCGACAGCTTCGAGCCTTTCTTGAAACCCTTCGGCCCGGCAATCGCATCCTTGCCGACGAGAACGTCGGACAGGCGCGAATAGACGTTGCGGTCGAGGATCGCCTGCTCGTCGTCGCGGTCCTTGGCGAGGCGTTCGATCTCCTCGCGCTCGATCGCCATGGCGCGCTCGTCCTTCTCCACACCGTGGCGGTTGAAGACGCGCACTTCGACGACGGTGCCGAAGGTCCCGGGCGGCATGCGCATGGAGGTGTCACGCACGTCCGATGCCTTTTCGCCAAAAATGGCGCGCAGAAGCTTTTCTTCCGGCGTCATCGGGCTTTCACCCTTCGGCGTGATCTTGCCGACCAGGATGTCGCCCGGCTGCACTTCCGCACCGATATAGACGATGCCGGCCTCGTCGAGGTTCTTCAGCGCTTCTTCCGAGACGTTGGGGATGTCGCGGGTGATTTCCTCCGGCCCGAGCTTTGTATCGCGCGCCATGACCTCGAACTCCTCGATGTGGATCGAGGTGAAGACGTCGTCGGCGACGATGCGCTCGGACAAGAGGATCGAGTCCTCGTAGTTGTAACCGTTCCACGGCATGAACGCGACCAGCACGTTGCGGCCGAGCGCCAGATCGCCAAGCTCGGTCGACGGACCGTCGGCGATGATGTCGCCCTTGTTGACCAGGTCGCCCATGCGCACCAGCGGACGCTGGTTGATGCAGGTGTTCTGGTTCGAACGCTGGAACTTCATCAGCCGGTAGATGTCGACGCCCGACTTGCCGGGATCGAGATCTTCGGTGGCGCGGATGACGATACGCGTCGCGTCGACCTGGTCGACGATGCCGCCGCGGCGGGCGCCGATGGCGGCGCCGGAGTCACGGGCGACGATCGGCTCCATGCCGGTGCCGACGAACGGCGCTTCGGCGCGCACCAGCGGCACGGCCTGACGCTGCATGTTCGAGCCCATCAGCGCGCGGTTGGCGTCGTCGTTCTCGAGGAACGGGATCAGCGCCGCGGCCACCGACACCATCTGCTTGGGCGACACGTCCATCAGATCGACGTTTTCGCGCGGCGCCATCATCACTTCGCCGGCATTGCGGCAAATGACGAATTCGTCGACGAAACCACCATTCTTGTCGAGCTCGGCATTGGCCTGGGCGACGTGGTGCTTGGCCTCTTCCATCGCGGAGAGATAGACGACCTCATTGGTCAGCTTGCCGTTGACGATCTTGCGGTACGGGCTCTCGATGAAGCCATACTTGTTGACGCGCGCAAATGTGGCCAGCGAGTTGATCAGACCGATGTTCGGGCCTTCCGGCGTCTCGATCGGGCAGATGCGGCCGTAATGCGTCGGATGCACGTCGCGCACCTCGAAGCCGGCGCGCTCGCGGGTCAGACCACCGGGTCCAAGCGCCGAGAGACGGCGCTTGTGGGTGATCTCCGACAGCGGGTTGGTCTGGTCCATGAACTGCGACAGCTGCGAGGAACCGAAGAACTCGCGCACGGCGGCAGCCGCCGGCTTGGCGTTGATCAGGTCCTGCGGCATCACCGTATCGATCTCGATCGAGGACATGCGTTCCTTGATCGCGCGCTCCATGCGCAAGAGGCCGACGCGGTACTGGTTCTCCATCAGCTCGCCGACCGAGCGCACGCGGCGATTGCCGAGATTGTCGATGTCGTCGATCTCGCCCTTGCCATCACGCAGTTCGACCAGCGTCTTGACCACGGCCAGGATGTCGTCCTTGCGCAGCACGCGCACGGTGTCCTCGGCCTTGAGCTCGAGGCGCATGTTCATCTTGACGCGGCCGACGGCCGACAGGTCATAGCGCTCGCTGTCGAAGAACAGCGAGTTGAACATGGCTTCGGCGGTTTCCAGCGTCGGCGGCTCGCCGGGGCGCATGACACGGTAGATGTCGAACAGCGCGTCCTGGCGGCTCTCGTTCTTGTCGACGTTGAGCGTGTTGCGGATATAGGCGCCGACATTGACGTGGTCGATGTCGAGAACCTTGATCTCGTCGTCGCCGGCGGCGAGAAGCACTTTTAGCGTTTTTTCGTCGATCTCGTCGCCGGCTTCGAGGAAAATCTCGCCGGTCGCATAGTTGACGATGTCCTCGGCAAGGTAATTGCCGAGCAGATCCTCGTCGGTCGCCTTGATCGCCTTGAGACCCTTTTCGCCGAGCTGACGGGCCTGGCGTGCGGTGATCTTCTTGCCGGCCTCGACGACGACCTCGTTGGTGTCTGCATCGACCAGGTCGCCGACAGCCTTGAGGCCGCGGAAACGCTCGACGTTGAACGGGATGCGCCAGTGGTCGCCGGCGCGCTTGTAGGTGATCTTGTTGTAGAAGGTCGACAGGATCTCCTCGGCGTCCATGCCGAGCGCCATCAGCAGCGACGTCACCGGAATCTTGCGGCGGCGGTCGATGCGGGCGTGCACGACGTCCTTCGAGTCGAACTCGATGTCGAGCCACGATCCACGATAGGGGATGACGCGCGCGGCAAACAGCAGCTTGCCCGACGAATGCGACTTGCCCTTGTCATGGTCAAAGAAGACGCCCGGCGAACGGTGCATCTGCGAGACGATGACGCGCTCGGTGCCATTGACGATGAAGGTGCCGTTCAAGGTCATGAGCGGCATGTCGCCCATATAGACGTCCTGCTCCTTGATGTCCTTGATCGACTTGGCGCCGGTATCCTCGTCGATATCGAACACGATGAGGCGCAGCGTCACCTTGAGTGGCGCGGCATAGGTCAGGTCGCGCTGACGGCATTCGTCAACGTCGAATTTCGGTGCTTCGAACTCGTACTTCACGAATTCCAGCATCGAGGAGCCGGAAAAGTCGGAAATCGGGAACACCGATTTGAAAACCGCCTGCAGTCCCTCGTCAGGACGCCCGCCCTTGGGCTCCTCGACCATCAGGAACTGGTCATAGGATGCCTTCTGAACCTCGATCAGGTTCGGCATCTCCGCAACTTCCGGAATCTTTCCGAAGAATTTGCGTACGCGTCTGCGGCCATTGAAAGTTTGTGTCTGGGCCATCGTCGCTCCTTAGCTCGATTCTCGGGGCGAGCCTCGCCGCGGCTCGCCTTGCATTCTCGGCCACCTTCGGCGGCGGCCTTTATTTGTTCACCCGCCACCTGTCGATGGCCGGCCAAAACGGGAGAAAACCCGTTTCCTGAAGGCCGGTTTACGGCCCTCAGGAAAGAGGTTTTCGTACTCTTCGCGTTACGCAGCCTCCCTTCGCGCCAAGGGAGCGGCGGACGGCGCGAAGCCGCCCGCCGATATCAAACGCTTACTTTAGTTCGACCTTGGCGCCGGCTGCTTCCAGCTGGGCCTTGAACTTGTCCGCGTCGGCCTTGGAAACAGCTTCCTTGACCGGCTTCGGAGCCGCCTCGACCAGGTCCTTGGCTTCCTTGAGGCCAAGACCGGTGATGGCGCGAACTTCCTTGATGACGTTGATCTTCTGAGCGCCCGCCTCGGTGAGGACGACGTCGAATTCCGTCTTTTCCTCGACCGGAGCAGCAGCAGCCGCAGCACCGCCGGCGGCAGCAACCGCCACCGGAGCAGCAGCGGAAACGCCCCACTTTTCTTCCAGAAGCTTCGACAGCTCGGCCGCCTCGAGGACGGTCAGCTTCGAAAGGTCGTCTACGATCTTTGCCAGATCAGCCATTGCAATATTCCTTCATAAGGTTCGAACGTGTGTTTGTGATAGCGAGGAACGGCCTCATGCCGCCTCGTCCTTCCGGGCGTAAGCGCCGATGACACGCGCGACCGAAGCCGCAGGCGCATTGACGATCTGGGCGATCCGGGTTGCCGGCGTGGCGATCATGCCAACCAGCCTGGCGCGCAGCTCATCGAGCGACGGAAGTGTGGCGAGTGCCTTCACACCGTCGGCGTTGAGCGAGGTGGTGCCCATTGCGCCGCCGAGAATGACGAGCTTGTCATTTCCCTTGGCGAAATCGGACGCGACCTTCGGCGCCGCTATCGGATCCTCCGAATAGGCGATCAGCGTCTGTCCCTTGAACAGGTCGATGATCGATGCGGAGTCCGTGCCCTGAAGAGCGATCTTGGCGAGACGGTTCTTCGCGACTTTGACGGTGCCACCGGCGACACGCATTTTCGACCGAAGGTCGTTCATTTGCGCGACGGTAATACCGGCGTAGTGGGCCACGACGACTGAACCAGCGCCCGAAAACGCTTCATTCAGGCCCGTGACGAGTTCGCGTTTTTCCGCTCTGTCCACTGCCTATCTCCAGTTGACCCCAATCCTGTTAACGGGAACATTCCCATTACGAGGACAGGCGTCGGGTTGCCTTTTGCCGGCCGGGCCATCCAGTAACGGATCTCCCGAACGACGCTCGAGGATCCTGCCCCCTTTCGCCACACCAGCCGGCAAGCCGAATGGTGCGCAGACAAAAGGCAAACACGGTTCGAACCTTTCATTGGAGCAGTCGCTCCGTTGTCCGGTCTTCACCCGTCTCATGCAGGCCCACATGAATTAAGGCCCCCCTTGAACCAAGGCCTGGGGCCGCCCGCAATCTCGGACAGGATGTCCGGAAGCCTTCCGACTTCCGGTACCGGGCCGCCAAGATAAATCGGAGGCCCGGAATTCTGTTTGCGGATCAGCCCGTTAGCGGCAGATCCAAATGGTTCGTATCAGGACGCTGCCAGCGTCGAGACGTCGAGCTTGAGGCCCGGGCCCATCGTCGAGGTGACCGACACCTTCTTGACGTAGTTGCCCTTGGCGCCAGCCGGCTTCGCCTTAGTCACCGCGTCAGCGAAGGCGCGGACGTTCTCTTCCAGCGCCTTGACGTCGAACGAGATCTTGCCGACGCCGCCATGAACGATGCCGGCCTTCTCGACGCGGAACTCGACCGCGCCACCCTTCGACGCCTTGACGGCGGCGGTAACGTCGGTGGTGACGGTGCCTACCTTCGGGTTCGGCATCATGCCACGCGGGCCGAGCACCTTGCCCAGACGGCCGACCAGCGGCATCATGTCCGGCGTGGCGATGCAGCGATCGAAGTCGATCGTGCCCTTCTGGACGATGTCGACCAGATCCTCGGCGCCAACGATATCGGCGCCGGCCGCCTTGGCTTCCTCGGCCTTGTCGCCACGCGCGAAAACCGCGACGCGGACGGTACGGCCGGTGCCGTTCGGCAGGTTGACCACGCCACGGACCATCTGGTCGGCATGGCGCGGGTCGACACCCAGGTTCATCGCGATTTCAACGGTCTCGTCGAACTTCACCGAGGACCGGTCCTTGAGCAGCTTCAGCGCATCACCCAAGGCATAGGCCTTGTTGGGATCGATGCCTTCGCGGGTCTTCGATACACGCTTTGCAATCTTTGCCATGATCTCAGCCCACCACTTCCAGACCCATCGAGCGGGCGGAGCCCTCGACCATGCGCATGGCCCCCTCGATATCGGTCGCGTTCAGATCCTTCATCTTCTGCTCGGCGATGGCGCGCACCTTGTCGCGGCCGATCGTGCCGGCCTTGACCTTGCCCGGCTCCTTCGAGCCCGACTTCAGGTTTGCGGCCTTCTTCAGGAAGTAGCTCACCGGCGGCGTCTTCATGACGAAGGTGAACGACTTGTCCTGGTAGTAGGTGATCACGACCGGAACCGGCGATCCCTTTTCCATTTCCTGGGTCTGCGCGTTGAACGCCTTGCAGAACTCCATGATGTTGATGCCGCGCTGACCAAGCGCCGGTCCGATCGGGGGCGACGGCGTCGCCGAGCCCGCGGAAACCTGGAGCTTGAGCTGGCCTGCAATTTTCTTAGCCATCTCTTCCTGCCTTTATCTCATGCCGGTCCCAAATCTGGGAACACCGGCGGTTGCAGTCTGGTGGTGCGGTTCCTGCAGCGGGCTAAAGCCGCATTCGCCTCCCACCCGTTTTGGCGGCGATTTCCACGCCGCCTCCCTCACCGCCGAATTGGCGACAAGGATTTCGGATCAGCCCTTTTCGACCTGTCCGAATTCGAGATCGACCGGCACGGCGCGCCCGAAGATCGAAACCTCCACCTTGAGCCGCGCCCGCTCCTCGTCCACTTCCTGGACGAAACCGTTGAACGAGGCGAACGGACCGTCCGAGACGCGGATCGCCTCGCCGATCTCGAAAGTGACCGACGGCTTCGGCCGCTCGACGCCTTCCTGCACCTGGTTCAGGATGCGCTGGGCCTCGGCCTCGGTGATCGGCACCGGCTTCGAATCACCCAGGAAGCCGGTGACCTTCGGCGTGTTCTTCACTAGCGAGAACACTGCGTCGGTCAGGTTGGCCTTCAGCAGCACGTAGCCCGGGAAGAACTTGCGCTCGGCATCGACCTTGCGGCCGCGGCGTATCTCGACGACCTTCTCGGTCGGCACCACGATCTGCTCGATATCAGCGGACAGGCCTTTCTGCTTGGCCTTGTTCTCGATGTCCTCAGCGACCTTTTTTTCAAAGTTCGAATAGGCGTGGACGATGTACCACCGCGCAGTCATTTCAAGGCTTCTCCGTAATCGCCGGACTCAGCGTCCAATGCCCAGAATCTGCTCGACCGCGAGGCCCATGAGCTGATCGGCAGTAAAGAAAAAGATCATCGCGATCACAGCGAACGCCAGAACCATCACCGTCGAGATCATCGTTTCGCGACGCGACGGCCAAGTCACCTTGGCGGTCTCCGCGCGAACCTGCTGGAGAAAGACGAAAGGATTTGTGGTTTTCGAAGCCATGTGCCGCTCTGTCTGCAAGACCCGTTGACCGGATCTCCTGGATGATCCCGCTGGCCGGGATGTGCCGCCTGAGCCTGTGTTCGCGCCGAATCAGCGCAATCATTTCGCCCATGCAAATCGGACGCGTAAAGCCGGCTTCCCAGCTCCACGCGTCGCGTGTCTGTTTCGTCTACATAAAACCGATTCTTAATCCACGCAAGTGGCAAGTGTCCGCTTTATGCCAAACGCCGCCTCGGAACCATCCAGTCGTCCCGTTCCGGCTATGGCGCTCTTATGCCTCAAGACAGCCTATATGGCAAGCCACCGCGCGATTTTCAAAAGGTCGATGCGCGAAAGACCAGAAATTTTTTCATGAATTGGCCATTTCGAAAAATGGCACGGGCAGCAGGGCTCGAACCTACGACCTGCGGTTTTGGAGACCGCCGCTCTACCAACTGAGCTATGCCCGTATCGCGCGCTGCTATTTCATAAAGCGGACAAGAACTCAAGTCGAGTTTTCAGGCGTGGCCGCGCCAGGCTGCAATCGTCGAAATCCGAGGGCCAGCGCCCAGGCGCATATCAGAAGTTCGAGGGCAAAAGTCCAATGCAACATGAAGCTCATGACCCTTGCGATACATCGCCGGAACCGTGACGAGTTCGAGCGCGCGCCGGTCGAACGGCATTAGCCACATGATAGGCGACGCCACTGAGTCCAGGATCATGTGTATCATTGCGGCGGCAAAGAAGGCGCCGACTGGGGCCAGATATCGCGGATCCCGCCATTTCGCGACGGACAGTGCCACAAGGCCAACCGCTGCCCAGAAGAGCGGCCAGTGCGTGACGTAGGCGTGGTGATGGGTTCGTCCGCCATCGACAAAATGGAAATAGACCATGTCGAGGTCCGGGACGACGCTGCCGAGCATTGCCGCCGCCATGATCCCCGATCTGCCGGGCCAACGGTTTCGTGCGAAAGTACCGAGTATGTAGCCAGCCGGAAGATGAGCGATCAGCATCGTCAAACCTTGTTCATTGCCGAATCGGTCGAACGTCGCGGCGGATTGTGGCGCATTCAGGAAGGACTACCCGGCCTCGCCCTATCGCGCTCGGCTGGGGCGTGACTGCGCCTTACAGCTTGACGGCCGCCTCGGCCTGAACCTCGGACGTCGACACGACGCGGCAATTCTCCGGCATTGGCTGCGACTTGCAGATGGTCGGGCCGGTAAATTCATCGGCCGAACCAAGCCCGGTCGTCAGCCCGACTTTCAGCATCGTCTCGGGTTCGAGCTGCCGATGGCGCGAGGCCGGCACTGATCGCATCGCCACCAGCAGACCGGATCCGACCGCCATATCCCTGAGATAGGTTTTGACCCGCTGCTCCAACCCGATCGGGTGCACGGTCAACTGCGCGCGAGGACCGACAAGGCGTTTGACACCGCCGGCAAGCATGATCGGACAGGCCGCGCCACACGCGCCGCTCGCATCGATCGTCAGCCCGACATGGACGCCATCCTCGGCGGTGCAATCCGCCTTGTCCGGCTCGCATCCAATGAAGTCCGTCCGCGCAACCGCCACGTCGAGCTTGCGTTCCCGGATCAACCTTCCGGCGGCCAGAGCGCCGAGCACGTCGCCTCCCGGCGAGTTGATCACCACGGGAAGTCGCCGGTCACCGATCGTGTCCAGCAGTTGGCGCAGCCGTTCCGGCGTTTGAGCGCTGATCGTGCCTTCCGCCGAGATCCATTCGGGACAATTGGGATCGCAGAGAAAACTTCTGCCGCGAACCAGGACGAAGCGCATATCGCCAACATCGGCCAGCTGCCCGGTTTCAGGTTCGACCGGCGCGGCGGGAGCGGGCTTGGCGTACGCCACCACGTCGCCGGCCGGCGCCGGTATTTCCCTGCAGTTCGCGGCCACCGGATCGGTGTTGCACAGGGTTGGCGCGGTCAGCAGGTCGACGGCATCCAGGCTGGTCACGAGCTTCGCCTGCAGCATGTCGTAGGGAGCCAGCTGCTGGATGCTGCTGGCCGGCGTGTTCTTCATCGTCTCGAGCACCGCCTGGCCGACGCCCATTTCGTTCAGATAGGCAGCCAGTCTTTTCTCCACCGACTTGCTCATCTCGTAGGTCTTGTAGCTGCCGGCGTTCTTGCGGCCGACGATCTTCTTGCTGAGGATCTTCTTCTTGCCTCTGACCACGCGATAGGTGGTCCGGTACTGCAATTTCGTGCGGATGTAGGTCGTGGTGATCTGATGCACGCCGAGAAAGGCCCATTGCCCGACGACGCGCCTGATGCCGCCGGCAAACATCAGCGGACAGGCGGAATTGCAGATGGCGCCGCCGGCATAGGCATTGCCGAAATAGCGAGCGCCCTTGCCGTCGTTTTCCTTGCAGCCCTTGGCATCGGGCTGGCAACCGGTGAACCGGGTTTTGCCGACAGCGATATCGAGCTTGCTCTTGCGGAGCAGCCGGCCAAGCGCCAGTGCCGCTTCGACGTTGCCGCCGGGAGAATCCACGACAACGGGCAGTTTTCGGCCACCAAGCCCCTTGAGCGTGCGTTTGAACAGGGCCGGCGTGCCGGCCTCTATCGAGCCTTCAGCCGATATCCATTCCGGGCAGGTCGGTTCGCAACCAGGCGCGCTGCTGCGGACGACGACAAACCGCATCGTCGGACCAAGATCCGGGGCGGATTTTTTGGTGTTCGCCGCGAAGGCAGCGTGTCCCATGACCAGGAACGACGCCAGCAAGATCAGCCCAAGCATCCACCATGCATGACCACTCAGACGGTGCCATGGAACCATTCGGGAAGCCCCCCGCAATGCGATCTATAGTAGTTCAGCTTTGCCGGCTTGCAACAGGGTTTTGCGACGACGAAGGCGCCGGCCGTACCCAAAAAAGTATGCCGGCCGTATCCAAAAGCGAGACGCCGGCCCGAAGACCGCCCTTCGAGGTAGGGCTTTGGGTATTTCAACGGCTACGGCTTTAGTGGGAATTGTGCGTCAATTTTGAGCGCCGATGCCGCCGACAATTTTGCGGCCTCGGTTCGGTTTTACAGACAGTCGGCCCCACCAAATGGTTCGCCGATTCAGGTCCCGTCGTCAGTCCCATCGTCAACATTGTGCCGGGTTCGAGCCGGAGCCGGTTACGCTTATAATCAAAGCGGTCGAGCGGCGTCGGCGGAAACAGATGCTGCCTGACCGACATTTCCGCTAGATAAGAGCGTATCCGCTCCGCGAATGCCAGTGATTGAACGCTGACTGGCACATGGGGGCCCACGAAACGTCTGACGCCCCCAGCAAGCATGATCGGACAGGCGGCATCGCACCCCGCACCTGAATCGGTCACGACACCAGGATAGAACCCATTCGTTGGCGCGCACCCTTTGTCCTGCGGCTTGCACCCAGTAAAATCGGTGCGCGCAATCGCGACGTCAAGCTTGCGGTCGCGGATCAACCTTCCGATGGCCAAGGCGCTGAGCAAATCGCCCCCCGGCGAACTCACGATCAACGGTAGACGCCGGCCGCCGACCGTGTCGAGCAATCGGCGAAATATCTTCTGCGTATCGGGCGTGATCGTGCCTTGCGCTGCAATCCATTCGGGACAATCGAGACCGCATTTCGGGTCGCTGCTCCGGACCAGGACAAAACGCATCGAATTGTCGACCGGCGCTGAACGGGCGGCCGGCGGAGTGGCCCCTTGGACGGCCGTCACTGCCATCTTGGCCGGCTTGGCATTCGCAGGGATCTCCCTGCAGTTCGCCGGCGCCGGACTCCGCCGGCATATGCCCGCCTGCGTAAGTATGTCGAGGGAGGCCCTGCTGGTGACCAGCTTCATCGTCAGCATGTCGTCGAGGGCGATCTGCCGGATATCACTGGCGGGCGTGGCCTTCATTACGTCAAGAACGCCCCGCCCGACGCCCATCTCCTTGAGATAGGCCGACAGCCTCTTCTCAAGCGCCTTGCTCATCTCGTAGGTCTTGTAGCCGACATTGTCTTGAGTGACGGTTTCTGTGGTGAACTTATATTTCTTGCCCCGCACAACCCGATAGGTGGTTCGATATTGCCGTGTTGTGCGGAAATGGGTCGTAGTGATCTGATGGACGCCTAGATGGGCCCAACTGCCGACCACACGTCCGACGCCTCCGGCAAACATCAGCGGACATGCGGAGTTGCACATGGCACCGCCGTCAGACGCAATGCCGAAATATGCCGCGCCCTTGCCGTCATTGGCCCGGCAATCCTTCATCCCGGGCCAACAATCGGAAAACTTGGTTATACCGACGGCGATATCTAGCTGGTTCTTGCGGATTATTCGACCAAGCTGGAGCGCAGCATCGACATTGCCGCCCGGGGAATTGACTATGATCGGCAGTTTGCGGCGGCCGAGCTTCTTCAACGTACGCTTGAGCAGAGCTGGCGTGCCGGCTTCAATGGCGCCTTCTGCCGAGATCCATTCCGGACAGCTGGGCTCGCAGCCGGTCGCGCTACTGCGAACGACGGCGAACCGCATCGGCGAAAAATCATCGGACCAGATCTGCGGGTCGGTCCAAGTCGTCAGATCGGACCATTTTGGGAAGACATCCTCGGCTTTCGCCGCAAAGGCAGCCATCGCCATTGCGACCACCGGCGCCAGGCGAACCAGCCCGCGCCACCACCCGGCCCTACTGTTCAGACGGCGTCCCCGAACCACGCTTGGCAAAAGCCCCCTCGATGCAACCTATAATAGTTGCGGCGGTGGTGCTTGCAACAGCTTTGAAACGACCGCGCAAGATTTTTTCTGCGCGGACCCAGTAAACGTAGAAAGGGCGGCCCGAAGACCGCCCTTCCCTGTCGATCCGACAAATGCCGGCGTCGATTACTCTTTGATGGTGACGACGATGCCGGCACCGACGGTGCGGCCGCCTTCACGGATGGCGAAGCGCAGCTTCTCT
>NZ_JBVVQQ010000050.1:0-23156 GCF_055811135.1 Mesorhizobium sp. WSM4817 | reverse complement strand
CCCATCCATGCCGGCCTCCTGACCCAGCCAGCAGGTTGAATCAGATTTGCTCGCCTTCGGGAATCCCCTTCGATTCACACTCAATTCATCCCGCTCTAGGAACCGATAAAGTTGAAAACACCCTTATCGTCTCCGGCGGTTGCCCAGCTTCTCGTTAAGATACGATGCGTACAGTCCGGATATGACCATCGGGTGATCGCGAGGCAACGCGGCGAAACCTCCGGCTGCACCTCGGCAGTTTTCCGCCTTACAGAGACAGACCGATACCCCCGACGCACGCGAACTCTGACGTAGCATAGTCCCATGTCAATGCGACTCCACTGAATATTTCCCGGATAGCCATGAAGTCGTAGGCTCCGAATCGATTAGGAACGATTGCTAAATTGGGGTCGCAAGAATGGTTGATAATGACAGCGGGCTCCTCAAAGAGAGCATGGACATCCCAATCCAGTTGAATCGAGTCTGTCGTTCGAGCCGTCTCCAGACGGGCAATCAGCCCAATTACAACGACCTCACCCGGCATGGAGTCGCGAGCCGAGAACACGCCGCGCCCTTTATCTTCACTGACATCCAGGACTCTCACGTTACGTCCATTGAGTTGCCTTGGGCAACCAACGTCGTCTATCATGATAGAAGTGGTTTTGTCTATTTAGCTCTCGGCATGCCAAAGCTCTTTCATGAACATGGCTCGGTTCTGCCGAGGTGTCATATTTCTGCGTGAAACGGCCTCGACAAGAAGGTGTTTACAAAGAACTTCTGCAGCAACCTCCGCACTCAATCTAAACATGACGCTCCTGGCTAACAGTTTTCATAAAGTCTCCTATGGAGGCAGTGCTCATGCGCGATGCCATGCCGCAGAGTCGTTTATTCAACCCATCGTCGATTTTGCATGAGCGGCCTGAACCGCATCGGTCAGCATCCGCTTGGCGCGCTGGGGATCTAACCATGCCGCCTGCGCATCTGAAGAGAGAGACTGCAAAGGATCCGGATATATGAACAGCTGGTCCGGCCGGACAGAGGGAGCCCGGTAAACAGCAATCCCTGTCTGTCTATTATAATGCTCGAAGCTGTGAACGTCGCGTTTTCCGCCGCCCCCCGGCGTGTCGACAGCAAACAACGGAGTGTTGTACCCAGCCGTGGTCCCGCGTATGGCCTTTTCTATTTGACATGCAAGGCTGATCGAGCAACGCATGTGCTCGATTCCGTCGACAAGATCACAAGCAAACACGTAGTACGGCTGTATATGCAGGTGCGAGAGTTTTTTGACGAGCCCTTTCATGACCTCGGGATCGTCGTTGACGCCAGCCATCAGAACCGACTGATTGCGCATCCTTATTCCGCGCTTGAAAAGAAGCTCAGCAGCCGCAATCGTGTAGTCGGTGATTTCTCGCGGATGGTTGATATGGGTATGAAGTGAGATGTCCACGCCCTGATTCCGGCCGGCATCGCTAATATTGACAAGAGCATCAGTCCATTCATGATCGCTCGTGACTTTCATAGGCAGTACAGCGAGACCTTTCGTTGCGAATCTGATGCGGCGAATTGAGGAGATGGACAGAAGTCCCCTGCCAATCGCCAAAAGTTGAGAAGGATTCAGTCGAAAGCAGTCACCTCCCGAAACCACCACATCAACGATGACGGGGGTCGCACGAAGATACGCAAGGATAGCATTCCATCGGGTTTGGAATGGCGAAGCCCTTTTCTTCGACACCGATTGCGTATCTAGGCCCACGCTGTAACTGCGGGTGCAAAAACGACAATAGGCCGGGCAGCGATCCGTCGCGATTAAAAGCGCCTTGTCGGGATAGCGATGCACCAATCCATCTACAGGTGAACTTTCTTGTTCATGTAGCGAATCCATACTTAGTAACGGATGAGATGGAAGAATTTCGCTTGCGACGGGTATGAACTGCTTACGGATCGGGTCCTGGAGGAAGTTCGACCAGTCGATTAGGTTCAGAACATAGGGTGTGATCCGCATCGCCATAGGCGCGCGCGAGAGGCCGAGTTCAACGTCTCGCATTAGGTTGCAGTTGGCGCCGCCCCCCATCCGCTCGCGCAACTGGTCCACGCGGGTAACAGCACAGCGCTCCTGCCATGCAGCGTCAGCGAATTCCGGTCTTCTCATCTCTTGCGCTACAGGATTCATCGGCACTTCTCTTGGGCGGAAAAGAGGAAATTGGACGGTTCTCGACAGTCCGTGACGCGTCTATGGATAACCACGCGAGAACCGTGCCGAAGGAGATAATCCTTTTGAAGCAAATGATAGCGCTAGCATTACCTATTTCGCCCGTCCGAAATGTCGGAGATCAGACAACACCGAATGTTCCCTGATGTGGACGACCTCCGCTCGCGGCATGTTGCACCACCCCCTCTTCGCGCGCGGCTGACAGGATGCGATGCACCTTAATGCGGCCGATTGGCGGAGAATCTCGGGATCCGCTCGTTCGCGACACGCCTTCGACATAATATGCGAAGCGGCACGGGCCTTGAGCCCGGCCGCAGTGTGTTGAAGTTGTCTGGTCGGCGCGTGACAGTTTAGGTTGGAACGGGCCAGACGCTTTCCGCCGATGAAGTTATCGTGACGGCGGGGCCGTGGGCGAGCGAGTTCCTCAAGCCTCTCGGGCATAGTCTCATCCAGTCACTCCACAGAAGGGGCAGATCGTGCATCTGCGGCTCGAAGGTGTTGCTAACAGACATGGAGTGAGCCCCTGCGGGTGGACAGATCGGACTGAGGAATTGACCAGCTTGTCGGGTTTTCGAAGAGTGAGAACCCATGGCTGTCCGGCCCCGCTGATTCATGATGAGCCTCAACGTATCGCCGATGTTTCGCTGAGCTGTTTGCGAGCTCTCGGGTTTGGCTGGGGGCCATCGAACATTGAATTCCGCTGGACAAAGCGTGGCCCAGTCGTCATTGAAGTCAATCCGAGTCTTGCGGTGGGGAACCTAAACTGATCCGACTGGGCTTATCGTGTCGATCTCGTCACTGAGCACATTAAACTTGTCATCGGCGAGGAATGGGATTTGCGCAAAAGGGGTCCGCAGCCTGCGGCCTCGCGGATCCTAGTTCCTGATCGCGATGGCATCCTCGATTGGATCGGTGGTGAGACCCGGGCGGCTGCTGTACCAGGTGTCGCGGAGGTCAATTGCACATCAGACCAAACCCAAGTCGCCGTTTGTCAGGCAAGGCGATATCCGAGACAAGACCGGACGTGTCATTGCCGCTTCGCCCAGCCCTGCTCAGACGAGAACGATACTTCAGCGTGCCATCGACTTAATCGGCTGGTTGATCACACCATTTCCCACCGTTGGCGAATAGTTTCGATATCCGTTCCCTACCTCCTCCGCACCGGCGGATCGAGTCCAGAGCTAGTCGCGTGCGCACCGAGATCATCGGCATCTTTCCAAATGATGACGCCATGCTCCATCGACTCATTTCGCTTCGGACGGCAGTCCTAGCGATACACCATCGGCAACGTCGGCCGTCATTTAGTTGGGAAGAAGTAGCGCCTCCGCTACGGCCTTGACAACTTTCGCGCAACCCAGGCGTTTGATGCCGATGACCTCCGTTCGCCGCTAATCTCGCGGTGAGGATCTCGATGGGTAAGCCAGCCCCGTTCCTCGTGGAGTGGACGCAGCACCCCGGCCATGTAGGGGACGGCATCTTGGCGTGGCCGTCTTGATGCCTTTATGGGCATTTGGATACGGCGACTTGACGCCCGTAGGCGGCGCCGTGTCAGCTTGCTCAGGAACTCCGTCCAAATCGGCTCGGCTTCCGCCGTGCTGTTCTCGATGCCGAGTACCTAGCATCGGCCGTCGGCGTTAACGCGGACGGCGATTATGATGACGACTGACCGTTTCGGCCAACGCCGCGCTTCCGAGCTCATGGACGACCGTGTTGGCCCGTGGCCAAGGTGTGTACAAAGATTCTCCGGCAATGCACGAAGTCAAAGAAGCCTATGAAGGTCGGAATCGAACGAGCTTTGAGCGCAATCGCCGCCACGGCAGGAAGGACGCAACCGCGATTTGTCGAGCGTCAGCCGTCGCGAAAGGTGTAGCCGTAACCGTTGATTGCCGTCGCGCCGCCGAGATGGGCATAGAGGACGCGCGATCCCTCTGGAAAGAAACCTCTCTGGACGAGGTCGATCATTCCTTGCATCGATTTGCCCTCATAGACGGGATCGGTAATCATGCCCTCGAGCCGAGCGCACAGGCGGATCGCCTCCTTGGTTTCCTCGGATGGAATGCCATAACGCGGATACGCATACTCTTCGAGCAACACCACGTCGTCCTCGACGAGGTCCGTTCCGAGCTCAACGAGCATCGCTGTATGTTGGGCAATACGAAGCACCTGCGCCTTTGTCTTTGCAGGCGTGGCAGAGGCATCGATACCAATCACGTTGCGCCGTCGACTGTCCTCGGCGAACCCGACGATCATGCCGGCATGCGTTGAACCGGTGACAGTGCAAACGACGATGTAGTCGAAGGCAAACCCAAGCTGTTTCTCCTGGGCGCGCACTTCCTCCGCGAACCCAACATAGCCGAGGCCGCCATTCGGGTGAACAGATGCGCCGGCTGGTATCGCATAAGGTCTGCCGCCCCTCGCCTTGACCTCATAGAGCGCTTTTTCCCAACTGTGCCGGATGCCGATGTCAAAGCCTTCGTCGACCAGGCGCACTTCCGCGCCCAAGATGCGGCTCAAGAGAATGTTGCCGACCCGGTCGTAGACGACATCCTCATGGGGAACCCAGCTCTCCTGAACCAGGAGGCATTTCATGCCGATCTTGGCGGCAACGGCGGCGACCATCCGCGTGTGGTTGGACTGCACGCCGCCGACCGTGGTTTCAATCGGCTTGGATTGATGTTTGCCATATATTTCAACGTGACAGCAGGCGGGAGTTGCGAGGCGGCCAGACGGCAATTCACTGTATGGAAGCCGCCGACGGCGCCATAGTCAGCCGTGCAAGGTCGTTCCGTCAGATTCCCGCCCAAAATCGAACTGACGGTGAGAGAAAGCGTCGTGGACGGCGTCGGTCGCTTTTGCAGGATAAAGCCGAGTTTCACACCTGAGTCGATTCGGACCTTTTCGGCGCGTTGGCCGGTGCTCGCGCTCCACAGGAGACCGAAATCGTCCGACAGCTGCGTCAACATTTCAAATCGCATGTCGATCCAGTTGCTATGGTACCACTTGTCGAAAGACACTTGGGTACCACCCGACAGCTCGTATCCGCTTTGTCCCAGACGGTTGGCGGCCGCTGTTAGCTCCGAACCCTGGTAAATGCCGACAAGGCTGGTCTCCTGTCGGTTCGCAGTCATAGCGCTAACGAAGAATGCCATCACGGACGGGACGTAACTCGCCAACCGTATGCACATCTGCAACGCCCATTGTTGGACCCGCCAGCAAATCACGCGAACGACACGCGTACTGCAGTCCCTCGCCGCATCTTCAAACCATCCGATGCTCTAGCCCCACACGCATGGCGGCCAGCGGGCAACGTATTCATTCGCAACAAATCTGTGATTCCCCCGTCCTTCAATTTTGCCGAGCCATCTCTTCGCTCTTCCCTGGCAAGCAGCTCCCGCCCTCAAGGGAATTAAGCCAAATTCATGCCAAGCTAGATGACGGTGTAAGGGAAGACATTGTATGTTTGTTTTCAGCGGCTTAGACAAAAGCGTCCAAGATGCCGGCCAACCAAGGCTGTGTCGTCAAACCGACAAAGCCGACACAATTGACGAATGTCGACGAACACGCTGAGCGTGAACCCACCCGCATGGGCACAGGAACACTCCCTTCGCGCTCCGGCCATACATCGGAGAGCCCTCGAAACGGCCTCCATATTCCAATTCGACGCAATCCTCTTCAGCCGGGCATTGCGCCGCCCAATTTGAAGTTCTGAACGCGAGTCGTCTGAAAAGGCATGCCCGGCAGAGACGGAGCTCCTGCCGGGCCGGGTTCGCCTTGGGAGGTGGCGTAAGCTAGCGACTTTCGTGGCGGTGGGACCACTCAATCCGTGCGTTTTGCGCAATAGCGAGCATGTACCGTGCCAAGCCAAAGAGCATCTAAAAAACACCCGAGAGTCAGCTTCCTCTACGTTGCGTACCCGACATTGTCGGCTATCGGACATGCCGGACGTGCCTCTCGGCATCGACCTACGCCTGAGCCAGAGTGCACCCGCAAGGCCGTTCGCTGCCATTTCGACCTGGCGAACTGGTGGTGACCGGGTTTCAGCTCCGAACTGTTCGCCGGCTGACGGACAGCGGATGTCGCCTTTTAAAGAGAAGCTGTCTGTACCTTCAACTCAAGAGGGCGCGGCCAGAGAGACGGCGCAGCGAATGCGGTCGGGCAGATGATCGCGAGGATCGCAACAATCGGCATGGACGCGCCGTAGGCCAATCAGCCCTTCGGCGACCTCGCCATGTGACGTCACAGATTTCCTGTTACGAGGTGTTCCAGCCGACCACTGCCTGTCCGCCGTAACGGCAGCCGACGTCGAGGCATATTGATCTGAAGCGACAGGCTCTCGCCCAAGTCTTCCCGGAGATACTGGCGCCACCGAAAGGCGGAGCCTTCGTCTTCCGGGGGGAGGATATCACCGGGTGGCTGCGCCGCCTCTAATATTATGTGGAGTTGTCCGACGCTCAACGCGCCACGCGCCGCGCAAAAGTGGCTCCCAGTGAGGGCGACTCCACATCTCTGCGTACTGCACATGAGTCGAGGACGACGAAGTCGAGACGGGTGAGGTAGTCAGCGATGCGTCCCTGCTTGCCGTTTCGGTGCTCAGTCTCGAGCCGGTTGACGAGATCGACGACGTTGAAGAAGCGGCCGCGTGAACCGTTGCGGATCAGGGCACGCGCGATGGCGATCGCCAGATGCGACTTGCCGGTTCCGGTGCCGCCGATGAGCACGGCATTGCGCTGGTCGGCGACGAAGGTGCCGTTGGCGAGTTCGCGGACGAGGGCCTCGTTGACCGGCGTGTCGGTGAAGTCGACGTCCTCGATCTCCTTGGCGAGCGGCAGCTTGGCGATGGCCAGCTCGTATTTGATGCAGCGCGCCGGCCGCGTTCCTCCTCGAACACCTCCCAGATCGTGCGGTCCGGCTGATCGACATGGCGGTGGGCCTTAGCCCAGGCGACGCTCTTGTCGAGCAGCAAGTCGTTCAGCTCCTCCCCGACGTGGTTCTCGACCTGCCCCTTCTCCCAGCCGGAGGCCGGGGTGCGGCGACCAGCTGCACCAGGTAATGGCTGCACATCTGCAGGAAGCGGCGATTGTATTGCCGGTCCTTGCCCAAAAGACCGTCTCCACCGCGTCTTCATGTTGTCGTAGATGCCGCGCGTGCAGGCCCCGCCGAAGAAAGCGAAGGCCCGGTCGTGGGCTCGAACACCATCTCCTGCGTCTCGCGTGGATAGGCCAGCACGAACATCGTACGGCTGTGGCAGAGCCGGACATGTGCCACCTTCACACGTGTTATGTTTTCCGGCGCTTCGTTCGCCTTCGAGACGAAGCAACCCGCGTGCCGTGCGCTGCGATCGACTACCATTGCCCGGAGAACCGAAACTGCATTCCCCTGGCGTTAGAACGATGAGAATGCCGTCGCCTTCGACCATACCAGGGAACCATGACCCTCAATAATCAAACTTGAACAAAATGACGAATCTGAGCTTTGATCTTGTTACGGCGCATCAAGGGAGGAGCAGCAATATGCCGAGCGTTTGATTGCGCTGGGGCACGTCTTGAGTTTCATTCCTATGCTCATCATCGAAGCGCGACTGGTACCTAACTTCCTGGGGGACCTATCGAAAAGCTCAGCCCTTTGCCCGGCTTTGCCAGCGCAGCTGGATCGCCAAATCAGAAAGAGCACACTTGCGAAATAGCCCAGCTGAAGAAGTAGCGAATAGCCCAGCGTCGTGACGACTGCTAGACGGAACGAATGAGAGGCGAAGTAAACCGTCACAGCGTTGCCGCACAGGACCAGCCCGAGGAGCCGACAAAAGATGATGAAGCGCAATGCCGTTCTCCTGATTTTGTTTCGTCAAATCATGCAGCTCATGCTGCGATCTGGTCGGCCGCGACATGGGTCTGGCAGTTCTTCGGGCAGACGCGGCCGCAGGCTCCGCAGCCAATACAGCGGCCGGCATGGTCGACAACCATGACCATGCGGTTGAGCTCACCATCGAAATCGTCGTCACCGCCGTCGCAGGCGCCGAGGATTTCACCCGCGTCATCGACGCCGTAAAGATGCATGACCTCGCGCGAGCAGACTTTGAAACAGCGGCCGCAGCCGATACAGATCTTGCCATCTATAGCTGTCAGATATTCCGGCACCCATATGGAGCCGTCGCGGCTGATGAATGTGCTCCACATCGTAAAGTCTTCATTTTGGTGAGCTCTCTCCTGGCACCATCCAACTCGGCGTAAACGGCGTGCGTTTTCTCGGCGACTTCCTCTATCTCAATCCATTTGACCGGGAGACCCTCAGCAAGGTCACGCAAATTCGTCTTGGCGATTGCCGCGCGCAGTTGAAGCTTTCGGACTTTCTTCGCCATCTCATCCAGGTTTGCCATAATCCTTCCTCGAAAATCGGTTTCTTCACGCCCGCACCACGTCGGAATAGGCAATAGCTGCAGTCGCATCGCCGACCAGTTTCGCCCCGGTATCCGCGAGTTTCCGGAGAGTCTCGAAGCCGAACCGGTAGACGCCTCGACAGACCGGCGAACTGCCCGACCGTGAAAAGCACGCACCCGGAGCACCGGTCGGTTTCATTTCTGTTGTTGACTATGTCATCACGCCTGAGCGCTCCGCGATCGCAAGCTCCACTACGGTCCCAAACATGTCGAGCCTCCACAGCGCGTCCGGATCCGGATTGCCAATGATTGGATGTTCCGGCGCAGTTCCTTGGTGATGATGAATCGGCCAGCAGCCAGGTGTCCGTTTTCCCTTGGCATGAGCCGTGGAAGTCCTGAGCACGGATCAGCCGCAGGAGGCATTCGACGAACGGGCGGGCAAGGGCCGCCGTCGTTGTTGACGGCAGGGCCAAGCGCTGCGTGAGACATTTCGTTTCCTCAATTTCAGGTCTCGTCCTCAACGGAGGATTTGTGCTTTCGGTTACGCCGACTTCGGGCCCGCTTACGCAGCCGACGTCCGGCCCTGGCGACGCCGATTGCACGTAAATGCTGCCCCTGTCGCCGATCTTGAACACGTCCTGGACTGTGACGCCTTCGACGACGGGCCTGCGGGCGCGCCGCAGAATATGGGCGAATTGACCAGGGTTCCATTCCACTTGTCATCCCTACACGTTGCCGGGCTGAAAGTTCGTAAGAGGTTCGCCACGCAGCCAGTCGTCCACTTTGATCGGAGGAGCCGGGGACTCACTACGCAACATGTTGCTCTCCATTCCCACACCTTTCCTGACGTTTATGCGCGAGCTGGTTCTTCTCTCAGAAACGGAACGCACCGGTTTAGGAGACCATTAATGTCTTGTGTGTTCTCATGTGGTCACTCAGTATTGCCGATCTCAACCAGCAAACGTCGTGCCAGCGCGCTTAGCCCGCAGTAAATGCATGATGTGCCTCGAAAACCGCGCAAGCCCGAGACGGCCGGTTGTTTTGAACCCGACATGTTTTCTGCCGCTGTCGGCCTTTGGACAGGCGTCACACGTGCGTCAGACGCTTGAGGGCGAGAACCGATGGCTGTCTGCCCCTGCGGTAATGTTGGCGTCGGCTCATCTAGCATCATTCGGCGCCGGCGATGCGCGGTGCGATCTCCACAACTGGCTCCCGTATGCAGCGCATGGCTGCTGGCTCGTGCCGACGAGGCGCAGCGCGTCGAGTGCTTCCACCAGATCCTGCGTATCCTGTTTCGCTAGACACCGGATGCAGCTTGCCGCATGCATCTCCCATATCCTCCAAGGCTCGGGCCAGCGTCTCGACGATATGTTGGTTAAGGCCGGTGGTAGCGAGTAAAGCATCGGCTTTGTCGGAGCCCAAATCTGGTCGAAACTTCGATAGGCTATTATGCCTCCTCGTCATTGAGAACAGGAATGTCTGCTCTGCCATAGAACGTCAGCATAGGTCCGAGATCAAAGGTCGTTGCGGGCGCAAGCCTCTGGACCGACCGCGGCCATGTTTCGGTCGACACGCCGCCGATGCATTGAGCCAGCGTGCTGCCGAATCGGGGCATCAGCGGGGCGATTGTCTGCGCCAGGATCGCTGCGGCCGTCGTCTGAAGGGCGAGTGACGTCCGGGTGCGGGCGGGATAGAGACGTCGCGCCGCTGCATAGTCTTGCGCCTGTCGGTAGACTACACAATCGCTCACGAAATCGCAGGCCTGCGCGGCCGCGCGCCGGACCGAGAAGCCATCGTCCGAATAGGCGCGTTCCATCGCCGCGCGATGGATTTCTATCCGAGCAAAGAAAGCGCGATCGGCGGGAGCCCAGTCGCCTGCGTCGGGCACACAGCCGCCAAAGTCCTGCTTGATTTCCCGGTGCAGCGCATCAAGCAAATTCAGCCAGATCCCTTGGAACACCTCGTTCTCAGTGCGGCGTAGGGCGTCCAGCGTGAAGTTCGTCCGCTCACTTTCCGGGCGTGTCAGGCCCAAATGAAGACGCACGGCGTCGACTCTCTTTGGGCCCAGAACCTCCTTGCCCCAAACCGCATGGCCGCGGCTGGTCGAAAACTTCTTGCCGTCGAGCAGGTAGAACTCGTTCACATGGTAGCGGATGCGCGGCGTCCAGTGGGAGAAGACCTCAGCATAAAGCGCCGGATAAAGTAGCGCGTGGTAGAACGAATTATCGAAGCCGAAGAAATGGACAATCTGCCAGTCATTGCTGGGCAGGGCCGCATTCCAGTCTCGACCGAGCGATGTAGCTAGCGCCTGGATGTTGTAAAGAAAACCAAACGCCATCTCTGGCCAGACCCAGGTCACCTGCCCCGGGAACCCCTCGGCCGGTAGCCCCCAGTCCGATGGGTGGGTGATGGGCACGGAAAAGTCGCCGCGTTGGCGTACACGCGCGAACAGGTCCATGATCCGAACGGGGGCTCCCGACGCCCTTAAATGCCGGTCGATATTGTCGTAGCATCGTTCCAGCGCAAGTTCGGGACGGCGCACGGAGCCGACCACCGGCGCCTCGGCCGATTGACGGGACCGGGCTGCACGCAAGTCGTGGCATAGGTTCGGCGAGCCGCATTCCTCGCAGATGTTGCCGCTAGTGGAGCCGCCGCAATCGGGGCAGAGGCCGCTTACATCCGGTTCGTAAAGGTAATCGCCTGTCACTGCATCAAAAAGCGCAGGGCTCTGGCGCAGATCTACCGCCGTGCTGCTCAGAAGACTACGGAAACACGCGGCTTGAAACTCTGCATAAGCGTCATCGCCCAAGGTGGGTAGGAAGCTGTGGACCTCGCAGTCAAGAAGAGCAAGCGTGGTGCGAATCTCGTTCGCATAGTGGCGCGCCACCTTTGCAGGCGTCGATTCATCGGCATCGGCACGCGTTGCGACGTAGCTCTGGTAATCATCACTTCCAGTCAGGTGATAGGCTTCGGCCCCTTTCATGCGCAGGAAACGCGTGTAGACATCGGCGCCAAAATAAGGGCCAGAAAGATGCCCCAGATGCAGATCGCCATTAGGCGTCGGGGGCGTGGAGAAGACGAAGATCGGCCGGCGGGGAGTTGCGACCTGTGCAGCAGCTTCGAGGGCGGCCTTGCCGTCGCGCCAGTAGACATCGACGAAATTTAGGTCTTCGCCCCCATCGTTGTGCAGCACATGCGCTTCAAAAGGGTGGAACAGAACGACATCGCCGGCCTCGACCGGGATTTCCCCAAGGTCAGTCCTGACCTTGCCAGCGCCAGACAGGACCACGAAGGCCTCGATTTCGTCGTGCCGATGGGGCTCGGATGTGACGCCCGGTCCAACCTTTCCGAATGAAAACCCCGTGCCGACGCTTCCCGTTCCAAGCGTGGCCATGTCGATACCGAACGCCCGCAACAGTTCCGTTCGAGAAAACGTGGATTTGCGCATGACGAAACTCAGCCGTTGAAGCAGTGGTATCTTCGGCTGCCAACGCAACAGCCTCTGCTGCAAGTTGCGAAGAGAGGCGGCAGCCCGGACCCGTTGGCGGCCCCCGCGAGAATAATCCGGCTCTAACCCACAGGCGGGCGAAGACGGGCGCGCCAGTAGGCTTTAGGCGTCAGAGAAGACCGCCCGGCGACTACCTCCATCCGGCGTGCCGAAGCGTCGTAACGGGGCTGCGGCGATACTCCAGTAGCCCACAAATCAAAACGCCATGCTCCCCGCATTTTTTTGAGCGGTCAATCAGTTTCGCGTGCATGGCTCGCCTGGTTGCGTGAGCTCAATCGCGATAGAAAATGCCGTTTGGCGGCTTGAGATTGTCTAGATCGGCCACTTTGCCCTCTGGCGGATTAAGGACGCGCTTAAGCACATTATATTCAGCGCGGGTCGGTCCACCGGTTGAAGCACGCTGGAAGACCAAGTAGAGCGTCCGCCGCGAACGATTGCTTTTATTCGGCTGCGAGTAATGCGGTGCGTAATCGTCGAGATGAAGATGTCGCCAGCCTTCCATACTACGGGTTCCCAGGAGAATGTTTTGGCGACCTCAGGATCAATCACCCCACCGGCATCCATGGGAAATATCCCCTTCTTGTGGTTGCCGGGGCTAAAGAAAAGCCCGCCGTTGCCTGTGTCGGAGTCGTCAATGCCGATGGCAACGACCGCATGGACCATGCGGTCGGGCACTCTGTGTGGAATGTGATAAGTGTCCTGATGCGGGCGATAGCCGCCGCTGTCGGGATAGTGGAAGATCAGCAATTCCTTGAGCCTGCGCGAATCTTCGCCAAGCAAAGCATCGACCGCAAACTTTATGCGCTGATCTTCTAAAAGAAGAAGACGCAATGGACCATGGAAGTCGAGAAAATTCTCGGCCTTAGAGATGGTCTTTCGATTATCCGTCGTCTTCTCGAACCACATGAGCCATTTATCATCGCTAACGTCCCAGCGTGATATGTCCTCAACAAAGTTGGAAATAGCTTCCAGAGCCGCGGGATCGAAGAGCCTTTCGAGCCTGACATATCCGTCTTTCTGCCACTTTTCTCTTTGTGCATCAGTCAACATGCGAAAAGCCTCCTGTTGGAAAGACTGGTTGGTCGAACATTCCGGTTAGGGCAATCGGGCGCTGGTCAGGTTGTGGGTCGACGGAAACAGTACTCCACGGCATATGAGAGGACGCTAAGTGCGTCTCTCCTCTCAGGCCTCCGCTGCAGTGAAGGCGGAATCATTCCTTGGATGCCACCGCCAATGATCAGTAGTCGGCTGGTCATATCCCGCTGCCGCCCATTTCTTCTGCGACGGTGTCGGACCAGCTCTCGACAGAGGTAAGGCTGATGAAGCCGGGATGCTCGGGGTTGGCGCGCGGCGCGCGCCCCAGAAGGCTGTCGAGGATGCGACGCGCTCGCCAGGCCAGCAGGCTTAGATTCGGATCAGCCAGCCCACGCTGTCTTAGGCTCGCGTTCTGTACGAAGATGCGTCTGTCACGCGGTCCGTCCCAGCACACCGAAAAATCTTCGCGAATAGCCAATTCGTTGTCGATCTTTTCCAGCCGGTCCGCCATCGGTTCCAAGAAGCCTGGCACCGCGTTCTCGTAACCCGTGGCCAGGATGACGATGTCGGCCGTGACTTCTTCGACCTCCTCCATGCCGTGCTGCAGGGTGAGTCTGTGGCCCGCGCCGGCGTTGATGCAGTGCGAGACAGAGCAGCCCGGGCGCAGTGTGATATCGCATCGGTTTGGCTCTAGAAACGCGTGGCGGTATAGCGCCTGATAGATCGCGCGCAACGTGCTTTCCGAAATGCCGTCCGAAGCAAGCGCGAAGCGCCGCAGGAACAGCTTGCGCTGCGACTCGCTCATTGCCGCGAAACGATCCGAAAAGCAGGGCATGAACAACTCGTTTGTGAACGGGCTGTTGTCGATGGGCAGGTAGTTTTCGCGTTGCGAGGCCCAAGTGATCGAGGCAGGTCGCCGTTCTCTTGGCAGACCAACAAGGTGCAAAACCACCTCGGCTCCGGACTGTCCCCCGCCGACCACGCAGACATGCTTTTTGTGCACCTCAGGATGAATGTGCAGCAATTCAGATGAGTGGAACAGGTTGCGTCCAGTCCAGCCCTGAAACTGAGGCGGAATATGCGCCTGCTTGCCAATGCCGAGCACGACGTTTCTGGCGCCAATAACCGCGTTATCGGTGTGCACCCGAAACTCGCCGTCAAAGCGGATTTGGCGCACGATTTCGCCGCCGCGGACAAGCGGGTTCCTGTGGAAGACCCAGTTCAGATATTGCTCGAACTCAGCTCTGAGCACGGCCTCGAAGAACTGTGCATTCAGGAAGTGGTACAGACGCCCGCTCTCGTGCAGGAAGTTTACGAAAGTGTAGGCTGATCGCGGATTCACCAGCGTGACCAGATCCTTGAAGTGGCTGACCTGGAGCTCCGAGGAATTGAACGCGATGCCTGGGTGCCAGCGGAAGTCGACTTGCCGATCCAGGAACAGTGCCCCTTGCCCGATTTGCTCGTGTATCTGACACGCAAGGCTCAAATTAGAAGGCCCAGCACCCACTCCAACGCAAGAGAGTTCCACTTGCCTTGCTCCTATAGGCGTTTCCCAAATAGGTGATGTTCGCGGCGAATACCGGCCATGGCCATTGGGCTTACTGTCCATGCGGGCATTCTCGACCTCGGTGCCGCTGGATTTGCTAGATTTTGTCCCCGCATTTTGTATGGTCGGGTATGAAGCCCATGGATCCCGGCCAAGTGATGAGATCGACACTCATGTCACGAGTTGTGGGGCGTGGCGGCGACATATCTCCGCCGCTTCGATGATTGCGTCTCGGTCGGCCAGCTGCTTTCCAACCTTTTTCCGTGTTTTAATCGGCGAAGTCGCCCGCCTCCACCATGATGCGCCGACCTTTGACCGACTTGGGGATCAGCGAGGGCGCGGTCTCGAATGCGGCGACAGCATTTTTCCCTGAGCCTGCTCATAGGAGGGCATCCGCTGAGGTGTTCGCAAGATCCCTTGCATCAAACGTGCCAGAAGGAAACTTTCATGAAAGCAACGGTTAGCGGGTTTGTGATCCTGTCGGGTATCCGACAATGGGGGGAAACCTTGCGCCGGTGGCCGATTTGCCGCGTCGCCGTCCTCTTGCCAGGAGCCGGTAGCTAATAGGGCAGCTCCGCATCGGAATTTTCTCTTAGGACGGCCAGCAACCCAGGTTCATAGACTGTGGCGCGGAAAAAGGCTCTTGCCACTCCTCGCGGCGGGAATCTGAAAAGATGCCTTCGGAAGCCGGGGGCCCCAGGAGGTCTCTCCCGTCTTGCGGAAGATGGAGGCGAGATCCGGGATTTGAGACGCAAAATCCAGCTAAAGACGGTCACACAGCTATGTCGAGGCCGTGTTCCCCATCCTGCAGCACCACGAGCCTGACGGTGCTCGCGACCAGCGAGACGCATTCGGTCCGCAGCTTTGTCGAGGCTGCCTCCAGGCGGTTCGGAAGGAGATATTCTGGGAAGGCGAAGGTGTTGACGAGTTGGGCCGCGAACGCAGGAATAACCAGGCGCTGATCCAAATAGACAAACGTTGTTTCGGGCCAATCGAGGTTGACCTGCTGATCGGTGATGCCTCCAAGGCGGCCATCAAGCTCGATTGGAAGCCGACGACTACTTTTCGATGAACTCGCCTCGTAAATGATCGAGGCCGACTCCCGCGCGTACGGGATCACGCTCGCGTGACGCGAAAACGCAATGATTTCGCCGGGCATTTGCAGTCCAAAGCAGCATTCGCCGGCCCGCCTCTCTCAGGCGGTCGGCCGGCACCCAGTCAGCACCCGGTCGTTTGGATCGGCAAATTCACACATCCTACAGAGCAGAAAACCATCCGCTCCGTTCATGCGATCGACGATTTCGCAAAAAACTGGGCTTTTAAATAGATCGCCGTATTCGTCGCATAGAAGGTTGCCCAGTACGTGACGCCGCTCAAAATCCATGGAGCAGAGAGTAACCTCGCCGTTTGGAAGGAGAACATTCCGATACTGTCGTTCGTCCACGCATATCAGCGCTCCGATTACTGGCTGCCGTGGTTCTACAATCTTAGGATCTACGCTTCCACCCCTGCTGCTCACCGGTCGCGCGCGAACTAGGGCTTCGGCAGGGATAATGTCGGCGATATCGGGATGGGCCTCGCCCAAAACCACGAATCGAATTGATGGGATGTCGGCGTCGACGAGTTGACCAACCAAATCGCGATACTTGTCTCCGACAAGGCGGCTATTCATGTGGGTGCCATCATCAAAAACATGAACCACGAATACCCCCAACCGCAGCGCCTGCAAGCGTTGTAGATCCCGCCCCTTCATTCCCACAAGCGTCGTAAAAATCCTGATGCCGTGGCCTTTGGCGGAAGCGTGCTCGACCATTTCGGTGCAATCCGCCATGGCTCAGAATACCCGGCAAACTAATGTCGACAGGGGTTGGCACGCGCGCCAAACAGCGCTTGAAATCTCCAAGACTAAGATGCTTCGTATCAGATACTTTTCTTTGCTGGTCAGCGAACTTGTCCTGCGGACAATATGAACATCCCACGATGCATCCTGTGGTCGTCGTTATCTCCAAAACCCTGCCGGCTGGAATAGCAGAGCGCGGTTCCGGTAAAATCATTTGTTATGACTCCCACTCGTCTGGTCATGCATAACGTCCAGCATGGTGTCTTTGGCTTCATGACACCGACGGTCAAGACGTTCCGAATGAACCCAGTCATCTCCGCCTGGGCAGCAGTCAACGGCCGGCTTCCTCAATCTGCCGAGCGAACTATCAACGAACTTTGGGCACATCGGCGCGGCAGGGCGGCGCAACCGCAATGTCGCGCGTCAGCCATTGCCAAAGGTGTAGCCGTGACCGTCGAGCGGATGCGCCGCCGAGATGGCGTAGCAGACTATCAATCGTCTCGCGCGTTCTCACGCGGTCAGCCCCCACTCAATATTGCCGCATTTCCAGCAAAGGCCGCGCCAGCGCGCTTAGCCGCAGCAACTGCACGAGTAGGCTTCGAGGAACCTCTCGCCCAAGGCGGCCGGTTGTTTTGGACCAGACATGTTTTTTGTCGCTGTCAGCTTTTGGACATGCATCACTCATCGTCAGATGCTTGAGGACAGACTTGGCTGTCTCCCCTGCGGTAATGTTGGCGTCGGCTCATCATCTAGCATCATTTTCGGCGCCGGCTGTGTGCGCGGAAGATCTACACGACCTGACCGCCGCGTGCAGCGATTGCCTGCTGGCTCATAGCTGATCTATTCCCTGAAGCCGGCGTGAGGCCAGGCCGTCGAGTGCGTGCTGCCGGATGCAGCGTATGCTGTTTCGCTAGACGGCGGATACCGCGTCACCTCCATATTTTCGCAACAGAGGTTTGGTGGCGTCGCAGGCCTTCCTGCTACATCACCGCAGTGCTCGGGAATTCGTATCTGATCCGCCTGAGGCGAAGACCTTCTCTCTCGACTGGCTCTCCGGGCCGTCTGTCCTGCGGGACCTCGAACGGTTTCTCATTTGGCATGGCGCATGCGCGTCGAACCACAAACCCCGTCATGAGGAGAAATCGGAGCTGGCCGCCTCTCCAGCTCCTCCTACCTCGAGGGCAGACGGGAAGCAGCGCCTTCAGACGAGGAACAAAATCACTTTACCTCGAATCTTGCCTCTCGACCACTACCGGAGCCATGGAACCGCGTCCGCGATCATCGCCAATGATCGCGCCCCAGGGCGCAGAGCGGCAAACGAGGCCAGGGCGGCCGTCGAACTGTTGCGCCTGATGACCTGCGCGACGCCGTGGTTACGGCCGATGGCAATCAGAAGCTGCTTCTGGCCGATGCCGAGCGCCTCATTGCCGGACGGCCAACGCCCTAGGCGGCGCTGGCCGTCACCGAAGGAGGTGAGCCACGGACACCTGGAGCGGCGGACGGCGCGTGTCGTGCGTGCGCCGGGGCTTGGCCGCAAGCACGGCTTTGCCGGCCTCGCGGCCATCGGCGAAGTCAAGCGCACGCGTGTGATCGATGGCAAACGGCAGCTCTCGCGAGCGATGTCTGCCAGCGACCTGCTCCTTTTCGTGCGTCGTCATTGGGACGTCGAGAACGGCCTGCACTGGCAGCTCGACATGATCTTCCGCTAGGACGACTGCCGGACCAGAAAGGATCAACCGAAAACCTCGCTCTGCTTCGCCGCTTCTGGGAGATTGGCCGTCATCGCTGCTTTCGCCAATCTCCAACGTTGGACTTTGGAGCCACCAACGAAGCTGCCGATCTCCCCCTTGAGGGGGAGATGGCCGGCAGGCCAGAGGGGGGCGCTGTCCCGCCCGCCTCAGATCACATTCAACTCCCTGAAAGCCCGGCCTTCAGCGACACGGCTGTACCCGAACGCCGAGCAATCCACCGTGCGAAAACCGCCATGCACGATCAGCTCGGCCAGCGCCTTGCCGACCGCCGGCGCCTGCTGCAGGCCGTGGCCGGAAAAACCGTTGGCGAACAGGAAATTCCCGACCTGCGGATGCGGGCCGATCACCGCGTTCTGGTCGAGCGTGTTGTAGTCGTAATGACCGGCCCAGGCGCGCGTCGGCTTGATCGCCTCGAAGGCCGGAATGCGGGTCGCCAGCACCGGCCAGATTACCTCTTCGAACAGCGGCCAGTCGGGTTCGAAATCGCTGGGATCGGCGGGGCCGTCGCCCTCTTCCGGTTCAGCCCCGCCGGTGATGTAGACCGAGCCTTCCGGTCGGACATAGATGCCTGAGGGATCGACCAGCAGCGGCATGTCGTCATATTTCTCGCGCGCCTCGAAGATGAAGACATTGCGCTTGCGCGGTTCCACCGGCAGCACCAGTCCGGCCATTGCCGAAACTTTTCCGGCATTCGGCCCGGCGGCGTTGACGACGATGCCGGCGTCGAGCCGCTCGCCATTGTCGAGGCTGACGCTGGTAACACGGTCGCCCTGCCGTTCGATGCCGGTCACGTCGGCGGTGATGAAATCAATGTTTTTCTCGCGCAGCGCCTTGCGGAACAGCATCAGCATGGCATGCGCGTCGAACCAGCCTTCGCCCGTGCGGCCATAGGCGCCGGCGGTGATGCCCTCGGCCGATAGCCACGGAAACCGGCGGACGAGCGCCTCCGCATCTTCAAGCACGATGTCGGCGCCCTCGGCCAACTGCGTCTGGTAATTGGCCTTGAGGATTGGCAACCCGTTCAAGCCGGCAAAGATGAGATAGCCGCCTTCGCGAAAGCCGATATCGGCATCCGGCCCGAACTCTTCCGTCAGCCGCCGGAACAGTTTCAGCGTGAACTGCGACAGCCGGATGTTTTGCGGAATCGAAAACTGCTGGCGGATCGAAGCGCAGGACAGCGTCGTCGCCGCATGGGCGAACTGCGGGTCGCGCTCGACCAGCGCGATCGAGCCGGAAAACCCTTCCTCGCGCAGATAATAGGCGATCGAAGAGCCGACGATGGCTCCGCCGATGATGACGACGTCGTAGCGCACTTTTCGCTTCTCCAGTTCTAAAGCATGATCCCGAAAACCGGTTTGCTGAAACGATCATGCTGCAATTCATACAGCCGGCAAGATGATCTCGAAGCGCGCGCCGCGCTCGGAGTTCAACCAGGCGGATCGTGCCATCATGCGCTTTCAGGAGGGCCAGAACGATGCCGAGCCCCATGCCGGTGCCGCCGCAATCGCCGCGTGGTGAAGAATGGCTCAAAGATGTGCGCCCGGTTGCTCGGCGAAATGCCGGCGCCGTCGTCGCTCACCTGGACAATGGCCTTGCCGTCCGCGGTCGTTGGGCTCAAGGTCGGCGACATCGACAGCGGGCGCCAAACCCACGCCAAGGGCGAAAAGGACGCGTGTGATGCTGTCGCGCAGCTTTTCCGGATGTTACGGCGGCTTCTAGCGGCTGCCTCCACCACAGGATTTGGCTTTTTCAAACGGGCGCGGCTCGTTCTTCGAGGGGCTACCATGGGATGACGTCTCACAAATGCGTTCCAAAACTCCCATGCATGAAGCGTGCCGGAAAAGAAGTCTGCCCAAGCAATGAGTTCTCGAATTCCAGCTCGTCCGGAACGCGACATTGTCGGATAACCGACGATGCGGGCAGATGGATGCTCGCGGCAGTGACCCTCCCACACCGCAGGCCGGGCAGGGTCAGGTCAGGCATCCACGGGCTGGCCCTTCGCGGCAGCATGGTAGGCCAGATATCTTCACTGCGTCGAAATACGGTCAGCCACGTGTCTGGCATCATGCCTGACGCCCCAGAAGAAGCTGGACGCTCTTTGCGACTGCCAAGGTAAACCCAGGCAATAGAGCCGGGCTGGCTCGAGACACCAAGGTGGTGCCTTGGCCGGCCCTTCTCGTCGAAGGCGTCGACCTTCAGCCAGCTGTAGTCGACAGCAAAGCCTGTCGCCCAGACGATCGCCGCTATCCCGGCCTCGGCCAGGTCGAGCTCGCGGACCGGATTGGTCCCGCATTCCGGATCCTGGTCGATCCGACGGGCCGCGGGCTCTTCCGAGAGGTCGAGACGGTTGCGAGCGACATAGGCGTCGGCTTCATCCAGCAGCGACATCAAGCTTGCGTCGCCGCGGGCAATGTTTTTCGCCAGATCGGGCGCGAAGCTCATCACGCCGTCCTGGTACTTGCTTGTCATACCGAGGAGCGTAAGCCCCTGCGCGGCCAGACGACCGAAGTCGATCGTCTCGCCGCCGCGCGCGCCGCTCACCGCGACCGTGACGTGTTCGGTGCCGGGTCCCGGGGTCTCGGCGTCCCACTTGCCGAGGACGCCCAGCCACCATTAGAAGTCGCGCCCGCGATAGGCCCGCGGCGGGCGATCGTGACGGGGATCTGGAAAGGTCCGGTCGCGGCGATGATGCTGTTGGCTTCGATCACGCCGTCCGGCGTCTCGACGCGGAATCCGGGCCGCCCGACATTTCTTTGCCCGAGCTTGACCTCCACGCCGCAGCGGATCGCGCATTGATTTGCTTTGCATAAGCGACAAAATAGTCGGGGACCTCCTCCTTTGGAGGCAAAGTCATCGGGACCGGTCCCCGGAAGCTCCATGCCCGGGAACCGGTCATACCAGGCCGGGCCATTGGCAACGAGGGAGCCCCACCGCTGCGAGCGCCAGCGTTCGGCAATCCGGCCGCGTTCAAGAATTAGATGAGGCACCCCCGCACTTGCTCAGGTGCTCGCTCATAGCCACTTGCGCTTGGCCGCCCCCAACGCCAAGCGTGTCCACTTTTCAAGAGTCACATCGTCCTTTTCTTCTTACCCAGTTTTCTGCGAATGCGGCGGCGGTCTGATTCTGGATTTACTGAATGGACCCAAATGCGAAAATTAGTATTTCCGGTGCCAAGGGTTAGCCTGTCCCTAATGCTCGGAGGGATTGCCGAAGATGTGCAACGGGATGGGATGTCCCGGATCAGCACCATTGGAGAAAAGTGATCGAACGGATGTCTGAATTTTTTGCCGTTCCCGCTCAATCCTTTGTTCCTGACGTCGGCGTGCGTTGCCGACGCCGTTGTCTTCGGCGATCTCTCCCAAGAAGATCCCGTGGGGGGCCTTCGGGAAATTCGTCTCGGTCATTGGTCTGGTTGAAAGTAGGGGCCCTGCCGGTGAGGAGGGCACCGGCAGGGCGCGCCGCGCCTAAGTCGACCCGGATGGCGAGCTAACCGCGATGGAGGCTGTAGAGACGTCGACACGGCCGCACAGCAGCTGGCGCACACACGACCGCGAATTGATCCTATCCCGATCCCGCCTCTCTCACCCCCGCCTCCTCTTTGCCTCCTCTTCGGGCTAAAGCTGAATTTGATGACCGGCTCCATCACTGCGAAGACCGCGTCGTCCGGTAGGTGGCACTTGATATTATAGCTACCGGGCAGGTTTGGGATGGGCGGAATCTCGCACTCACAAATTTCTCTGGGAACCAGATGCTTGCGCGGACAGCGCGTCTGGAAGGGGCAGCCGCTCGGCGGATCCATCGCCGAGGAAATGTCGCTTTCGAGCACAACGTTTCTTGACGACACAGGTGTCGGCAATCGGGATCGCCGACAAAAGTGCACCGGTATAGGCTTGGTAGGGCGGCGACAATATCTGGTCTGTGGTGCCCTGGTCGACGATGTGGCCGAGATACGTGACCACCACACGGTCGGCGGTTTGGCATCTCGAATGTTCAGATGATTGGCCACCCAGTGGGGCCGCCGCAGTGCCATGCGTACTGCTCGGCGGGAACATTCATCGTGCAAATGAGAGCATAATGGCAATCGATTAGAGCGATGACTCGACGAGCGATATATGGAGGCGCTTCGTCGCGTCGTGGCTGCATCTGGGAGAATTGAGATCAAAAAATTCATCCTACAGCTGAAACGGTTTCTTAGCGGTCAACCAGCTTCCCAAACCTTCGGCAACGAGCGTCACGATGTTAGCTTGGGTTCCAGTGGCATCGACCGGATCGCCGATTGCGGAGGCGACTGCCAATCTTTGACCCGGGAAAGCGATCACGGATCCTGCGGCGAGAAGGCATGGGACGAACTCTCCGGTGACAATGGCCGCGACGAACCGCGCATTTTTGGGAGGGACTATGACAAGCTCTGCGGATCCGGCGCAGATGTTCTCAACGCTGGAAGCAGCAAGGATTATCTGACCGCGGGCGTTGACTCACGGCTCCAGGATCGGATGAGCGGCTTCGACCCGAGGTTCGGGTGGAAGCCGCACATCATCGTTCTCGTCGATATCGAACGAGATACCTTCATCTTTCATACGGTGGGGTTCTACAGAGACGGTTTTGACCCGAACTCCGTTGACAACGCCAGCGTAGTGTCCGGCTATCCGGCGAGCTGGTTTTACAACGGCAAGCCGCGTAGGGCCTTTGCCTCGGGCGCGCCGGACAGCGGCGCACCCCTGCGCACCCCAACCATGCCGGCCGTGGCCGGAGACCAGACGCGTTTGCCCTCCAGCGAGATCATTATCTTTCCCTTTAAACGAGCGTGATCCCGAAGCGTGACAATCGATCTCGGCCATTAGAGCGCTTCGCCTTTTGACCGAATCTGGATTCCCAAGTTGGAGCAAATCAGATTCGATGTCCTGACCGTGTGGAG
>NZ_JBVVQQ010000049.1:0-24102 GCF_055811135.1 Mesorhizobium sp. WSM4817 | reverse complement strand
GCCAAACTGTCCCGACATTAGCGAAATCGCTGTCCGGGAATTAGCGGAACCCCTGTCCGGCTTTTGCGAAATGCGCAACCGCGATGCCAAAGGGAGCGCTGAAGGCTGAAAGCATGACTGCGTATCTGCAACTGGTATTCGAGCTTCCTGAAATGACGAGCGGCGTTCGATGCTACCGTGGCGAGTCTAATGCAAAGTGGCAACTGAAGCCGTCTATCATGCGAGGTGTGCGCTCCGAGGCGGAGAACCATATCTTCAGCGAGTTGATGCTTGAAGCGCCGACAGAGTTTAGCAACGACAAGGCGATGTTCGACAAGCTGGTGCGCGCCCAGCACTACGGCTTGCCGACGCGACTGCTAGACGTGTCCCTCAACCCGCTTGTCGGCCTCTACTTCGCCTGCAACGAGGAGCAGCATCACGACAAGGACGGCACGGTGAGGGTCTTCGATTTCATCGACAAGCGCGTGAAGTTCGCCGACAGCGATACGATAAGCCTGATCTGCAATCTCGCGCGCCTTTCGGATAGGGAGCGCAATGAGATATCCAAGGGGCATAGTAAGTTCAACAACGAGGTCGATCTCGGCGGCTTCCGCAAGATGCCGGCAGTGGAGCGATTGCTCCAGTTCGTTCGGGTGGAGAAACCATATTTTCTCAACTTGGTCGAACCTAGCGACCTTTCCGCTACTTCTTCGTCCACCCAGCCAAGAACAACCGCCGCGTCATCGCCCAGTCGGGCGCGTTCATTGCAGCCGGCCTGCTTCGCTACAAATCTCCGGGGAGTTCGACCAGCTACGCTTTGCACACCATTTCAATCCCGGCGGCAAAGAAGGTGTCGATTCTTCGCGAGTTGGACCTCATCAATATCAACTCGCGAACAATGTTCCCGGAGGTCGAATTCGTGTCGAAGTACATTAAGAGCAAATGGACGACGTGAGGCTTCCTTGGAGGCCGTGCTTCGGTTCGCTCCAAGGCTCACGGCCCTAGATCCGGCTAAGGTCACTACGTGTCTTCGTCTCCAATCCTGACCCTTGCCAGGACGTCATCCGCAGCAGGGTTGTGAGCTACCGCCAGCTTCCACTCTTCCGCATGACCCGAAATGATCTGAGCGTAGGCTGATACCACCGATTTCTGCGCATGGTCATGGATATTCACTTTCCCGGCCAGCTGCCGGTAGCCATACTTTTTCGCGGAAGCGATGAACGCCGCGACCGCCTCTTCGGTGGCGTGTGTCGCGCAGAAGTAGGCGATGGTATTCGAAATTTCGGCGTCAGCGATCTTTGTACGCATCCGGTGAAGACCGCAGGGCGTGCGTATCCGGCGGCCATGAGCACCTGAGCACCGCGGTGCTGGGGTCAAGAGCTCGATGGGGAGACGCGATGATATTCTTCGAGGAGGAGTTTGACTTCCTCGATGCCTTCATCGGTGAATGCCAAGATCCCGTCGTCATCATTGGCGCCGTACACCGAGATGACGCCGTCCTCGGGCTCGAGACCGACGGTCCGTTCCTGAATGAGCGCTTCGCTGACGCCGAGGTCCCTGGCGACACGTTCGACGGTGTAGACGTGATGCACCTTATTGCGCTGCATGATCAGGCCGCCGCTGGTTGGGGTCGCAGTTTTGCGGATCTCCAATTCCACGGCAGCAAGTCATCGATGTGATGAGCCGGATAGGCGGGCAGTCGGGCGAGGACGTCGGCGAGCCAAACCTGAGGGTCGATATCATTCATCTTGGCGCTGACGATCAGGCTGTAGAGAATGGCAGCGCGCTGTCCGCCGCGATCGGAACCGCAGAACAGCCAGGACTTTCTGCCGAGAGCGATACCGCGCAGGGCTCGCTCGGCTGCATTGTTCGATAGGCAAATCCGGCCATCGTCGAGGAACCGGATGAAGGATGACCAGCGGCGCAGCATGTAGTTGAAGGCCTTGGTCAGGTCGTGCCCGCGCGAGAGCTTGTCGCGCGTCTCGATCATCCAGCGCTCGAGCTCGGTGACCAGCGGCACGCTCCGCTCCTGGCGCACGGCGTGGCGTTGGGCCGGCGACAGGCCGTTGATCGCGCGCTCGATATCGAACAGGGCATCGATGCGCTTCACGGCTTCAACCGCTAGCGGGTAGACCAGATTGGGCTTGTCGCCGCGCGCCTTCTTGCGCGCCGCCGCTTCGATATCAGCCAGCTCGAACACTTTGCGCCGGCTGTGAGCCCAACAGCTGGCTTCCAAAACAGGCGTCGGCTGACGACCCGTCGCATAGAGCTCGCCATAACCGCCAAAGGCATCGGCCTGCAGAATACCGCTCCAGCCGGCGAGGTGCGCCGCGGGATGTTCCCCTCGACGATCGCGGGAATAATAGAACACCGCCGCCGGCGGATCGGCGCCGCCGAACAGTCGGTCATCGCGCACATACGTCCATAATCGGCCGGTATCGGTCTTGCCCTTGGCCAGGACCGGAACCGTCGTGTCGTCGCCGTGCAGACGTGAAGCGGCCAGCACATGGGCTTCGAGCCGCTTGAACAGCGGCATCAGCGCCGCGGCGCCGGCGCCGACCTGGTCGGCGAGCGTCGACAGGCTGAGCGGCACGCCTTCGCGCATAGCGTTCAGCCTGGCGGTTGAGCGGCTGATGCTGTCCGAACTTCTCGAACGGGATCATCGCCAGCAGGCCGGGACCGGCCCAGCCGCGCGGGGTGGCGTGGAAAGGCGCCGGAGCCTGGCTGATCGCCTCACAGTCGCGGCAGGTGAACTTCTCCCGCACGTGTTGGATCACCTTCCATTGCCGCGGCACCACCTCCAGCGTCTCGGTGATGTCCTCACCCAGCCTGCGCAGCCGATCACCGCCGCAGCAGTAGCAAGCTGTCGGCGCCGGCTCGACCACGCGTGGCAGATGCTCGGGAAATGGCTGGCGCGCCGGTCGTTTGCGCACATAAGGCGCCACCTCGGTGGTGCGAGCTGCGGCCTGTTCGGCGGCGATCTCGTCTTCCGTCGCCGTGCTCTCGAGCTCCTCGAAGGTGAGCTCCATTTGGTCGTGCAGGCGGGCTGAGCGTTCAGAACTCTGACCATGCCGCGCCCGCTGCAGCTTCCGGATCGTCAGATGCTGATGCGCGATCAGCGCCGCATCATCCGATGCCTTGGCCCTAGCGACCGCCAGTTCGGCCTCGACCAGCGCAGCGCGCGCCGCCTCGTCTTCGGCTCTGGCCAGCGCCGCGGTCAGCGCTGCTCTCAGCGCGCCGATATCGTCCGGAACAGCATCCTGGGCGGTGGCAACCATGCCCTGGAGTGAATCATAAAACGCGTCCGCTGACTCGCGGAAAATGCCGCAAACCCAAACAAAAACTCAGCCCGCGCGCTGGGGGCGGAACGTGTGACGCGGGTTGCGCCAATCGATGCCGTCGAGCATGTAGGCGAGCTGCGCCGGTGATATGGAAACCGTACCGTCCGCCGGCGACGGCCATAGGAACCGCCCCTTCTCGAGCCGTTTTGCATACAGCGACATGCCGAGCCCATCATGCCAGATGATCTTGATCAGATTGCCGCTGCGGCCGCGGAAGACATAAAGATCGCCGGCATGCGGGTCCCCGGCCCAACTTCTCCTGAACCTGCAGAGCGAGGCCTTGCATCCCGCGACGCATATCGGTCCGGCCGACCGCCAACCAGATCCGCACCTGGCTCGGGACCGGGATCATGAAACGCCCAGCGCCTTCACCATCGCCGCCGCCAGTGTCGGCGGTGTGCTCAGCGGAGTCCGCAACCGCACCTTGCCGGCGATCTCCAGCTCGATCACCGCTGGGGATGCCGCCGCGAAACGGCGACAGGCTCATCGGGAGCCACGACAACTTCGGCAAAGCCCGTCTCGCGGGCTCTGACCGTGCGGCGCCACTTATAGATCAGGCTGGTCGCGACATCGTACTGACGCGCCACCGCCGCCACTGTGGACCCGGGCGCGAATGCCGCGGCCATGATCCGGCACTGATTCTCTTCACTCCAACGACGACGACGCTCCGGCCCCGTCAATAACGTCACATGGCTCATGCTGTGCTGCTAACTACGCTCGTAAGGACGACCTTAAGAGCGCAGCCTCGCTATCGTAACATGCTCGCGCAAGGCGGCCCTCGCCGGAGGCGTACATTCCATCGGCCGACGTCTGCCTCAACTTCAACTGCGTCATCCTTGACGTGGCAAAGGTGAGAATTGGCAAAGGAACGGCAATTGGCCCTGCCGTGCAGATCTATACAGCCGATCATCAACATGATCCCGAGCAGAGACAGTCTGGGATGCAGTTCGGGCGTCCTGTTCGGATGGGCAGTCGTGCCTGGATCGGTGATGGAGCAATCATTCTGCCGGGCGTCACGATTTGGCGATGATGCGGCCGTCGGCGCTGGCAGCGTGGTCACTCGAGATGTTGCCGCAGGGGCGAAGGTCATGGGAAGTCCGGCTCGGGTAAGATGACTTGGTGAGGACAAAGCAGGCGGTTCGACGCTAAACCTGGGAGCTCCATGTTGCCTGGTGAATGCCGATTGGGCATCGATGCGCATTTCGCAAAAGCCGGACAGTGTTTCGCCAATCTCCGGCGGCGACCGTCCTTGGGTGCCTTTGCGTTCACGGATGGTTGCTTTCGCCGGTTTGAGGCCGGTTTAGGGGCGCGGCCTTTTTGCTCTCCGCATTCTGTCGCCCTGGAGCACCATGCGGTGTGCGGGGTGCGTTATGCACGATCCGTTCGAGAATGGGGTCGGCGACGGTGGGTGCGATGAGGTAATGCCATCTGGCCACCGGACATGGCCGGTGCGGCGATATCGTTTCTCGACGATTTCGAACAGATGCGAGCGCTGTTGGCCGATAGGGGAGTAGGCCATCGAGGACGAGCAGGCGCGCGCGGGTGAGTTTGTCGAAGAGGCGTGGGAAGCGTCCATCGAGATGGGCGAGCGCAATCCTCCAACAGGGCCACGCGCACATAGAGCACGAAACGATCGAGCCCTGCTGCTTGCCGGCCGAAGGCGCCGGCCAGCCACGACTTGCCGGTTCCGGTCTGGCCGGTGATGATCAGGTTCCCATGGCCGTCCGGGATTTAGCGCAATCGCTGTCGGCGCTTTCGCCGGTGCCCTTGGACGGTCGATACTGCTCGCAAGGAGCATCAGGTACGACAGGCGGCTTGTCCGGTCGGATCGGCTTCCTCTTCGGGAATGTCGTCGAATGACGAGTAGTTCAGATTGTAGAGTTTGGAATAGAGCCCGCCCATAGCCATCAGTTTGTCATGGTTGCCGGTCTCAATAACCTGGCCGTTCTGAAGCACGATGATGCGATCGGCACCACGGATTGTGGCGAGACGGTGGGCGATGACAAGCCCGGTGCGGCCTTCCAGGAGTTTTCTGAGAGCTTTCTGGATGAGCATTTCCGTGTAGCTGTCGATGTTGGCGGTGGCCTCGTCAAGAACAAGGATCTTGGCGTCGGCGACGAGAGCGCGGGCGAAACTGACAAGCTGGCGCTGGCCGAGAGAAAGGTTGCCGCCGCGTTCACCGAGTTGGGTTTCATACCTGTCGGAAAGTCTCATGATGAAGTCGTGGGCGCCGACCACCTTGGCGGCCTCGATCACCTTCTCCCGCGTGGCTTCCGTCTTGTGGTAGCGGATATTCTCAAAAACCGTCCCGGTGAACAGAAACGGCTCCTGCAGCACCATAGCGATCTGAGCGCCGAGCGATTCCTGGGTGAGATCGCGCACATCATGTCCGCCAACCAGCACTTGGCCTTGCTGAACATCATAGAAGCGGTGGACGAGGGCCATCGCGCTCGATTTACCAGAGCCGGTCGGCCCGACCAAGGCGACCGTCTCGCCGGGATTGACCCGGAAAGAGACGTTTTTCAGCACCGGCTGTTTGGGATCGTACCCGAACGTGACGCTCCTGAACTCGACCGAGCCGTCCATTTCGGGCGCAAGGATCCTGGCATCCGGTTTGTCCTGGACCTCGATCCTGACGTCGAGCACATCGGTCAGGCGCTTGCCGGAGGCCATTGCGCGCTGCATGACGGAATATTGCAGAGTAAGTGAGCGAATTGGGTCAAAGAAGCGTTGGATATAGAATATGTAGGCAACCAATACGCCCACATCGACGCGGCCATTCATGATCATGGAGCCGCCGACCACAATGACGACAGCCATGGCGAGGCCGGTGAGGCCATCGACGATCGGGACCATGACCTGTGCATATTTGGCAGCGGTCAGGTGGGTCGTGAGGTCGGCATGTGCCTTATCGTCATACAATACGAAGTTGACATACTGGCGGTCCATGGACTGGACGGTTCGGACGCCTTGAATCGCTTCGGCCAATGCGCCGTTGACGGCTGAATTGGTCTCTTGTGCAGCCATGAAGGCCTCGCGGGCACGCGGCAGCCACACGATGCGGATAATCAACAGGGCCGGCAAGACCGAGAGCGTCAGAAAGCCGAGGTTGAAGTTGACCGACAGCATTACGAAGATGATGCCGAAGAGAAGCGCAATGTCGCCTACGGAGTAGATCGAGTTTTCGAGAAATTCGTGGATAGAGTTGACGTCGCCCTGAAGGCGAGACATCAGGCGTCCTACCTCGGTCTTGTCCATGAAGGAGAGCGATACCTTTTGCAGATGGGCAAACATGGCGCGGCGGATGTCGAAGAGGACGTTCTCGGCCATTTTCCCTACCACGGTTTCTTGCGCGTAGGCGGCGCCGAAATTAACCAGAATGGCAAGCGCAAACGCGATGGCGGCCTCAAGCAGGGCGGAGGCATCAGCGCCTGCCGGAGTTATGGCGTGGTCGATCGCGTAGCGGATGATCAGCGGGATGAGAAGCTGCGTGCCAGTGAAAATCAGCAATCCGGCAAGCGAGACGACCGCCATGGCTCGGTAGGGACGAACGAAGGCCCATATGCGGCGAATGATGTTCTTGTCGAAAGCCCGGCCAAAGATCTCCTCCTCGATGCGATGGGACCCGACGACCGCGCGCGGAGGGCCTCTACCGCTATTCGGTTCGATTTCGAGTTCGTTGGCGTGCCGCTTGGCCATCAGGGCGCGCCTCCAAACGTGGTCGCAATGTCATCTCCCGGGCGCAACTGAAGATCATAAAGGGCCTTATAGCGTCCTAGCTTGGCCAAAAGCTCTTGATGGGTGCCGCGTTCCACGATCTCGCCGTTGTCGACAAACAGAATCCGGTCGGCGTGCTTGAGTGAACTCAGCCGGTGGGCGATGATGATCGTCACCCTATCCTTGGCGAAACGCCGTATCGCCGCGCGGATGCGCTGCTCTGTGGCGGCGTCGATCGCGGCCGTTGAGTCGTCGAAAACGACGATTGATGGGCGCAACATCATCGTGCGAGCTATGGTGAGACGCTGACGCTGGCCGCCCGACAGAGAGGCGCCACGTTCGCCGACGACCGTCTTGTAGCCAGCAGGGAGGCCGAGAATGTAATTGTGCAATTGGGCGGATTCGCTAGCGCGCTCGATCGGCTGTTCCTTCGCCCAGGGGTCGCCATAAGCGATGTTGTTCTCAATCGTGGTTGTGAACAGGAATGCATCCTGCTGTACGACCGCGACCGCCTTGCGAAGCGATGCGAGGGTGACCCCGCGGATGTCCTGCCCGTCAAGCATGATGGTGCCACCAGTGACGTCGTAAAAGCGGGGGATCAGGTGAGCAATTGTCGACTTGCCAGAACCCGGCGGACCCACGATCGCGATCGTCTCGCCCCTACGGGCGCAGAAGGTAATATTCTTTAGAATGACGCGGTTTCCGGTGCCGGGATATGCAAACGAGACATTGTCGAAGCGCAGAGTTCCCTCACCGATCTCGAGCGGTCTTGCACCGGAAGCATCCCCGATCGTGATGTCCTGGTCGAGCAGACTGAAGAGGCGCGAACCGCAAGTGTAAGCGCGGGCGAAGCCGTTGACCATCAGTCCGATCTGGCGGACGGGCATTTGCAGGATCGTCATGAACGTCAGGAACGTTGTGAGCGTTCCAACGCTGATCTGGCCGGCGATGAGTTTGTCGCAACCGATCCAGAGGACCAGCCCCATGGCGACAAAGAAGGCCAGGGTCATTGCCGACGTATTGGGCACGTACACGTCAACCTGCTCGTGCGCGAGTTCGAGCGCATTTGTCGAGGCGGTGTCGAACTTCGCCATCTCATAAGCCTGTGCCGAAAACGCCCGGACAACGCGGATGCCCGCGAGATTTTCCTCCATCACGCGGCCCAGGACGGAAAGCCGCTCCTGCAGGTCGAGCCAGATGGCGCGTAGCTTAAGCTGGGTGACCGACGATCGCCAGGCTACGAAAGGCACGAAGCTCAGCGCGATCAAACCGAGCACCGGGTCGGTTGAGATCATCATGCAGGCGCCTATCCCGATCAGCATGGTGAGCAGAAAGAACCTAACCAGGGCGGTGGAAAAATACATCCGCACGCCGTCGAGATCGAGGATGCCGAGGGTGATCAGGTCGCCTGAATGCACCCGGTCGTGAAAGGAAAAGCTCAGGCGCTGGACCTTGTCGTAACAAGCAAGCCGCAGTTCGTACGCGACGTGGTGCCCGACAGCTTCGGCAAAGTAGTTTTGCGCCATCGTAAAGAGGCCGCGTAGCGCACTCGCGCCGAGCAGCAGGAGAGCAGGAGTCCAGAGGGCTTGTTCTGCAGCCGTCACCGTGACGCCACCCCCGATGGCTACCTGGGTCTGGTCGACAGCCCGGCCGAGAAGCTGGGGAATGAGCAACTGCAGGATTACGGCTACCATCGTCGAACCGATAGCTAACGCGACCTGCCACGGGTGCCTCAAATTCATGCGCGTAATGCGCAGTAGCGTGCTCAAGCCCCGGCCCCACCCGGCCGCTTTTACATGCGCGGACGATTTGAGAGAGGTCGTGCCAACAGCATCACTGCCCACCGAGTGCCCCCGACTGAATTTTCCGCCTTCGGAAGCGAGCCGGTCGACTCACATCAAAGACGTCCCTCCAAGTTGATCCTGGCCACCATCGGCTCAACATGCTGATCCGGCGAGTTGCGCCACGGCTTCGCTCGCTGGCATGTCAATCACCGTGATTCCGCTCGCCGCAAGGAAACGGGCTTCGTTTCTGGTGAGCGTTTGCCCGTCCATTATCGCGTAACGAGGGCCTTCTGAGCGCTTCATGATCTGCCTGGCGTAAGTGCGCAGCATCTGATCATTGAAGCGGCAGCCGACGAAGAAAAAACCCCGGTCGACGCGTCGTTCCTTGACCACGTCAGGGATAGGCGTCTGGATATCGATTTCAGTCAGGGCTTCGACATAGTCGGAATCGGCGATGAGGAAATTTGCGGCCGGCCTAATACTGCCATGTGGCGCATAGAGAACCGTCTTCGTCGCTACTCCAGCCTCGAGTTCCCTTCCCGACAAGTCGTAAGTTCTGGTCCAAATGTCGCCAACTTCGTTCGCCCGCGTAACGCCTTGTATCTCGACGACGTCGGTTCGGCCGGCCTCTGCCAGCGCCGCGCGCATGGCGCCTTCGTACCAGCTGTCGATGATGAGGGAGAGCGGGAGTTTTGCGAGCCAGGCGTGGAGGATGCTCGGCGCCGCCGGCCCCGCAAATATATCAGTCATCCAAGCTTGAAGTGTGCGGCGATGCCGGCGCTGTTCAATGAACTGCGCGACCGACCACATATTGGTGCGGATCTTCGAGGGGGCTGGCGCCCGCGTGTTGAGTGCCTCGGCAACGGCTTCGGGGGTACACGGCACAGGCGGCTCAGCAGAGCTGAGCCGGAGGAGACCCGGACCGAGATACGGGATCACCTGATCGGAGACTAACGCTCGTCTGGCCAGCTCAAGCAGCTTTCGGGCAAAACTGTCCCGGACGACGACTAGGTGGCCCGAGGTCGGGATCGTGTTCATGCTCGTTTCCTCTTGACGCCTCTCATTGACGGCGGCATCAGTCCCCGTCGGAAAGCTTCCTTGCCTCGACGGTGATCGGCAGACGCGTATGCGGCGGAAGATCGGGAAGGAGGAGCCGCCAGCCGTTCCTGAGCGTTACGACCCCGCCCCACAGGTCCTGGTTCTCGAACTTGATAATCGGCTCCTCGAGATCCTTTTTGGGGACATACGCCGACAACCCGGCCTCGGTCCTGCGGATCATTACTTTCATGCGGCCGTTCCTTTATTGGCGTTTTCTTCGGCACTGCAGGGAGCGTCGGCTTTGTCGAGGCTCGTCAATTCACGCGCTCGCATGCCGACGACCGTCCCACGGTCGATCCATTCGACCGCGTAGATGAAGAACTGCTGTAGAAACGTGCCAATGTCGCGCACATAACCCTCTTCGCCCTTGCGCACGAGATTTTCGCCGATCTCCCTGCCAGGATAGGTGCCGTCGTTCTTTATGTGACGAGTGGCACGGACCCGCTCTCCCGGCCTAAATTGGGGAGGCCTCCGGATTTCGACCTCCTGTTCGCGTGCGAGCGACATGACGGTTCCTTGTTTCTTTGAGGCTACCGTCGTTGATGAGGCGCTCAGGTCTCCCCCCAGAGGCAGCCACTGTGTCGGTAGCCCAATTGGAGTCAGGCAGGAACGCAGGTCTTCGGTACCGGACATACCGAGGCACATTGCTGCGTATCGAAGGCCCCCTCGCATTCGGTGCACTTGTGCGGTTCGACCACGTAGCTCTCGCCTTTGAACTTGATCGCACCGGAGGGGCATTCGAATTCGCAGGCGCCGCATTGCGTACATTGGGATGCGATAATCTTGAAGGCCATTTTGACTCCTGGTTCGGGTGAATGAGACGGCTCAGGCGATCGCCGCGAGTGCCGGGACGCCGGACTCGGCGGCATAAATCGCGCCGATTGCCGTTTCGATGTAGTCATGGCCGTAAGCGTCGGTTGCTCGGATACCGGCGGCCGCGAGCTGATCCTTGGGGCAATCTCCAATTTTGACGCAAAGCACTACGTCTACGCCTTCAAGCGCAGCGATGACCCCGTCGAGAGTGGCCTTCTCGCCCCAACCCCCGAGGCAATACTGCTCAACCTTGCGGTGCCCGATAAAGTTGATCCCTATCGGCGACGCTTCATACACCTGGAATTCCTTGGCATGGCCGAAGTGTTCGTTGACGCGGCCGCCGCCCTTAGTCGCCACCGCAACGAGGAGGGACTTGCCGGAGCTCGTTGTCTTCACCATTCCGATCGCTTCGCTCCTGGCTGCCAGGCGATCACGGCGCTCGTCCGTGACCAGCTCCCGATAGGCTTCGCGCTTGCCGGCATCGTAGGTGAGCTCGCCGGGAATCTGGTCGAGTGAGAATTCCTGGCCACGATCCTCGCCCAACAGGCCGACGGCATCTGCCCGGCACTGCCGGCAGTGGCGCATCAACTTGGCGCCGCCTTCAAGACGATCCTGAAGAGCCTTCATCTCCATTGCATTTGGGCCGCGCTGCCCGGTCAGTCCGTAGTGCGTTCCGTGCGCAGGGTCCGAAATCAGGGGCATGACGTTGTGCAGGAACGCGCCGCGCTGCTTGACCCACTCATTCACCTCAACCAGGTGCTGGTCGTTCACGCCAGGGATCATCACCGAATTGATTTTAGTGAGGATGCCGCGCGCGCTCAGCATCTCCAAGCCAAGCATTTGCCTCTCGTGCAGAATCCTGGCGGCTTCGGTGCCGACGTAGCGGCGATGGTCGTAAAAGATCCAGGGATAGATCTTTGCGCCGACTTCCGGATCGACCATGTTGATCGTGATCGTCACGTGATCGACATTCATGTCGGCAAGCTCGTCGACGTGGTCCGGCAGCGCGAGCCCGTTCGTAGAGACGCAGAGCTTGACGTCGGGGATTTCCCTGACGACGCGTTCGAACGTTGCCTTCGTCTTCTCCCAGTCGTAGCAGGCGTCGCCCGGTCCGGCGATGCCCAGCACGGAAAGCTGCGGCACTTCGTTGGCGACCGCGATCACCTTGCGTACCGCCTGATCGGGCGTCAGCTTTTCCGAGACAACCCCGGGCCGGCTTTCGTTGGCGCAGTCATATTTGCGATTGCAGTAGTTGCACTGGACATTGCAGGCCGGCGCGACGGCGACGTGCATGCGCGCGAAATAGTGGTGCGCCTCTTCTGAAAAGCACGGGTGATCCTTGATCTTGTCCCAAATGGCCGGATCCACATCGTCCGGCCTTGTCGACGACCCGCAGGAGGAAGATGCGCAGCCACCCGACTTCGCGCTCACCAGCAACTGGTCGGAGAACCTCGCGCCGGTCAGGCTCTCAACTGAAATCACCGGTGCGGCCATTGAAGGGCTCCGTTACAGGTTAACGTCGCGGTTCGAAGCGCAAGAGCAATGCCAACTGAAAAGGTGGCGCTAGTTCACGAATTGGCTTTGCGCGTCGGATATCATGGAGTTGCTCCGACATAGCTTTGTCGGACTCCTAACAGAACTATGTTAGGAGGTGAGGAAGACGACCCCGGCCGGACATCAGTTCAAGATAGAAATCCCGCGTCGACCGCTCGGCCGTGATCGCCCTCGGCACAACTCCCGACCGGTCTTCCGACGAGGATGTCGCTCTCGGCGACGGCGAGCTCGTCCGCGGTGAAGTTGCCACTGCTCACTTGGTCTGCATGGTTCCGATTCAGGAGAGTGGGGTGACTCCTTTCTGCGATCGGCAAGACGTCGGCAAGGGCGGGTGATGAAGGGGTGTGACAGCATCACACACTCGCGCAGCTTTGGCCCGGGCTCCGATACATGGGCGTAGCTGGCGCAGTGTTCTCGTTCTCCACGTCATGAGAACGCTAGAATTTCTTCACCTCGATCCCGTGTCGGCGCAAAGCGTATCCGACCTGTCGTGGCGTGACGCCGAGGACACGGGCGGCCTTGGCCTGAACCCAGCCGACCTTCTCCATCGCGCCGATCAGCCGATCGCGTTCCGTCAGGCGCGGGCCTGTTGCAGGGAGAGCGGGATCGTTTGCAGGGTCGGCAGTATGGGGTCGCACGTTATCCTGCGGGGCGCCGAAGCGCCCGGCCGGCATCGGCAATCCGGCGGGCATTACATTGCTTCGAAAGCGCTGGTTGCCGGTATTGCCGCTGAGCGAATGATCAGCTTTTTTCCAGAGGAGCCAAGATAGGCATTGGTTATTGTTGCAGGCAAAATCTGATGGAGCGATTGTCCTTGAGCGCGCTAGCGTGGCCGTCCTTTGCACGCAGTTCTCCAATTCGCGGACGTTACCAGGGAAGTAGCATTGCGAGATAAACTCGAGCGCCGACGGCGCGAAGGCGAGTTCGAGATGGTTGTCCTTGTTGAATCGTTCGAGGAAGGCGTTCGCAAGGCGAGGAATATCCCCCGGTCGCTCTCTGAGCGGAGGCAGGATGATTGGCACCACATTGATGCGATAATAAAGGTCGGCCCTGAAATCCCCGTTTACGACAGCCGACTCGAGATCCCTGTTGGTGGCGCATATAAGTCGCACGTCCACCTGCAGCGTCTTGGTACCGCCAACACGCTCCAGTTCGCCTTCCTGCAAGACGCGTAACAGCTTGGCTTGGAAGGCAGGCGAAATCTCGCCGATTTCGTCGAGTAGCAGCGTTCCCCCGTTTGCCAATTCAAAACGGCCGGCGCGCTGGGAAATTGCCCCTGTGAAGGCGCCTTTTTCATGTCCGAACAGCTCCGACTCCAGAACGCTTTCCGACAGTGCGGCGCAGTTCAACTTGACGAAAGACTTCCTCCGCCGGCGCGAGAGCCTATGTATGGCTTGCGCGAAAAACTCCTTGCCGGTGCCGCTCTCGCCCCTCAGGAGCACGGTGGAATTCGTCCTTGCTACAATGGAGACGGTTTCGAGCACCTGCTTGAGTGCGGGGCTCTCCCCGATGATCCCATCCATCTTGGCGGGTGCATGCGGGACGGGGTCGGTCCGGTCCTCATCGGACGAATTCTCCGCTGTCCAGCTCTCGACGCGCCGCTCACGATTCCTAGTCAAGCCGCGATGGAGGCGAATAGTGCGGCCTACGAGGTTGGCCACCATCGTCAGGAAGCAGATGTCCTCATCGTAGCGGGACCCGTTTGCGCTGTCTCTTACGATCGACAACGTCCCAAGGATCCTGTCCTCAGCCTTAACCGGGACGCCGATAAAGGCCATTGGGAGGGAACTGACACCAGGACGTGTTTGAAGCTCGGCCTGAAACAACTCGGACGTACTGAGGTCCGCGATGACGAGCCGCGTGCCCGTAGCGACGATTTGATCTATTGCCGCCTTTGGTATGATGGGGTGAGTGCCTGATGGGCCGCTGCCGGCACTCGCGGCGATCTCCGGCTCACCTTCAGAGTCCAGGACAAAGATTGCTCCATGACGCATTTGCACAAACGACGGGAGAGTGTTCGCGACATTGGCCAGCGTAACCTCCAGCCGGGCGGGAGCCGTCAGCGCCTTCGACACCTCGTAGATTCCCCTGAGCCAGTCATCTGCTTCGAACCTCCCATCACTGGTGGGTTTGCGGAAGGTGTCTCGAGGCCCTACTCCGTTGACCCGATCATCCGGCCGTATGTGAGCCATGGAAACACCTCAGCGGTTGTGGTCCAGGGTGCTCCTCCCAAGCGCCTTTTCCTTTTCAATTCTGGGAAGCACAGTGTTCACCCGCTCTTCCCTTTTGCGAGATGGTGCAAGCAAAGCCTGGCGCTCGGTCGTAACCTCAGGAGTACACAGTTGCACACCCATCAAACGGTGCGAACGCCGATTTATCCGAACTTGAAGAGGACACCGAAGCCACCGCGCGGATAGTTCCATTCGATCTCGCCACTGGTCTCGCACAAAATGCGGCAGGTGCCGCACTCCATGCAGCCATCGGCCGTGATTTCAACTTGACCTTTGTCGTTCAACTCATAGCATTTCGCCGGACAGACGCGTGTCAGCGCGAGCAGATTCGCGCTTGGTTGCTTGTGCGGTCGCACCTTTATATGCGGACGGCCGGAGTCCACCAGATAGCGGTTCTGGTAAAGCTTGTCTTCGACACGTAATTCTGTCCCTGGGTTCGTCATGTCGTCAGTCCCTCACCGCCACGCCAAGGCCAGGCGGATCGCGTCGCTGACCAGCCCCAACCGCGAGCGCGCCTTGATGAAGGCTGCCGTGGTCGCCTTTTCCTTTTCGATCTTTGGCGTGCCGTCGACACGCATGAAGTTTTGCGCGGCTTGCGACATCAACCGCGGGTAGGTCGTGAAGAAATTGCAGGCGTTAGTGTGGAGTAAAGCTGGCATGTCTTTGTATTTCCGCAGGTCTTTGACTACGAAGGATTTATCCAGCATCGTCTTGTAAAGGGCGAGGTTCGGTTTGGTCATTGGATCGTTGCGTCTCTTCACCTGGATGATAGCCTCAGCCGCAATGCGACCGGAGGTCATGGCGAGGTTCGAACCCTCGCGGTGAACGGCGTTGTTTAATTGCGCGGCATCGCCGACAACGACCCAACCGTCGCCAAAGAGCTGCGGAATAGCCTTGTAGCCACCTTCGGGAATGAGATGCGCCGCGTATTCTTTCACCTCCGAACCGGCGATCAGCGGCCGGATCGAAGGATGGTTTTTCAGCGCGTCGAGGAGGCCGTATGGGCTCTCCATCTTCGCGGCGAAATCCGAGACGAGGCAGCCGATGCCCAGTGAGACCGATTCCTTGTTGGTGTAGAGGAACCCGAGCCCGGCCATGCCGTGGGATATCGTGCCGACTGCCTCAATCACGCAGCCTTCACTCCCTTTGACCCCGAACCGCTGCTCAATGACCTCTTCGGGCAGGAAATGCATCTCCTTGACTGCGAGCGCCACGGCTTCCGGCTTCAGCATCTTGCGCAGGCCGCCCCGCGTGCCAAGCAGCCCGCAGACACCTTCTGCAAGAACAACTACGTCCGCGTAGATAGCTCCGCCGGCCCGATCCGTGCGGACGCCGATCACCTTGCCCTTGGCGTCACGGACGAGTTCCGTCACCGTCGTTTCGCACAGAACCGTCGCGCCGGCCTCGCGCACCCTGCGCGAAAGCCATTTATCGAACTGGGCACGGATGATCGTATAGCGATTCGGCTTCACCTCGTTGAAGTCGTCCGACCGATAGTGAATCCCGGTGTGGGAGGTCTCGTCCATCACCCATAGCCGCTGTTCAACCAGATGACGTTCGAGAGGTGCATCATCGCGGAAATCCGGAATGATCTTCTCCAACATATTCGCATACATGATGGCACCCTGGACATTCTTGGAGCCCGGATATTCACCTCGCTCCAACTGCAGCACCTTCAAGCCGTCGCTAGCCATAGTGTATGCAGCTGCGTTCCCGGACATGCCGGCCCCGATGACAATGGCGTCGAACTCTTCGTTGATCATTTCCATCTCCCTTAGCTCGCAAGCTTGTCGCGACTGTGCGGTGACAGCCGCCGGGTGAAGGCCTCGGTCAGCGCGGGCAGGAAACGGACCGCATCGGTGACGATCCCGAGGTGAGCGAAATCGAAAATCGGCGCGTTCGGGTCGGTGTTGATGGCCACGATGAGATCGGCTCCCTCAACTCCAACGCGGTGCTGGATGGCGCCGGAAATACCGGCCGCTATGTAAAGCTTCGGCCGAATTGTCTTGCCTGTTTGGCCGATCTGCCGATCGGCCGACATCCAGCCCTTTTGGACCAGCGGCCGCGAACAGCCGAATTCGGCGCCTATCACTCGCGCGAGACTCTTCACAAGCTGCAGGTTCTCCGCTCCGCCGAGACCGAGCCCTCCCGCAACCACCACATCCGCATAGGCGAGATTGGCGTTACCCGACTGGCTGTCCGGAAGGAATCCTAGCACCTTGGTGACGATTTCATCCTCGGCTAGCGACAGCTTGTGCGGGATGACACGCCCGATCGCTCTGTCGGCCCGCTGGGGCATGGGCATGACCCTCGGTCGCACCGTCGCCATCTGCGGCCTGTAATTGAGCGTGTAGATCGTGCATAGCAACGAACCGCCAAAAGTCGGGCGAGTCGCGGCGAGCGAACCGTCAGCATCCACGTCCAGTTCGGTGCAGTCGGCCGTTAGCCCTGTCAGCAAGGTTGTTGCGACGGAACCGGCGAGATCCCTGCCGAGCGTGGTTGCACCGAGAAGCAGGATCTCGGGTTTGTAAGTAGCAACCAGATCGGTCATCGCCTTGGTGAAAGGCTCATTACGATAGTCGGCGAGCACCGGCGCCTCGACGAAGTAGACGAGGTCGGCGCCATAGGCGAAGGCCTCGGCGACTGCGTTCTGGGTGGCTTCTCCCGGGGGTCCGAGCACAGCACCCGCGAGCTGGACGCCAAGTTTGTCCGCCAGCTTGCGGCCCTCGCCAAGCAGCTCGAAGGATACGGGGTGGACCTGGCCGCGTTCGAGCTCGATGAAAACCCAGACGTGCCTATAGTCCCTGAAACGCTCAGGAAGCTCCTTCTTCATCCCGGCACGGCCGGGGGGCTGGCGAGGGGTGTCTGAGTTCGTGCTCGACATATGGTCTGCTCCTTGCCGTCACGCGGCCTCGAAGGCGAGTTCCGGTTCCAGCGCCGGCTGTCGGGTGAAGATTGCACCAATCAGTTCGTCTGCGGCATCGCGCAGCGTCTTTTCGGCGGTCTCAATTTGCGCCGCCTTTTCCGAACGGGCGCTAGGGGCGAAAACGCGTTTGACGACCGTCGGCGAGCCACGCAAGCCGCATTTGGTGAGATCTTCAATGCCGGCCTCGGCCGCACTCCATTTCACAATCTGGCTGCGCGCGGCGCAAAGCGCGTCTTCGATCGAGCCCCGGCGCATCTCGTTTGTGCCTTCCAACATGGTGATGAGGCAAGGCAGCCTGCTCTTCAGCTTCTGGGTGCCGCCCTCGCAACGGCGCTCGACCGTGATCTCGCCTGCAGCAAGATCAATGGAGGCGATTTTCGCGACATAGGTGAGTTGAAGGAGATCGAGACGCTTGGCGATGCCGGGCCCGACTTGGGCGGTGTCGCCGTCGATCGTCTGTTTGCCTGTGAAGACCACGTCCGGCGTGCCGAACGTCTCGCCGATTTTCGCGATTGCCTGGGAAAGAGCAAAGGAGGTCGCCAGTGTGTCGGAACCGGCAAAATAGCGGTCGGTCAAAAGCACTGCGCGATCGGCGCCGTAGCCGAGCGCCTTGCGCAGGGAGTCCTCTGCCATGGGTGGACCCATAGTGAGCGCTGTGACCTCCCCACCATAAGCGTCGCGTAGCCTGAGTGCTTCTTCGAGGGCGAACAAGTCGTAAGGGTTGATGATGGTCGGCACACCCTGGCGCATAATGGTGTTCGTCACCGGATGGACCCGTATCTGTGCCGAGTCCGGCACCTGCTTGATGCTGACGACGATATGCATTGGCGTTCTCTACGCTGTTATCCCGATGCGGCCTGGCGGTGCGAGTTCTTGTTTGCATCATTCGTGCCAAGTGATTTGCGAACGTCTGTTCCTTGTAAATTGCATTGACCTTTTCTGAGGCTCCCCGGGTTCGGTGCCCGAATTGTCGGCTTGTCGACATTGTCGCGTCGCAACTATGTAGCGCTTATTGGCCGAACCGCTTCAGGACGGAGTCGAACGGAACGAATGTGCGGCCTGGCGTGTGAGGTTTGTTCGGATTGTGATCTTTGAGCACCTTGAAAACCCGGTGCGTGAGCGGCGAGGAAAGCGCGAACTCCTCGTAGGCGCGTTCCAGCATGGCGCGCATGCGCGCGGCGATCACCTGGTCGGGCAGACCGGAGAAATCTTCCTCGGCAAGGTATTGGCCCACACGCTTGAGGATATGCAGCCGTGAGACATTGAGCACCTTCGGATCATACGAGACGCCAAGGACAGCGAAGAACTCCTCCGCGGACGACAGGCCTTTCAGTCGCGTGAGGATGTTGGTGACGTCGATGGAACTGCTGTCAGCGGAACAACTCATTGCGTTCTCCCTTTGTCGGAAACGGTGGTTTCTGGTGCGTTGGTCGCACATTCGACATGCAGCCCCGAAAGCCGCGGGCTGATGAACGAATGCGCTGAGCCAGCGCGGCAATCGGCCTCGTCGTCACAACTGCCTCCGGTGTCGAGGCCGGACGTCGCGCGCGGTACAACTGGTCGATCTCCATGGAGGTAGCCGGCCCCGCTTGGAAGCGAGCGAGGTGGGCTGACGCAAGGGCCCGCAGGGCCCGAGCACGATGGGCTTGACTGTCTCCGGATTGGCCCTCGACCTGGCGCTCGGCCCCGCCCGAGGTCTCCCGGCCGCCAAGGGGGGCAATGCGCGGTGAGGCCGACTTCGGTATCTGCCTCCTGATGGACAGCCATCGCGGCGGCCACCTCTTCGCGTGCGGCATTGCCCGCGCGCTCGCCGACTCCAAGGACGACCGAGGCATGGCGCGCGCCGGCGCGGAACGCGGCCACCGTGTTGGCGGTAGCGAGGCCGAGATCATTATGCGCATGGAATTCGAGGTCGACGGGAGACTTCGCGGCAGGCGGGGTGACAAGCTCGAAGGTCGAAAGGGGATCGAGGGCGCTGACACTATCGACCAGGCTGACGCGGCTTGCGCCGGCGCGCGCCGCCGTCTTAAGAAGGCGGGAGAGATAGTCCTGGGCTGGTATGCGTGCATCCTCAGAGCCCAGGGCGAGGAAAAAGCCGCTGGCGGCCGCGCGCCCGACCATATGCTCGATGAGCTTTAGCGGTCGTTCCCGGACTAGCCCGAGCTTGGTGGCAAGCTGGATATCCGATGCAGGCAACGACAGATTGAGGGCGCGGACGCCGCTCTCGACCGATGCATGGAGATCCCGTGAGGTCATCCGGCGCCATGCCGTGAGCCGCACCGGGACACTCCGTGCGACCACGTCGCAATTGCGTCGATCTCGATCGCAAGCTTTCCGACACCGTCAAGGCAACGCCGGGTGCCTGCTCGCCCTCGTGCAGGGTAATATCCTTGAGAAAGACCCGACTGCTCATGAATGGACGCCGGTTCATCTGCCGCTGAGACCCGGTACGCATTGAAGGCCTTCGGCGCTCCGTATATTCGACCCGGAACTGTGGGCGTCGCGCAGCTTCTCCACAATTGAAGGCAAGACCTCTAGCACCCGGTCCACCTCTTCTTGTCCGTTGTCACGCGCGAAAGAGAAGCGGACCGCGCCATGTGGCATTTTCATCGCCCTCAGGACGTGACTTGGCTCCGCACAGCCCGATGTGCAGGCGGACCCGGAGGAACAGACGATACCCTCGCGGTTGAGGAGATGCAGGATTCCACGGCCTTCAATACCTTCGAAGGCAATGTTTGCGGTGTTCGGCAAGCGCTCCAGGGGATCGCCGTTGACGAAGCTGTTTGGGACACGCTGGACAAGCCCGTTCTCCAGCCGGTCGCGGAGCCACTTTATCCGCGTGGTCTCGGCATCCATGAATTTCAAGGCGAGTTCGGCGGCCATGCCGAGCCCGACTATGCCGGGCGTGTTTTCGGTGCCCGCGCGCCGGTCGCTCTCTTGGTGACCCCCCTTGATCAGGGACTGGAACGGCACGCCGCGCTTGACGAAAAGTGCGCCGGCCCCTTTTGGTCCATGAAATTTATGGCTGGAGAGCGACAGCATGTCGATGGCGGTTGATTTCAGGTCCATCGGGAGCTTGCCGACTGCCTGCACGGCATCAGTGTGGAAAAGGGCGCCGACTTCCTTGGCCAATTCGGCGAGCTTGGCGACGGGGAAGATCGTACCAGTCTCGTTATTGGCCCACATGATCGAGACGATTGCCACGTTCGGGTTGAGGACGGCCCGGTAAGCGTCGACGTTCAGCCGGCCATGGCGGTCCACCGGGATCCTGTGCACCTTAGCGCGGCGCGTCCCCTCAAGATGAGCGCAGAGGGTCAGCACAGCCGGATGTTCGACAGCGGAAGTCACGATCTCTGTTCGGTCAGGCATCACCTCGAGCGCCGAAAGAATGGCCGCATTGTCGCTTTCCGTTCCACCCGAGGTGAAGGTGATCTCATCGTCGAACTCCGCGCCGATCAGCGCCTGCAACTGACGCCGCGCGTTGCTCAACGCGGCGCCGGCAAGGGCGCCAAAACCGTGCGCCGACGAAGGGTTGCCGAATTGATCCGTAAGCAACGGCAACATCGCTTCAACGACCGCGGGATCGACCCGTGTCGTTGCGTTGTTGTCGAGATAGACAACTTTCATGGGCTATGGTCCTCAATAGATCGAATGACGTGAGGCGCAACCCGGTCGCATCGAGCCTTGCGCATGCCGTTGCTGGCGGAGACGATCCAGAAGCGGTGCAGGTGCCCCCAGATTGGCGCAGGTTGGGCCGCCATCGCACCGACAAGCCCACCTCAGCCGCCCTCCTTCTTCGGCAATCAACTACAGGACTTGCCGCAGGAGCACTTTCCGCTCGCATTCGGATTGTCGAAGACAAAGCCGGAGGTTTCGAGACCCATGACGAAGTCGACGGCCATGCCGGCTACATGCGGCTGGGTGCCGGCGTCTACGAACACCTTGATCCCATCCGTCTCGATGATCGCGTCGCCCTCGCGCGGGACGCTCTCCAGGCCCATCGAGTATTTGAAGCCGGAGCAGCCGCCGGCCTCGACCATGATGCGAAAGCCTTCTGCCGGCTCACTAGCCTTGGAAAGAGCGGTTTTAACGGCGGCAACGGCCTTGTCGGTGAGCGTAATCATCGCTCGTTTCTCCTCAGTGCGTGACGGTTTGGGCATCACCGTGCATGGACCGTGCCAATGGGAAAAACCGTTTCCGGACAGTGCGACATCGCCAACGCGGCGACAATTCTGGTTCGGCTGTTACCGCGAAGGCGTCGGACAATCGACAGGTATTGTCGGATTTGTCGAGACCGCCACAGGGGGATGAGCTCAAGTTCCCTGTGAACTGGCATGTAAGTCGGTTTCCGAGCGCTTCGAGCAGTTGGCACGACTTTTGAGCTCTTTTTTGGGCGAGGGCGAAGACGACAGTATGCGCAACCAGGGGTCAAGACATGCACCAGCGCGAGAAACCTTCGCCGGAGAGAATCCGGCGGGCACGCGAAGACAGCCCTACAATCCGCGACCGCGATCTCTCCGCCCAATTGGGCATTTCGGAAGCGGAGCTTTTCGCGGCACATTGCGGTTTTGGCACGGTGCGCATCGAGCCCCGCGTTAATGATGTGCTAACCGGTCTCGAGGCGGTCGGCGAGGTGATGGCGCTGACCCGCAATGCCAGTGCCGTGCATGAGAAGATAGGCATCTACGATAAGGTGTTCACCGGCAAGCATCACGCCATGGTGCTCGGCAAGGACATTGATTTGCGCATCTTCCCGAACGTGTGGGCGTACGGCTTTGCGGTCGAGACACGCGATGGCGGGGAGATCCACCGCAGCCTGCAATTCTTCGACGCCGCAGGCGAGGCAGTGCACAAGGTGCATCTGAGGTCGTCCTCCAACCTCTATGCCTATCAAAAACTGACAGACGAGCTCCAATCCTCGAACCAGGAGCCGATCGTGTCGGTTAAGGGGAGGTCAGCCGAAAACGTCGCAAAGATTGCGGACCAAGCCGCTACAGTCGATGACCTGCGGGAGCACTGGAGCCGGCTGACCGACGTGCACCAGTTCTTCGGCATGCTGAAGGCCCTGAACCTCAGCCGCCGCCAGGCGGTGCGCATGGTCGGCCAGGATTACGCCTGGCTGCTCGACAATGCTGCCGTTGGCGCCATGTTCCATCGTGCGGCCGAGGACGAGATGCCGATCATGTGCTTCGTCGGCAATCGTGGCTGCATCCAGATTCATTCCGGCCCTATCAAGTCGATCAAGCAGATCGGGCCTTGCATCAATGTGCTCGACGAGACTTTCCACCTGCATCTCAGGGCCCACCACATCCGTGAGGTTTGGGCCGTGCGCAAGCCGACCAGGGACGGTCACGTCACGTCACTCGAAGCCTATGGCGCCAACGGCAAGATGATCGTCCAGTTCTTCGGGACGCGCAAGGAAGGCGAACCCGAGCGCCACGACTGGCGGCTACTGGCCGAGAACCTGCCGCGCATTCCCCGTTCAACCGCCGCTTGAGGTGAGGCCGATACATATCGATTCCCGTTTCGCTCGGCATGCGCCGCTACCCTGGATTTTGCTGACCACCGCTTTGCCGGCCGAGGCCAACGAGGGCACAGCTGCCTTTTGCGGCCCGCCGAGGATCACCTCGATCGGAGGCGCCATTCCCGAGGGCCATCGCGCTTGGCGAGGATCGCCATCATTGCTCCCGTTGCGATAAGCCACAACCGGAACTCCGCGGTAAAGCTGCTCAATGCAGGCAAATGCGTCAGCTGCCCAGACGGGTGTGTTGTCGGTCAATTGTCCAACATCCCAGATGTACGGCAGCGGGCGGGAGGAATTGCTCGAAGTGAAGTCGATTGGTCCCTCCGTCAAGTTTCCAGAGGACGGCCTCCACAAAGGCATCTCGAATGATCCTTCGCCGGCAAGAGCCCTCGGCGTCTCATGCCAAGCTCGAAAAGCTAGCGTCCGAGACGGATGCAAAGCTGAACACGGCAGCTCGCATCATCAAAGAACGCTTAGCGCATCCTGTTCGCGCTATCGGCGAAGCGCGGCTAAGATTCTTGCCAAGAGCACCAACACAGCAGGCAAAGGCCGGGTTGCCGATGCGGCCAGTGCCGTCGAGGATTTCTCCGGCTACCAGCAGATGCCCGACAAGGCGATCGCCATCGCCAGGCCGATGTGATCCTGACGCAGAAGTATGTGGGGCTGCCGATCTCGGCAGTGAGCTATTTGCGGGCGCCCTGATGGCCTCGGCGCCGGCGGACGTGGACCTTGTTCTTGCCATAGGCGCGGCCCGATCTCCGGCTCGCGCAGCCGCTCGACGGCAATCCAATCCATCTCGCGCAAGAGATCGGGATCCGGAGCGTTCTTCCACGAGCGCGTCGGTTCACGGCCGTCGGCCATCATCGTCCTTCCAATTAGTTGGGTCAGCAACCCGACCTTACCGACGAAGTATCGATGACGACCGCAAAGCCGCTCGCTCGCTTGTATGGGCTAATCTTTGTCAAGGTGATCTTTCAGTCGTTCCGTCTCCTTGTTCAGCTCTGGCGCCCCATTTGTTCCTGCTTTGGCTCCGGGGTTCATTGGGGGCGCCGCGCGAAAGTGACGGTCAAGGGTGGGCCTTTGGCCATCGCGAAGCGACTTGCCCTTGATGGTCACGAGCACGGCGGCAGCGTTA
>NZ_JBVVQQ010000048.1:0-24240 GCF_055811135.1 Mesorhizobium sp. WSM4817 | reverse complement strand
CGTGCGGGAGGAACTCGATGCGTTTGTGGCGAAACGCCAGGAGGAGATTTCGCCAAGCCTTGCCTAACCGGCAGGCCACAAGCCCATCAAATCCATGAACCGGGAACACAAGGGAGAAGAAACCGTTCTGCGCGGGCTGTTCTAGTCTAGCCCACAGCAGCTTTTCATAGTGATGTACCTACGAAAGCCGCCCCTTTTGGACAGGTACAGGACAATGATACGAAGCCAATGTTGCTGGTTCCGTCAGAATTCAGAGCCGAATCCGCCGGATTGCAAACTCCTGTCCGACAGCAAGCGAAGCATATCCAGCATGTGTTCTTTGTGAACAGATGGGGCGAGCGAGCATGACCAGCTATCACACTGCAGCGACCTTCGCCATCATTTGCACCAGACGACCGAAAAAATCCGCATCGTCGGCGCTCTCATTTTCCACTACGCTGAAGTAAACGACGACGGTTCCGGCATTGGGGTTTGCAAGCATATACTGACCGCCGAGACCACCGTGACCGATCCAAGTCCCGTCGGTTTGCATTTGACGGCTATAATTTAATTCGTCCAGTCCCGCGGCTTCGGCAAAGGAGGGCCAGGATTGCGCCGTGTCTCTTCGATGAAAGCCGCATCGCCGACCCGCCGCCCCCCGACACCCTCACCCTTGCGGGCGAAGAGCAGGACGTAGCGCGCAAGGTCGCGCGCGGAAAGGCAGGCCCCCCCGCTGAACTGCGGCACACCACCGCGGTCGAAGGCCATATGGAAGCAGCCCTCCAGGCCCGCTGCCTCGACGATGTCGATCAGCCAGTCGCGCAATGGCCTCCCGCTGGCGCGCTCGATAATCCATCCGATGACATGGCTGTTCGTCGACTTGTAAATCGCCTGGCCGGTGCGATTCACCAGGGTCGGCGCCAGTGACGCGGCAGACAAACCAGCGCATCGGCTCCTCATTTTCACCGGCCCATGGCAGTCGCCATCCCTTGGCAGCCTCCATATCGTATTGCGGCGCATTGGAGTCGACAATGTCCTCATGATAGTCGTTGGCCACGTTCATGTCGGCAGTTGCCTTTACAGTTGCGTCGGCGTAGCCCGTGCCAATCTCCGGTATGTAATATTTGCTTGTCCGGTCCAGATCGACCTTGCCCTGGGCGACGCAATGCCCGAGCATCAGATTAAGAGTCGTCTTTGTGATGGACATAAGGGGATGCGGCCTGTCTGGACCGAAGTCTGGAGCATAGGCCTCGTAGATGATACGCTCGCCTCGCAACACGACGAACGCTGAGAAGTGCGGCATCGCGAGAAAACGTGCGACCTCTGGGCGCTCGCCAATGGTCCAGTCGACATCCTTCCTCAGAGGCAGAACGCGAGGAGCGCGTAGCGACATGACGTAGCGCGCTGTGGTGTGCAAGTTATGAAAGCCGCGGCGTCGGAAGTCCGGAGTATTCCACCGAGCCGTATTGTCGCGCAACGTATCAAGATCAGGATTGGCGATTGATGCAACTGGCATGTTGGAGATCCTCTGAGATAAAATAGTGTCGTCGGATCAAACAAGAAAACTTCTGTGGAAAAATGATGCACTGCCTTTCTTGAACGTCACGCGAAAAGCGCCCATAGTAGGAACTCGCATGTCTATGCAACTCTTCATACCGCCCTGCCACATTCCTTTATGCAGATCCTCCGGCAACCAGAGCCTTTGCCGTGTAACATCAGCATCCAGAGATTCTCGGTTTCGCCCAATTTTTGGGGGCAGTCGGTGAAGACGCGGATACCGTCTACGCGACCTTTCTATGCGCTCGCGCTTACCGCAGGAGATCGGCGCTTAATGGGAAATGGCATCTGAAGCTGTGCTCCGGGTCCTCCTGGCTGACTGAGGATGTGGGCGCGACGTGGCCACAGATAATGTCTTGAGCGTAACGACAGCGGGTGTGGAACTCGCAGCCGGACGGTCGGTTCATCACGCTTGGCACCTCGCCCTTGAGCTCAACTCTGTTGAGCACTGCGTCCGGGTCGGGCTCAGGATTGGCCGCAAGCAGCGCTTCGGTATAGGGATGGCTTGGCTGATGGAAAATACTCTGGGTCGTGCCGACTTCAATGAAGCGGCCGAGATACATGATCGCCATGCGGTCAGTTATGTGACGCACCACATTGAGATTATGAGTGATTATAAGGATCGCGATCCCGAGTTGATCCTGAAGGCGCGTGAGAAGGTTGAGCACCTCGCCTTGCACCGAGACGTCGAGGCCAGCAGTCGGCTCATCCGCGATGATCAAGTCCGGACTAAGCGCAAGAGCACGCGCGACGCTGACGCGCCTGGCTTGGCCACCGGAGAGCTGATGAGGATAGCGGCCAACAAAATCGGACGGCAAGCCCACCATCCGCAGCAGGCGCGTCGCTTCGGCTCCTAAATCGCGATCCTTCAATCCATGGATGCGGAAAGGCTCGGTCAAGAGCGATCGCACCGTCAGCCTGGGCGAGAGTGAACCGATCGGATCCTGGAACGTTATCGCCATGCGCCGCAGATAGGGCTTGCGTCCGGCCGCACTGAGTTCCGTGAGTTCCTGCCCATCGAAGCTGATGCTGCCGCTCACGGCCCGCTGCAGCCCGATGATCGTGCGAGCGACGGTTGATTTTCCCGAGCCGCTTTCGCCGACAAGGGCCAGCGTCTCGCCCTTGTGGATTTCAAACGAGACACCGCATACCGCGTCGATGAAAGGCGCCTTCGTCCCGGTTGCGAGGGCCTTCAGCGGCCCCATTTTGCGGAAGCGGACGCAGAGGTTCTGAACGCGGAGGAGGGCGCTCATGCCGAATTCAACTGCTTTTCGCCAAGCAGGTGGCATCGCGCGGTCTGCTCCAAGCCTACGGGATACTCGATAGGCTGTTCTTGGGCACAGCGATCGAATGCCTGTGGGCAACGCGCGCTGAAGATGCACCCTTTCTTCAAGCCGAGGAGACTGGGAACCTCGCCGGGAATGGTCGGCAATGTGCGTGTGGTTTGTCTAATCCGCCCCGGATCGCACTCAAGCAGGGCTCGGGTGTAGGGGTGACGAGGGTTGTGGAAGATGTCGCGTACAGCCCCCTGCTCCAGCACTTCACCCGCATACATCACGACCACCCGGTCGCACAGCTCAGCCACGGCGCCAAGATGATGGGAAACGAAAAGGACGGAGCAGCCGATTTCCTTTTGCAGGTCCTTGAGCAGATGAATGATCTGTACTTCCAATGTCGCATCGAGCGCCGTGGTCGGCTCGTCGGCGATGAGGAGCGCGGGTCTTACAAGCAGCGCCATGGCAATGCATATCCGCTGACGCATGCCGCCGGAAAAGTGGTGCGGATAGGCGCCGATCCGGGTTTGCGGATCGGGAATTCCGACCCGGTGTAGCATGTCGATGGCACGAGCACGCTTTTCGCTCCGGCTTTTTTGCTCGTGGTGCTGGATGTCGATTATCTGATTCTCGACGGTCCGCACAGGATTGAGCGCAGTCATCGGATCCTGAAAAACCATGGAAAGTCGATCACCAAGCAGGCTACGCCGCGACTGAGTGGGCATCTTCAGCAGGTCTCGTCCTTCAAACAGGACCTCGCCACCTGTGACATCGGCATTTTCCGAAAGCAGACCCATTACTGCATACGCAAGCGTTGACTTTCCGGATCCGCTTTCGCCGACGATGCCGACCACCTCTGCGGCTGCGACATCAAGCGAAACGTTTCGCAGTGCATGAATGCGCCCTTCTGGTGTCCCGAAATCGAGATTGAGGTGACGTATTTCCAGGAGCGGCGAGGTCGATTGAGATGACTGACCGTGTCGTATCATAGATCTTTCCGCAACTTTGGATCGAACATGTCGCGTAGCGCCTCGCCCAGGAATGTGAAGCCTAGCGTTGCGAGGACGATTGGAATACCACCGCCAACGACAAGCCAGGGCGTCTGCTGGATGTAATTATAGCCGTCGTTGAGGATAGCTCCCCAATCAGGCGTCGGTGGACGTACGCCCAAACCGAGAAAGCTGAGACCGGCCTCCACGGCGATGACCGCAGGCACGTCCATGCTCACGAGGATGAGAAGCGGGCCGATGACGTTAGGCAGTACGTGCACTGCGAGGATGCGCGTCGTGCCAGCGCCCAGGGTGCGTTCTGCGGCGATGTATTCACTGTTGCGAAGCGCCTCTGTCTGGGTCCTCACGACGCGCGCATAAATAGGCATAGAGGTGATTGCGATGACCAAAATCACGCTGGCTAGGCTGGGTCCAAGCAACCCGATAATCGCCAACGCGAAGATGATGCCGGGAAAGGAGCGGATTGTATCGAATAAAAGAAGAAGCAAATTGTCCAGCCACCTCGGTCCGAAGCCTGCAATCAAACCAAGCACGAGGCCCGCTGCCAACGAACTGCCAAGCGAGGCGAAGGCGACAAGCAGTGGGATGCGGCCGCCCATCATGACGCGCGAGAATGTGTCGCGGCCCAGTTGATCGGTGCCCAGAAGAAAAAGCCGTGAAGGGTCCGCCAAACGCGGCCCCACCATGATGCGGATCGGATCATGTGTAATGATGAGCGGGGCGAAGATCGCGCTGGCGAACACGATCGCGACGAGCACGGCGCCAAGAACGCCAAGTCGGTTCTTGTGCAATTGCCGCGCCACCTTGCGAAAGCTGCCGGGGGCTAGCTCCGGACTGGTTTTGCCGCGGATTGCTTCAAGGCTCGCCATGCTAAAGTTTCTCGCGGGTTCGAGGATCAAGAGAGGCCGCGATCAGATCGGACACCGTTGTCGCGAAGACAGTGAGAACAGTCGTGACAAGCACCGCCCCTATTACGACCGCATAGTTGCGCGTGTTGACCGCCTGCACAATCAAGGCACCGATGCCTGGTCTCGCGAAAACCACCTCGATAAAAACAGCTGACGAGAGCAACCACGATATGCCCACGCCGAGAATCGTCACTGTCGGCAGGATCGCAAGCGGTAGAGCGTAACGCGAAACAACGCGCCATTCGGAAATCCCGAAGGAGCGGGCCATTCGCACATGGTTTTCACCCAGGATCTCCATCATGGATGCTCGTACCAGTCGGGAGATATACCCAACCCAGCCGATCCCGATGGCGAAGGCTGGCAGAATGAGATGGACGAGGCTGTCCAAAATACCCTCTCCGGCTCCGATTGCTGGCAACCAATGGAGAGTGACAGCGAAGATCAGGAGTGCGTAGACAGCCAGGACGAACGAAGGAATGGCGATCGTGGCGACTGCCATGACGCCGACGATCTGGTCGATGACAGAGTTACGCCTCATGGCCGAATAACAACCGAGGGGCACGGCAATCACGACCGACCATAAAATCGAGACGAAGACTAGTTCGATAGTGTACGGAAGTTGCTCGAAAATGATGTCCGCAACTGGACGCTGACTCAACACATCAAAACCGAGATTGCCTTGGAGCAGCCCTTCGAAGAAGAAGACGATCTGCACGGCAAGCGGCTTATCCAGCCCCATCTCCCGATGAAGCTGCGCTATCATCTCAGGCGTGGCGCGGGGGCCCAGCAGAGCGATGGCTGGGTCGCCCGGCACCGCATGGATCATCACGAACACAAGGGTCACCGCGATCACAATAATTGCAACCGCGAGGAAAACGCGTTTCAGTAGATAGATCCACACGGTTCCGGGTCCAATCGCTCAAGCTTAAGTCGGCTGGAAATCGATATATAATGGGGTTCCATCCGGGCGCATCGCCGCTTTCATTTGCGTCTTCCGATACATGACCGGATTGGTCTCATTGGTCAGGAACCGGAAAGCGCCAGACTCCTCCATCACGTCCTGCATCTCCTGATAGAGCTTTGCCCGCTCGTTGGGATCGTTAATGGAGAGTCCCTTAGCGTTTAGCTCGTCAAAGCGCTCGCTGCGGAAGCGCTGCCAGTTCCATATCCCCACTTGATCTCGCACGAACCAAGTCACGTAATCATAGGGATCCGGCAGACCGGAGAAGCTCATGATAAAGAGCTGTAAGTCCTTCCAACGATCCCCCTCCGACTCGACGCCGAGCGACCAGAATGTGCCGGGATCTCGAGCATTGACCACCACTGAAATACCGACCTGGGACAATTGTGCTTGCACCGTCTGGGCTATGGCTGAAGTCTTGCTGTCGTTTGTACAGTCGAGGCTCAAGGTCAAATCGTTTACGCCGGCCTTTTCCAGAAACTCTTTGGCTTTTGTGAGATCGCCTTCCGGCGGGATCAGAGTCTTGTCTCGATGCCCAACGATACCTGGAGGGATAATGCCTGTCGCCGCAGCCGAGTGACCGGCATAGGCGGCATCTAGAACCTGCGGTACATTGATTGTCCACTGGATCGCCTTGCGGACATTGATGTCCTTCAGTTTGGGATGATCTATGTTCATGCCGATCCATGTATAACGGGTCGATGCCCTTTCCGCGATCTCGGTGTTGGCGGGCGGATTACTTTTGAACGCCGGGAGAGAATCCAGACCTACAACGGTGAAATCGACGTCGCCCGCCTGATAAGCTCGTTCCGCTGCCTTCGCGTCCGGGATAGGCAAGATGCGGATTTCGTCAAAGCCCGGCTTGGGGCCCGACCAATCTGGATTTCGCGTGAGAAGTGCATATTGGTTAGGCTTCCAATCGGCAAGCACGTACGGTCCAGAGGATGCTGGCGGCTTCGCACCGAAATTTCCGCCGTCCTTGGTTGCCTTCGTTACCGCATCCTCAGAAACAATTTGGCCGACGGCATAAGGCAGCGGAACGAGCCAAACAGCCGCAAATGGCGCGTTGAACACGATAACGCCGCTATAGTCGTCCTCCAACTCGACGTGGTTGAACGAGCCCCACTGGGGCTTGATGGGTGAATTGAGCTTGATCACGCGCTCGAAGGAGAATTTGACATCCTTGGCTGTCAACTCGCCGTGATCACCACTAAATTTGATGCCTTTCTTGAGACGGAATCGGATATGCGTGGGGTCCACCTGCTCGATCTTGTCTGCTGCTTCCAATTCCCAGCCCCATTCGGTGCCGGGCTTATAGCGCGTTAGCTTTGAATAGATACAGTTTGTCAGGTCTACTTCCGCGGCTTGTCCAACGAATGCCGGATCCAGCGTGAGAAGGTCTCCGCTGGAACGCACTTTGAGCACCTTGCCTTCGGCCGCCCAGATGACTTGAGATAACGGCATACTACCAGAGATTATACCCCCGCCTAGCGCGGCACCGGCCCTAATAAAGGTGCGACGGCTTGCACTTTCCATCATAGCCTCCCATGGCTTGTTGCCTTTTTCGAGCGACTTGCCGAAGGCGGCCTGCAACGTAGCGGCAGCGCCTCAGTCGCGCTTTGTTCCCTTTCGAATACACTGTGGGGCAGTGAAGTCGCAGACGGAAAAGATAGCGACTGGCATAAATTTGATTCATATCGACGTTCCGGCCTAAAAGTCTTTCACGTTGTGACGGAAGCGTATCCGGCGTTTTCGAAGTAGTTCTTGCATTCGGCTGCCTCGATGGTTTCGACGAGGTGGCCGATGTAGCGCCAAGTATCCTCGACGGTGCGTTTCTGGGCTTGACGCATCCAGTGTTTGATCTTGGCGAAGAGCTGTTCGATCGGATGAGGTCGGGCGAGTATTTCGGCAGGAAGAAGAGCCTCGCGCCGGCCTTTCGGATCGCGCGGCGCACGGCCTTGCCTTTGTGGCTTCCGAGATTGATGGGGTGGACGCCCCCTCACGGCATCGCTGGCCAAAGTGGTGTCGTCGATCATCACTTGAACGGAGGCGTCCATGTCGAAAGTTAGTACAATCGGGTTGGATCTGGCGAAGAACGTATTCCAGGTGCATGGTGCGGATTCATCAAGAGCCATGCTCGTCCGCAAGAGGCTGCGCCGCGACCAGGTGCTTAAGTTCCTTGCCGCGCAGCCGGCTTGCACAGTCGCCATGGAGGCCTGCGCAAGCAGCCATCACTGGGCGCGCGAGGTCGCGAAGCTGGGGCACGAGGTCCGGCTTATCGCCCCGGACTACGTGAAGCCATTCGTGAAGCGACAGAAGAATGATGCCGCCGATGCGGAAGCGATCTGCGAAGCCGCGCAGCGGCCGACCATGCGATTTGTGGCGGCCAGGAGCGAGGAGCAGCAAGCGGCCGCAGTTGTGTTTCGCACTCGCGATCTTCAGGTGCGGCAGCGGACCCAAACCATCAATGCGATCCGCGGCCACATGGCCGAGTTCGGAATGGTGGCGCAAAGGGCCCCTTTCATGTTGCCAAGCTCGTGGCGGCGATTGAGGACGACCGCTCCGGCATTCCCGAGACCGCCCGATCGATACTGCACCTGCTCGTGGAGCAGCTTCGACTGCTGGACGAGAGGGTGGCTGTGCTGGACCGTGAGATCGCACGACGCGCCAAGGCGGATGCACAAGCCAAGCGACTGATGACGATCCCTGGGATAGGGCCGATCACCGCAACGGCGCTTGTTGCCCTGGCGCCGGCGGCGTAGACCTTCAAGAGGGGGCGCGACTTTGCGGCCTGGCTGGGGCTCACGCCGTTGCGGCGCTCCACGGGCGGAAAGCAGAAACTCGGCGAGACATCCCGCATGGGCGAACCAACCTTGCGCAGACTGTTGATCATCGGCGCGAGCGCTGCCGTGCGATGGGCAATGCGCAAAGGGTCGACAGCGGATCCGTGCCTGCGCATGCTGAACCGGAAACCGCCCATGTTGGCTGATCGTCGCCCTCGCCAACAAGACGGCCCGCATCATCTGGGCCTTGATGGCGAGAGGCGGAACCTATCGGGCTCCGGCTGTGACGGAATAGTTTCGCCGCGAGCCTTGGGGGGGTGAGAAGGCCAATCGGAGAGCATGGCGCAAGGGTCAACTAGACGGGATCGGGGAAAACCAGATCATGGATACGCGCTTCGAGCGCGCGAGATTGAATTGGACCCGTTCCGCGAACTCCCATACGGGCCGGCGGCATGTGACAGCCGCATCAGAGGCCGGACACATGTCAGCACCCGACCACGCACCGCGCTCTTCGAAAAGATTCTTTTTGCACCCGACGGGGCGTCCACACATGTCCATGACGACGATGTCACCCGGCTGGAGGGTCGGCGCGAGAACCTTCTCGACATAGAGCAGGAACCGCTCGCCGTTGACCGGCCCGTCGATCAGCCAGGGCGCGTCGACGCGATCCTGGCGCAGCGCGGCCAGGAAGGTCATGGTCTTCCAGTGGCCATTGGGAACCTTGGCCTTGATCCGCTGTCCGATCGGCGCCCAGCCCCTGAGCGGGGCCATGTTCGGTCTTGATCCAAGTCTCATCGATGAAGACCAGGCACTGCGGATCAAGGCCCGCCTACCTGGATCGCCACCGTTGGCGCCGGCGGGCAATATCAGCGCGCGCCTGCTCAAGGGCGAACAGCGTTTTTTTGAAGCTCAGGCCCTCGCGGCGCAGGAACTGCCACACCGCGTTTTGCGAGACCTTGACCCGCGACCGGCCAACTCATCCTTCAGACCGTGCAGCGTCAGATGCGGCGTCTCACGCATCCGTGCCTCGATGAAGGCGGTGCGGCTCCAGCACTCGCTTGCGATGTCCACCCATCTTGCCAGGCGAGCAACCGAGCCGGTCGCCTGATGGCGCTGCGATAACTTCACCGCGGCCGAAAATCGAAATGCCAAACCGTTTGTCGGCCGACCGGCGGCTCTCGCCACTCAAAACCGCCGCTACAACCCGTTCGCAAAGATTGGAAGAGGTCGGGTCATCAGATGCCTCATCGGCTGCTTGGAACATCAATACGCGTCGCGATTTCCGTCATCATCAAGCCTGCTGTCTGCTTCTTAACATCGAAGCGGCCGCAGGATTTAGCTAAGTGTGGAGCCTCAACAGGTTATCCTTGGTCAAGCCGAGACGCTGATAGGTGGTTATGATTGTAAGCTGCCATATGGCCTGTGCCAATTGTAGCGATGGAGCCAGCGTGGCAGCTCAGCGGTGCGTTCATGAGAAGTGTTGTAGGCTCGGGCGTAAGCCCATTCGCGCAGGCTCGTCTGGATGAAGCGCTCAGGCTTTCCATTGGTCTTGGGCGTGTACGGCCTAGTGAATATCTGACGCAGACCCAGACGCTTGCAGGCTGCGCGGAAAGCTTCTGACCGGTAGCATGAACCGTTGTCGGTCGTCACACGCTGGACCTTGATGCCGAGGCTGGCGTAATAAGCAATGGCAGCTTCGAGGAGGGCGACAGCGCTCTTCTTGCGCTGGTCGGACATGACTTGGACGAAAGCGACGCGCGAGGCATCGTCGATGCAGACGTGGACGAACTCCCAACCGATGCCGAGATGACGGTTGACCGCGCCAGGATATCGCCCGGCGATGCGGTGCCCCACAGAGCCGATCCGGCCGAGCTTCTTGATATCGAGATGGATGAGCTCACCGGGGTGCTCGCGCTCATAGCGGCGAACCGGCTCGGTCGGTCAAGGTCTTTCAGCCGCGACAGGCCGGCGCGTGCAAGCACCCGGCTCACCATCGCCTCCGACACACCGGTTTCCCTGGCGATGTGCTTGCCGGTTCAGGCGCTGCCGGCGCAGTGCCGCGATCGCATCCGCCACGGCGGCTTCGGTTCGCCTCGGGCTCGTCTTCGGCCGCGAGGAACGGTCGGCCATGCCGGCGCGTCCCTCGGCCCGAAAGCGCTCCACCCAGCGCGTCACTACCTTCTCCGTCACGCCGTATGTCCGCGCCGCATGGGCTTTGGAAAGACGGCCTTCAACAACGTCGCGGGCCATCTCCTCTCGACGCAAGGGCGTCAGACGGGCATTCTTGTGGACCTCCATTCAGTCCTCCGAGAATCACTGAAGCTTCGACAACCTTAGCTTCTCGGTCGGGGCCGAATGGACAACCTCCTGAAAGCTCACAGCTAAGATGTGAGTAGTGGTCAGTGTCGCCGGCCCGAGCGGGACCATTCGGTACCGGTCAGTTTAAATCCCGAGCGAACTCCTTGACGTCGTCTCGTTCGAGCAAAAGCTCGTCGCCTTCTTTAGCGACAATATGTGTCTCGATGCGCCATACATCGCGCAGCGCGCGGACTGTGGCCGAGAGCGCAATGTGCACGTTCCAGTCACCGCGGGCGTAAGACTTTTCCCAACTGGAGGTGCCGCACGCCGAGCTCGGATCGTCGGGATGCATAGTAAGTGTGTCACTATGGTTAGCCGAAATGATCATGCCGGTGTGCGGATGCAGCACGGTTCCAGTATCGCTCGCGATGCGGAAAGTTGTTTCGCCAGTAGCTTCGTTCGTGGTTACCACGCGACAGAAAGGTTGAGCAGGCTCAATAACCTCTCTTACCATCCGCCGAGCACTTTCCGGCTCCAGAAAGGGCGTCAGTTTGGAGTCGACGGCATTCGCCTTACGCACCGGCAAGATCAACCTGCTGGTGGCACAATGTATAGAGAGAGTGGCCCTCTCTGGACTAGGAAACACGATAGGCCAATGGCTAGTAGCGATGGCAAGCCTTATGCGTTGCCCTTTTTCGAAGCGTTGCCCGCAGGACCGCAGCTTTATGCGTATTGCTTCCGCCTTACCTGGCGTCATTGGCTTCAAATCAAGGTCGTCGTGCCGATGAGTCAAATTCAGAATACCGTAGCTGACGCGGGCGGCAGCGCCGTCCTGAAACACCAGCGAAAGCGTGGCCGATAGGATTGCCACTGGTTTGTCGGAGGAGAGGGTTACCTCAAACTCCGGGAAGCCGAGAAGGTCTACCGCCTCCACGAGAGGCTCCGTTTCGAATACCAACGCGTTTCCGGTTTCCATGCGCTGGTCGACCGGCAGGTCCGGCACCACGCCATAGGCGCACCAAACACCGGATGATAGCCCCGCGGTGGACGGCGAACAGATCGTGAGGACATCATCGCTGCCATCTCCTTCGGAAAGAAGACCTGGTGAGAGAGCCAGCCGTCGCTCGACAATGCCCGCCGCCGGCCAGGAGAGCTCAGCGATCCAACGGCCTGGCCGCTCGTCATAGATGGCGGCGGGGGGCAATGGATCCTGCACCCATGCGCGCAACATCGGCTCATCGGCAACGCCGGTATAGATGCCTTTAAGATACTGGTCCCACCAGCGCAGGCATTCCTGGAGGAACCCAATACGGGGCCCAGGCATGGCGATGTGGGGGTACTTATGAGCCCAAGGGCCGATCAGGCCTTTGCGAGGTCCCGGCAGGTTCTCGAGCATGCGGAAGATGGCGTTGGGATAGGCGTCCGCCCAGCCACCCACGGCATAGACAGGAACCTCAATGTTGGAATAGTCCTCGCAGATAGAGCCATGCTTATAGAAATGATCCCGGCGCTGGTGCTCGAACCAGTCTTGCAGCCAAATCCCGTTGCCGTTCAGCCGCTGTTCCCAGATCTCACGCCAGCGTCCTCCCACAAGCGCCGGATCTGGTGGGGTCATGGCAATCGCCCAAGCCGCCGCCCCCCACATCAAATTCTCGCACATAAGCGCGCCGCCGAAATAGTGACATTCATCGCGGTATCGATCGTCGGTCGAACAGAGCGAGATCACCGCCTTGAGTGCTGGCGGACGTCGGGCAGCAACCTGAAGACTATTGAAGCCGCCCCAGGAGATGCCAATCATACCGACACTGCCCGAGCACCAGGATTGCTTCGCCAACCACTCGATCACGGCCAGACAGTCGTCCTGCTCTTGCTTGAGATATTCGCCCTTGCAGACCCCTTCGCTATCACCCGAACCGCGCATGTCGACGCGCACACCTGCATAGCCATGCCCGGCGAAATAGGGGTGGGTGAGATGGTCGCGCTCCACAGTCCCATCCCGCTTGCGATAGGGTAGGTATTCGAGGATCGCAGGTACCGGATCGGCATGGGCGTCCTCCGGCAACCAAATTCGGGCAGCGAGCCTCGCGCCGTCAGGCATCGGAATCCAAATATTCTCGATCTCGCGCACTTTGCGGGAGAAGTCGGTGACAACGCGGATATCATCCATAGTGCGATCCTTCTATGCGTTCGCGCTTGCGGAACGGCCTCGACGTTCAAACATAAAGAGGGGGGTAACCCTGCTGGGACCAGAGTCACTGCCAGAGGTACCCGGGTTGTTGAGGGGAACCGGCGACGTAGTTGCGAGGCTTTGCAGTCGAATAGACGACGAGTCGGAAGCGTCGCAGACGGAAAAGATCACAACTGGCATAAGGCCGATTCATGTCGAACGCTGCCTCGATTTCCCCGGAACGACGCGATCGCGCACACACGGGTCAAAAAACTTGCCCTCACGTGGACCGTATCAATAGAGCCACGGCCCAACATGCCAAGCGGCGGCATATCTGGCTCGGCGTGACGCTGGTCGCGTCATCCAGCCTTGGGGGGCATCCAACTTGTCACCAGCAGCCGACCTGAGTGCACCTCGGTACGTCAGCGCTCATCAAGCGCCAGAAAAAAACGGCATCAGCCGTTTGGAGACAAGCCGACAATCTCCCGCAGGAGATCGGTATTCTAAGATCGCGCAGGTTCGTCACGCGCCCGCCGAGCTACACCACCGATCGGACGCCGGGCAACCAAGCGGGTTTCCCTCAAGCGCCTTCGGCCGGAATCCCGCCGGCCGGTTATATGACGCCTGAGCCTTACTTCGCAGCCTTGGCTTCAGCGATCCACTTGTCCCAGTCAGCCTGATGAACGGCGATCCAGTCGGTTGCGTGTTTCATGATCTGCTCGTTGCTCTTTTCGCCATTGGCAACCTGGGTGTTTTCCGCATTGACGTCTTCGACCGGAATCTGCACGAGTTCAAAGAATTTCTTGGCCTTCGGATTGCCGTTCAGCCAAGTCGTGTTCGCGATGATCTTCTGATCGTTCACGGGGAAACCGAGATTCCCGAGACCCTTAACATCTGTATTGCCCGTCTGCCCATCGGGAAGAGTAGTGTTCTTCACGTTGAGCCAGACAACTTCCTTGCCGGGGCGGAGAATGCTCGAGACCCACAGCGGCGTATAACTGTAGTACAGAGTCGGCTTGCCAGCCTTGATGCGTTCGATCGCGTCAGGAATGATAGCGAAATACCCGCCCTGCCTGTGTTCCACCGTGCCACGCAGGCCATAGGCATCGAGCTGATGCTCGATCACGCGTTCGCAGCCCCAACCTGGGTCGCAGCCGTAGAGGTCTGCCTTTCCATTCCCGTCGATGTCGAAGGTCTGATCCGCCGTATTTTTATCGATCAAATAGCCTTGCAGACAGTTCTTAATTAGTGTCCCTATGCGGACCAACTTCTCGTCGCCACCGGACTCCTTCCAGTATGCGTCGTGAAGCGGAACCCAATGCGCCGCGTAGAAGGTGAGATCGCCGTTCGCCACAGCTGTGTGCGCAAGTTGAACACCAACTTGCGCGAGTTCAGCGACGTCATAGCCGAGTTCTTTGAGGCCCTCATCGACGATAAATGTTTGGAATAGCTCTTCTGTTTCTCCGCCCCAGGCTGGTTTGACCTGATCGGCCATTGCCGGCACGGCACAGCCTGCCATCACCGCTATGGCCAGCACCACACATTGTATCTTCAACGTTTCCTCCCTTTCTGTGTGAGCAAATTGCGCAGCCTCTGTGACTAGCTGTTACCGGTGAAGCTCTAACCAGATCACCCGGCCTTGATGCCAGAGTTCGCCGGGCCTCCGCTTCTGTGTCGAGAGCGAATCGTGAAGCGATCGAGGACAATGGCCAGCGCGACGATCCGAAGGCCGCCGACCGTCGCCAAGCCCACGTCAGGGCGGCGGATGCCACGCAGCCCAGTCCTCCAACAGCGATCATCAAACCGATGACCACCAAGGCGCGCATGACTTCGATCACCTCTTCCGGTACCTGTCTCGTTAGGCGGATCAGCGGCGCGACTGGGCCAAATGGCAGTCCAAGTCTCATTTTCCGGAACCAGATCTCCCTCTACAAAACCGGAACGTCCAAGTTATCCCTCCCGCCGCGACTTGAAGTTTTAGGTGGCTCCGTACCCGGCGCGCCGACACCAAACATCCCGCTCGCCAAAAACTGCTAACCTTATATCGATGAAGTCATAAAAACATTTGCAACTGATGAGGCTTATCCTCTGTAGTTGTTAGTATTCGCTGTCGCCAAAAATACCACACATTGTTAGGGGCGTGCGCCGCTCACATAGATGTATAGCCGCCATCGACCGATAGGATGGCTCCAGTGCAGTAGCTTGATGCAGGACTGGCGAGAAACAGCACCGCAGACGCAACTTCGTGCGACTCGCCTAGTCTTCCGAGCGGGGTCTGCTCTAGCCATCGGTCATACTGGAAGGAGTTTTCGTTTTTCGGGGACATTGTCATCTCGGTGGCCACATAGCCTGGAGCGACGGCATTGACTCGGACATTATGCTTTGCCCAGGCACAGGCCAGTGACTTCGTCATCATGTGAATGGCGCCCTTGCTGGTAATATAGGCGGTATTGTTCTGAGGTTGGGTAACCACGATGCCGCACATGGATCCGATGTTTACGATGTTGCCCCAGCGACGGGCGATCATGTGCCGACCAAAAGCCCGCGCACACCAAAATGCAGCATCCGAATTGACCCGCATCGTTGCCAACCAGTCTGCATCGGAAGTGTCGAGAGCCTCGGCTATCCGGGCGACACCGGCATTATTGATAAGGACATCGATCGGCTCCTCGGCATTCAGTTCGTCGGCGAGCGCCGTCACCGCATCAGACCTTGCCACGTCGATAGCGCGGTGACTTGCCACGACACCGCATGATACGAGGTTGGCTGCAGCGGCAGCGGCGCTATTCGCGTCAAGGTCCGCAATGACGATTGCTGCGCCCGCTTGGCCGAGAGCGTGAGCGATTTCAAGGCCGATACCGCGCCCTCCGCCGGTTACGAGTGCACGCTTGCCGGAGAGGTCGAATTTCTTCAGGTAATCCATGCTGCCTTTGATCCAAGATTCACCTTTTTGGCTTGCGCCAATCAGAATCGGCCATGACCATAATCCGTGTACGCGCGACGGACGTTGTTGCTTTTTGCAGGTCTGCGCCTCGTGTGCCGGTTACAATCACCGAAACCGGCCTCCGCGGCGAGGATTGCGGGAACGTCAGTGTCCATCCGCGCGACAGCGGATCAATATACCGCCCCAGAAACACCCCTTGCTCCGCCGTCGGATAGCCGGACCTGACCTATTGTCGTGCTAATCATAGGCGCCAGTAATTGTCCTGAGAATGCGCAAAAGGTTTCGCTGGCCTTAAACCCAGCTTATGTCCCGCCGCTCGCGCGCAAGATCGTGGTAGGCGATCGGCCATGTAGGGGCAATTCGGGTCACAGGCGGAGTTCTTCAGATTGGCGAGAACCAGTCAACCAAGAGAAGGCGACTGTGTAGCAGTGCTGACCGCTCAGGGACCAAGCCAGTGCTATACCTTCGCCAGCCAGAGCCGCTCGAAGCGCTATTTCCCTAACCTGGAACACAATATTACTCAGGTGACCATGCTCATGGGATTTTCTATATAGCTCTTAAATTCCTGCAGCAGCTTTGCTCCGAGCACGCCGTCCACACAGCGATGGTCTATGGAAAGCTTAACGCTCATCACCGTTGCGATGACCATTGAACCACTCTTGACGACTACACGCTGTTCGCCCGCACCGACCGCGAGAATCGTAGCGTGCGGGGGATTGATCACGGCAGCGAACTCTTTGACCCCCATCATGCCCATGTTCGTGATCGATGTAGTGCCGCCCTGATACTCTTCAGGTTTCAGCTTGCGATCCTTCGCGCGCTTGCCGAGGCCCTTCATCTCGGCGGAAATGGCTTGAAGCGTTTTCCGTTCAGCCTTGCGTACGATCGGCGTGATCAAACCGCCAGCGATCGAGACAGCCACCCCTATGTCTGCATGCTGGTGTCTAATGATAGCGTTCTCGGTCCAGGAGACATTCGCGTCCGGAACGTCACGCAACGCAAGCGCCAGGGCCCTTATCACCATATCATTGACCGACAGCTTATAGACCGGCAGCCCGTCCGCAGACTTGGGCGCGGCATCGTTGAGTTGGGAGCGTAGTTCCAGAAGCTCATCGATCTTGCAATCTACGCCGACATAGAAATGCGGAATGGTTTGCTTCGAGGTCACCAGACGACGTGCGATCGTCCTTCGCATCCCGTCGTGAGGTACGCGTTCATACGATCCGTCTTCAAACAGCTTAAGAACAGCGTCGTCCGAGGCACCTTTGCTTGCACACGACGCTGCAGGAATAAGTTCTCCAGGCCCATCGGATCTTTGCCCTGGGACTGCAGCAACCGAACCAGCTTCAATCTTGATGGCAAGAACTGCGACTAGGTCCCTGACTTTTACACCGTTAGCGCCTTCCGGAACAACGATCCTTTCCAGCGTACCCCCGGCAGCGGCTTTGATCCGACCAGTATTAGCACCGCTTGATACGTGGGCCAAAACATCTCCAGGCTTAATGTCGTCGCCCTCCTTGAACATCCATTTTACAAGGGTAGCTGCTTCCATGTCCGAAGCGAAGGCCGGCATTCTGACGTTGATAGGCATCGGCTCAACTGTGGTATTTTGAGGTATCTAGCGGTTTGCGGTTCGGGCTGCTCTGCCTAGGGCACGAAGAGGAAACTCTTCGAGCGGAGCGCATGTTGAGCTACGAAGAGCCATTGCTCACAACAGCAGTCCTCCGTCGATCGCGATCTCCGCACCGGTAATGTAGCGGCTCTCGTTCGAGAGCAGGAAGAGAACAAGGTTGGCTATTTCATCGACCGTGCCGGCCCGCTTGAGCGGAATGAGCGCGTACTGGCGCTCTCTATCGGACGGGTTCTCGGCGAGGAGCATCTCCGTTTCTACCCATCCGGGGTGGATAGAGTTGACGCGGATTCCTGCTGGCGCGAGCTCTAGGGCCGCGCATTTCGTCATCCCTCGAAGGGCCCACTTCGTCGCGGAATAAGCCATAGCGGTTCGGCTTCCGCGCATGCCGGCGACAGACGAGATGTTGACTATTGCGCCCCCGCCGGATGCCTCGATAAGAGGTGAGACTTCCCGCATACCGAGGAAGCAACCCAGCTGGTTGACATGGAAGTGCTTTTCGAACACCGCGACGCTCGAATCCCTCATTGGCAATGGTTCGTAGATTGCCGCGTTATTGACCAGACCGTGAAGTCCCGTCTTCTGTTCCTCTAGGAAGTGAACTAGGCTTTGCCAATCCTTCTCGCTACTGACGTCAAGATGCACGTATGACGCTGTTTCGCCGATGGTCTCGGCGAGGTGTTTGCCCTGCTCGTCAAGGATGTCCCCGATGACGACCCGCCCTCCCTCGGATGCGATCTGGACGGCTTCTGCCGCACCTTGACCTCGAGCTCCACCAGTGATCAAAACCGTCTTGCCTTCGAAGCGTTTGTCTCGTGTCATGGTAGTCCCTAGAGCAGCGTGCAGTTGACTCCGAAGACCCTTCATCTATGGCAGACGTAAGCCGCCAAGGTGCGCACTTATGTCCAGCCTTGTGAGCCTTCTGAAGTTCCGTCGGGACAGGTAACGAACGGTTATTCCCTATCATCCCTGCTCGGTGTTGATGCGACATATAACGGTTCCGACTTCCGTCACTGACCCTTCATCAACAAGGATCTCAGCAACTACGCCCGTGGTCTCCGCCTCTATCTCGATGTTCGTCTTTTCCGACTCCACTTCAGCTAGAATCAGGCCCGGAACGACAAAGGTGCCTACCGAAACGTGCCACTTCGTAAGGTCAACCTCGACCGTCGATGCACCCATCTTCGGGATACGAACTTCAAACATGAGCATAGCTCCTTACGGATAAGATGGCATCTTCCAGTTGCTGCGGCTTCGGCAGAACCGCAGTTTCGAGCGCAAGATTGAACGGCATGGGAACGTCAGCTCGCGTGACACGCTTGATCGGCGCCTTGAGAGATGAAAACGCCAGCTCCCCTATTATTGCGCTCAACTCGGCGGCGAACCCGCAAGTACGGTTCGTGTCGTCGTAGATTACAACCCGGCCAGTTTTCTTGACGGACTTCAACAGCCCTTCCCTGTCAAGCGGCAAGAGAGACCGAGGATCCCACACTTCGACGCTGATGTTTTTCTCTTGAGAAACGCGCTCAGCGACTGCTAGAGCCTCGGGCACTAAATGCCCGATAGCAATGACTGTGACATCGGAGCCTTCACGCTTAACGTCACCGCGACCGAAAGGGACGGCATATGTTTCCTCCGGCACCGGACCCCTTTGCGGAAGCGACATGGCGGATGCTATAAAAACGACCGGGTCGTCTTCTCGGATCGCCTGGATCATGAGGCCCTTGGCGTCGTAGGCGCTCGAAGGGCAAACGACCTTGAAGCCAGCGTGGAGGAGGTACGGATAAGGATTGTCTGAATGCTGGCCCGCGTTTCCCCCCCGCGATCCAGATACCATAAGCGTGTAAGTGATTGGAAGATTTGCTTGACCTCCTAACATCAATCGCATCTTCGCCGCTTGATTGACTAGCTGGTCAAACGCGACGTAAATCAGTGAGGGAACTTGGAACTGAACGATTGGGCGCAAGCCGGCCAAAGCCGCCCCTGTAGCGAAGCCAGTGAACGCAGCCTCGGAAATCGGCGTGTCGAGGACGCGGAGATCGCCGAAAGCACCCTGCAGGCCTTTCGTCTCACCGCGAATTCCACCTCGAATGTCCTCCCCGATGATCATGACACTCTCATCTGCCCCCATAGCCTGATGGTAGGCTTCATTCATGGCCTGAAGAAATCTCAGCTGTCTCACGGCTCTACTCCCCACGCCGGAGTGTTCGGATACGACACGGCGTACATGCAGTCGAGTGCCTCCGCCTGGTTCGGCGGAGGGCTGCTCCTAGCGAACTCGACGCCGCGGTCAATCTCAATGTTGACCTCCGCATCGATAGCTTCGATGTCTTCTTGAACGCACAAGCCACTTTCCATCATACGCGCTGCCCAAATCTTAATAGGGTCCCGCAACTTCCAGCGATCGAGTTCCTCTTGAGATCGATAGCTCATCTTCATGTGACGCTCGCCGGTATAATGCCCAAAGTAGCGATAAGTCTGACACTCAATGAACGTTGGGCCTTTGCCGGACCGAGCGCGTTCCGCAGCAGTGAGGGCAGCGTGATAAACTGCCTCGACGTCCATGCCGTCGACGCACACACCAGGCATTCCGTACGATTGGGCGCGAACGTAAGGCTCGAGGATCGTGACTTCTTTGAGCGGCGTCGAAATCGCGTACTGATTGTTCTCGCAAACGAAAATGACAGGAAGATCCCAAATCGCCGCGAGATTCATGGCCTCGTGGAGGACCCCTTGATTGATTGCTCCGTCGCCAAAGAATGAAACAGCAACGCGGTTTTCGCGAGCGGCTTTGAATTTGTGAGCCGCGCCACAGGCTATAGGGGATCCAGCGCCGACGATACCATTCGCCCCGAATATTCCAATCCCGACGTCAGCAATGTGCATGGATCCGCCACGACCCTTATTGTATCCGCCGGTTCGCGCGAGCAGCTCAGCAAACATTCTGCCAACGTCACCGCCCTTCGCCAGTGTGTGGCCATGCCCTCGATGGGTGCTTGTGACGATGTCTGAGGTTGTGAGCGCGCCGCAAATCCCAACCGCGACCGCCTCTTGCCCGCTGTACTCGTGACATACGCCGGCGATCTCGTTGTCGTCGACCAAGGTAACGACTCTGTCCTCGAACTGCCTGATGCGCGCCATGTGGTAATACAAGCTTCGCGCGAATGGAGCAGGCACAATATTAGACATCGACGCCTCTATGTTGTGTTCCAAATTGATCTACTCCGGTCAACCCGTTGTCGATGTGGCTACCCGATTCTTAACCCAATCTCGCAAGGCCCTTTACTGCCCACATTGGCGCGCACGCGGAGCCCGAGACAAACGTAGCTTTACTTCTTCCGTCCTTCGCGGCCCTTTTCTCCCGAGCTATTTGTACAAGCTATGGGTTCACTGCCAATTGTTAGGTGATTGGTCTCTGCGCCGGCGATTCGCTCAAACGTCGTTTCCTCTTCGATTAGACCATGCGCCGTCCGTCTCGTAGACTGAAAAGATCGCGCCTGATATAGATGTGCTTCATGTCAAGCTCGAACTCTCGCACATCGAGGCATTTGCCTCTATCCTTCAAAGCGGCGGGCCAAATTTAAACTTTCAAGGACTCGGCCGGTTTGTGACGCAACCGAGTGCCTGACGTTGCCAAAACTTTCGAGAAGCATCGCGGGATCGCCTCAGCATTGGGATGAAGCGCTGAGAGTGGTTTGAGGCTCACCATCGAGGCGTCGCCATCAACAAATTGACACCCTAGGTGGCCTTGGGTGTCCTCTTTTGAGTCTGCAACGGCATGCAGCTATGGAACATGCCAAATCGATCAACGATAGACGGCGCCATTCGCGGGCTACTACGAAGCGGCGATTGCCAAAATGCGCGACCGTCTCCATCCGGCCATAGGCGAATTGGAATTGTGGTGGCAGCTAGGCTCAAGACCCAAACATTACCTAGAGGGTCATCGATAATGATGGCTTACAGCCCTAGCTGGGCACTCGCGCTTCAGCGAGCAGCCGACAATCGGAGCTGTGCCCTGCCATCTCGATGACTGCCCAATATAGATCAGCCTCATATCAGAGATCAAAGCCGCACGGGAGGGATCCCAATTTTTGCATACGCCATCGAAAGGGTACCACCCCCGGCGGATCGCGAGATCCCCGTCCACACTACGGCGAGCCCAATGGCAGTATGAGGCCGGCCCAGCATCACGTCCGATATTATGTCAGGCGTGCGCCGCGCGTTTGCCCAAGGATATCGATGACGTACCAATGCTGAAGCCACTGTAACCGTCGGCAGCCACTTGATCGCAAACTCTCTGGTATGCAGGCACCCCACCGACATATGGCATGAACACAGCGGGTTTTCCCGGAATATTGACGCCGAGATACCAGGATTTCGCTTTGGTGTATAACGTTCCTTCGGCCGTTTGCCTAACTTGCTCCATCCAGGTTTCTTCAGATGAAGGAGTCGCCTCTATATAGACGGCGTCTGTCTCTATGAGATGTGCAATGCAATCAGCTATCCATTTTACGTTATCTTCTATGGCAACTATAACGTTAGTTAGAACCGAGGGGCTTCCGGGCCCTGTGACGATAAACATATTTGGGAATCCGGAACTCATTAATCCAAGGAATGTATTCGGTCCATCCCGCCATTTTTCCTTGAGAGTGAGCCTTTGCCGACCGACAATATTGATTTTGCTTAGCGCACCTGTCATCGCATCAAAACCCGTCGCTAGGACCAAGCTGTCCAGCCCGTAAAACTTGGAATCTACCGTGAGTCCATCTGGTGATATGTCGCGGATAGGGGCCACACGGAGGTCTACCAAGGTAACGTTTTCGCGATTGAAGGTCTCGAAATATTTTGTATCAGCGCAAATGCGCTTGGCCCCAATGGGGTGGTCGACAGGTATCAATTGCTCGGCTATTGCCGGGTTTTCGACAACCTGGCCTATCTTCGCCCTGACGAATTCAGCAGCGGTTTCGTTTGCCTCGGCATTCCGCAGCAAGTCTGAATATGCCACCGTGAAGCTGGTCCCTCCGGCAGCCCATCGCCTCTCGTACTCTTGGAGTCGTTCTTCCGGGGACACAGCCAATGCGGATTGGTCACCGAGTTCGCACAGGATTCCTGCCGGCATGGAACGCGCTTTCTTGCGCCGCTCCGCGTAACTCAGTTTCCAGGAATTTTCGTAGTCGGCGTCCATGGGCCTATTTCGTGCCGGAATGCTGAAATTCGGCGTACGCTGGAACACGTACAGGTGCTTAGCCTGCTTCGCGAGCTCTGGTATCACCTGTATACCCGATGATCCTGTGCCGATTACGCCGACATTCTTGCCGGACAAAGCAACGCCTTCATGAGGCCAGTTGCCTGTGTGGTAGATTCCACCTTTAAAGCTCTCGAGCCCAGCAATGTTCGGGGTTTGGGCAGCGGACAAACATCCGGTCGCCATTACGCACCACTTGGCCCGATACTGCGTTCCTTGCTTTGTCGACACCAGCCATCGGGACTCTTCCTCCTGAAAGACCGCACTCGTGACGCGAGTGTTGAATTTCATGTCACGAAGCAGGTCGAACTTCTGCGCCACATAGTTGGCGTAGGCCAGTATCTCCGGTTGCGACGCATAGCGCTCACTCCAGTGCCACTCTTGCTGAAGTTCCTCTGAGAACGAGTAGGAGTACTGCATGCTTTCGACGTCGCAGCGCGCTCCCGGATAGCGGTTCCAAAACCACGTTCCGCCCACACCAGATGCTGTCTCAACCACCACCGCAGATAGACCCAGGCCGCGAGCGAGGTACAGCATGTACATGCCGGCAAACCCAGCGCCAATAATAAGCACGTCACAGGACCAAACCGTCTCGTCGACGCCACCGTCCAAAACCTCGTCATTCAACAATACTTCTTCCTTTGCACATTTTGTCGATGCATTTTCGCACTGACAGTCGAAGTCACCGCCACGGGCACCAGAATCGATCAGCACGTATTGTTCGACCGATTTCCAGAGTTTCTACGCTGCAGGTCGATTTCGGCAAATCGCAGGTCGCGTGAAGCCCATCCAGTCGGTAACGACCCAGGCAATCGCACATGACAGCGTGCGGCGCCAACGGCAACTCCTGACCCACGTGCCGCGCCAGCCGGTGTGGTGCACTCGAGATGGCTACGCCAATGATGCTTTGCAACGGTTCGAATCGCACGAATACACTGCCCACTTGCTACATGAAGGCGGCCGGAGAAGTAGCCGTGCATGGTTCGCTCCAGCCTCACCTTCTCGTTTAGACGATATGCCTGCAGCTTCGTAGATGAAAAAGACAGCACTAGGTATAGAACTGCTTCATGGCTAAGCTTCGCAACCTGATACCGACGACGGACTGGCTCTCTGTCGTCGTGACGTTGTTCGCATCCTGACTGCGACGAGCGACCCAAATGTTTCCCACCCGGGCTCTCGCATTCGGACTGCCTCGATATGAGCGCGGAAAAGACTAAGGAGGTCAGGTCAGCACGGCAGATCTAAAATGAGGTGCATACCAGCTTGCCGTCTGGACAGCAGCTTGAGACGGATCGCAGCTGCAGGTTCGACATTTCTAGTGGCCATCGCATGTGCGCTTGGACCGCAAAAGCTTGCGCGCGAGCGATCTTGACATAAGCTGGGTTTAAGGCCAGCGAAACCTTTTGTGCCTTCTCAGGCCAATTGCCGGCGCCTATCATCAGCGCGACATTAAGCTGGGCTCGCCTTTTCAGACGGCGGAGCCA
>NZ_JBVVQQ010000047.1:0-25222 GCF_055811135.1 Mesorhizobium sp. WSM4817 | reverse complement strand
TGCCAGGCGAACGGTCGAGACCGTCTGTGACGCCATCGGCCAAATCCTCGGCACTGTCACGTCAACCGAATGCAGAAATTACTTCATCGAGGCCGGCTATGCGCCAACCTAAATTCATCCCGCTCTAGGTCATCAAAGCCTCATCAAACGGGCATTTCGTCAAATTTTCGACGCCGCTCTCGGTGACCAGCACCTGCTCTTCCAGCTTCACGCCTTCCCGTCCACCGACGGCGCCAATATAAGCCTCAACGCACAAGGTCATCCCAGGCTCGAGAACGTAGTCGAATGCTCCCGGGATAAAGTCTTCAGGATAGAGGATCGCGGGATATTCGTCGCACAGACCAATACCATGCATCATGACGCCATACCGCTGCTCGACGAACTCCGCGGGAAGCTTGTGGCTGCACTGCGTGAGCTCGGTGAAAGAGATGCCCGGCTTTAGCATGGCCATGTTTGCAGCAACGTGCTCGTATGCGATGGCGTGCAGCCTTCGCTGTTCATATGTGGGCCGCCCGCTACCGCAGTACCAAGTCCGGGAGAAGTCGGCACACATTCCGTACGGGCCTACCATATCGGTGTCGAAGGCGACGAGGTCTCCTGACACGATACGACGGGGGCCGGCCTCCTGCATCCACGGGTTCGTTCGCGGGCCGGAAGTTAAGATGCGCGTTTCGATCCACTCGCCACCGCGACCGATATTTTCGGCATGAAGAGCCGACCAAAGTTCCGTTTCGGCTATGCCGGGCTGCAAACGTTCTCGCATTTTGGCAACGGCGATCTCGCAGGTCGCGAGAGAGCAGCGCATAGCGTTGATCTCATCGACTCCCTTAATGGCCCGGGCATGCTCCATGAGCTGCATGCCGTTGCAAACCTCGATGCCAAGTGCATCCAGTGCGCGCAGGCCGGGAATTTCGATCTTGTCGACGGCAAGGCGGCGGTTTTTGCAGCCAAAGCGGCGCAGCAGCTCGTCAATTTGTCCGGCAAAGTCCTTGGCGATTGCTTCCTCTTCGTCGCCGGCAACGAAATAGTAAAAGCCGGCGCCGCCATCCCGGATTTCATTAATGAGCGGCAGATAGGTTGACAGGTGGCTGCAGCGATGGAAGTCCCAGAGGACGACATATCCATCGGCTGATACGAACACAGCTCGGGACGGATTGTGCATGATCCAGATGTGCATGTTCGAGGAATCTGAAGCGTATCGTATATTCAGCGGATCGAAGCATAGCACTCCCGCATAGTCCCTTTGGCGGAGTTGCTGGACAATCCGGTCGAGACGGGTCTTGCGCATACGCTCGAGGTTTGGCGTGGTCAGGCCCAATGCTGCCCACTCGGCAAAGGCGATATCCGTCGGTCCGATTTCGACTCGATCGTTATCATCTAGGCTCCCATCCGGCTTAAGCGCCTTTGCCAGTCGCCTTGGATCAATTTTCTGGTTCACGATTGAAAACGAGGACATGATGGGCGTTCCTAGGTTTTTTTGTACAGAAGGATTTAAGACTGGATTTGCTGGAGGCTAAAGTCCGAAAAAAAATTGCCCGACATAAGATCAATTCATCTGTGCTCACGCGAGTGGATCACCGAGCCCGTTTAAGGCTGATGTGGCGGCCGAGGCCATCAATTAGAGCCTGCGCCTCACCATGCGTAAGCAGCAGCTTTCGACTGCGTTTCGCAACCCTGAGTGCCAGACAGATCGAGGGAGCTGCCGACTGTGTGCTTCCTTCATGTTTTCAACACGAGTTCGGCCATAAGTAGATCTAGGAACATGCCTCGCGTGCGAGCTCCTCACCCACATCAAGCGGGTTCTGCACCACAGGGGTCTCGCAGGTCCGATCTCACTTGCACAGATTGCAGGGCATAACCTGAATTTAAGGCCAGGGAAACTTTTTGCATATTCTCAGGGCAGTTGCTGGGGCCTATGATCAGCGCAATTAAGACTCTGATGCAGGATGCTGATTATTCGGCTGCAGTGATGGATGCTAATACTGCCGCAATCCGACGTTGCACAGGCAGGTAGTCGGTGGGTGTTAAAGCGAGAGGGTAAACAAAGCTGCGGTTCTCAATCCTCGAGTATGGCGTCCGGCCCCGAGGTCGTCTCCGCAGAAGAGTAGGGGAGCATCCCACGCTTTCTGCGAATGACGGTTTCGCCACTTGCCAAGATGGTTCGCTCGGCAGTGAAGCCGGATAACACAGTTCATCGGGCTCTCGCCTCCGATACCGCTCGTTTCATGTGCAGGTCGTTCATCGAAAGTTAAGGGCTGGGAAGACGGTTGGATGAAGAGATTTGAAGGGAAGGTAGCTCTTGTGACGGGCGGGCGTAGCGGCATCGGTCTGGCTACTGCGCGACGCCTTAGGCAGGAGGGTGCCCGCGTGTTCACTGCGCAACGGGGTGAGGACCGGGAGTTCGAGGCCATTACCGTCGATTTCACAGCTCCGGCTGGGGCGGCTCATGCTATCGAAACGCTTATCGAACGGGCTGGGCGGCTCGATGTCCTGGTGAATAACGCCGGAATGATGCAGGAGGCGCTTATCGAGGACATGAGCCTGACAGATTGGGAGAGGACCATCGCCGTAAATCTGACCACGCCGTTCATGCTGATCAAGGGCGCGATGCCGCACCTGCGGCTAACCTGCGGGACGATCGTGAATGTAGGATCGATCGAGGGGCTGGGATCCAACCCGAAACACGCGGCCTATTGCGCCTCCAAGGCTGGTATCCACGGGCTCACCCGGGCGGTGGCGGTCGACCATAGCGCCGAAGGTGTGCGGTGCAACGCCGTCGCGCCCGGCTGGATCGACACCGACCTGAATGTGGATTTCATCGAGAGCATGCCGTACCCCGAGGTCTTCCGCCAGCAGATCGGCAAAATCCATCCAGTCGGACGCACGGGGAAGCCGGAAGAAGTCGCGAGCCTTATAGCCTGGCTGGCCTCGCCCGAGTCCTCGTTTGTCACCGGCCAAGTGTGGACTATCGATGGAGGCCGAATGGCGAAGCTTAGCCTGCCGTAGTGAACTGTGTACTTTCCGAGCCCGATCGAGGTGCGCTGTCCTCATAGTGGGTGTCGAAAGCTTCCACAATGTCTGGTGTATTGTTATTGTATTGACATCAAGAAGCATAGATAATCAAAATTTTCAATAATCTGCGCAAATGTGGTTCTCTCTTTGGTCCTAGCAATAGTAATAAGAAACAGGAGTGCCACTCGAATGACGTCTAATATTGCTCTGGATGAGCGCCGGAAGGCCGCTGTTTCGGCGGGGGCCTCCATGTCGTTCCCAATATACGTCGACCGGGCTAGAAATGGGGAACTCTGGGATGTCGAGGGACGGCGATATATTGATTTCGTGGGCGGAATGGGCGCCCTAGCGGTCGGACACTCGCATCCTGACGTCGTCGCTGCCGTTCAGGCTCAGCTAAACAGATTCAGCCATACCTTCTTTGGTACAGCTCCATACGAAAGCTACATTGCCCTTGCTGAGCGGCTGAACGAGCGATGCAAGGTTGGCGGAGCGGCCAAGACCTTGCTCCTCACAACCGGCGCAGAGGCGGTCGAAAACGCGGTCAAGATTTCCCGCGCCTATACAAAGCGCCGCGGGATCATTGTGTTTGGCGGCGCATTTCATGGTCGCACACTCCTGACCATGGCGATGACGGGTAAGGTCAATCCTTACAAACAGTCGTTCGGGCCGTTTCCGGGAAGCATCTATCGCGCGCCCTACCCGGATCTTTATCGAGGTGTGAGCGTGGAGCACTGTCTATCGGCGTTGGACTCCGTATTCGAAACCGAGATTGAGCCCGGCGCGGTCGCTGCGATCGTCATTGAGCCGCTTCTGGGTGAAGGTGGCTACATCCCCGGGCCTGTTGAGTTCATGGCAGGTATCCGGAGCCTCTGCGACCGCCATGGAATTGTCCTCGTAGCCGACGAGGTTCAGTGCGGCATGGGGAGAAGTGGCCGCCTCTTTGCAATAGAGCACACTGGCGTCGAACCTGACTTGATCCTAATGGCGAAGAGCTTGGCGGCAGGTCTCCCGATTGCGGCGGTGGTCGGGAAAGCCGAGATCATGGACTGCGTTGGCGTCGGCGGCTTCGGCGGAACATACGCGGGCAACCCGCTGGCATGTGCGGCAGCCTTGGCCGTGCTGGATGTCATCGACAAGGAAAACCTGCTGAACCGCGCCCAGGAGGTTGGTGAGCGCCTTAAGTCTGGCCTGCAGCGGATTCAGAAGAAGAGGAACCGCTCCGTGATTGGTGACATCCGCGGGCTGGGCGCAATGATCGGTGTCGAGCTGGTCGAGGACCAAGAGACGCGCAAGCCTGCGCGATCCCTCACCGCCAAAGTGATCAAGGAAGCAGCTGATCGCGGTTTGTTGCTTGCTTCAGCCGGCCGGCATTTCAACGTGATCCGCTTCCTTGTCCCATTGACGATATCTGACGCAATTATCGACGAGAGTTTGAAAATCATCGAGGATTCCATCGATGCTGCCATCGAGGGTGACCTTGCTCCCGGCACCCCTGCGCTAGCTCCGGCTAAGTGACAGAAAGCCATGCACCTCGAATCTCAGAGCCACGTGAAGTAGCGGCTGAATTCCTTCGCGTGCCGTTCGGGCGGCGTCTCCGACGGCATGGTGCTGGCGAATGAAGAGTTCAGCGCGATGCACTGGACGATTCGTCGGAAGTGAGAACAAAAACGTTCGGTCAGATGTAGTCTTTTTCGAAACCTCGGGCGGAGCGGTTTTCTCCGTCTGTTCGACTTCTTGGTGCATGAGTCTGCCAATCGACGGGTCTCGCGCTACGAGGAATATTCTTAAGCGCTTTCGTGATCCCGCATCATTTCCGCTGCTACGAATTAATGAGTGCGACCCCACCGATTCTGCTGTCACCTGAGTAGCGCCTGCATCCAAAACCACAGAACACGTCCATCTGCTAAATAGTGCAACTGCTTCCAATGGGTGAACGAGCGAACAGGCGGGTGCTTGCCAAGCGGGATCGAAGAAGACGAGGTCCATCATCACAAGTCAGGCGACTGACCAATTCTTTTTACCACCCTATCCCACCGTGCTGCCCGGTCCAGACGCGTTGTGGCTGCAGGAAGCCAGGAGATCTCTGCCAGAGTTGTGTGCGTCAGTTCTGCAAAAATGGCGTGGCATTCAGCGGTGACCTTGCCGTGTCCGCCGCGCGGCCCCCGTGTTTAGCGGAGCGGCGGACACGGCGGCCGCGTCTCAGGCGGCCAATGCCTTCAGGTTCTCCTTCTTGTGCTCGCGCAGATGATCCATGTTGAGGTAGCGGGGTAGCCAACCCGCTCCGCCCTCCGCTCGCCTTTCTCGGCCCCGATCGCCTCCGTCATCTCGGCTTCCAAAGCCTCCTGCGCGACAGTCTGCAAAACTCTGCGGAAGCCGTCCTCATCCGACAACAGCAACGCTTTCAACTCGCCTCTGCTCAGTCTAACGTCTCGCTTGGTCATGGCACTCCCCTTCCACGGGAATCGGTGGTCGTAACGTCACCAGCGTGCCATGGCCGCCCCTCGCCTCAGAGCAAGGGCTGTTCTCTCTCCAAAGCTTTTTGCAGAACCTTCAGGACACTATCTGCCAGCGCAAGGCAACGCCGACCAAGAAGATCCATGGCGGTCACGCCATCAGGGGGTATCAAAGCTCGTTGACCGCGCTGGCCAGGGAGATGGGAATGGTTGCCTTCGGGCTGCTCACACTTGGCTCGCCGTCGCGGTCGCTGCCCTTCAGACAGGAGGCCGTCATGCGAATAGAACGTCGAGCGTGTGCGGGCGGCATTTGCTGCTTGTTGCAAGCCGTCAAAAGTCGACATGCTGGGCGAAAGCGACGGCAACCGGGCGTGTCCGCACCGTCTTGGGACCGGCGCACTTGCCCGTAGTACTCGACCCGGTCCTGTCGTCGACCTCCGAAGCGTGCTGCTGGCTCAGGACGGCATCGATCTACTAGACCATGATGCCCCGAACACCACGACAATGGTCAGCGAGATAGTTGACATTGAGCGACGAACATCGACGTCGCTCACACCACCTCTTTGTCGATCGAAACAATTCCACGGCGAATTGAATTAGTGTCACGACCCATTTTGGCCAGTTGGTTTCAGCGCGGCGGAACCGAGGGTGCGAACAAGGTACTCTGGGAGACGGTCCTTTGCCAGATTAATTTGTTAAAATAGCTGCTGCCCTGCAACGACGAACGGGAAGCAAACCAACTAACGGCGTGGTGATCAAGATGGTCGTAATCGCGACGCATTTTTCCTATGAAATGCGCGCAAGATCGATATCTATATTTATCGTGCGGCTCAAGTTTATTTCACACTCGGCAGCATCAGTATCCCTGATAAACTCTAATACCAATCGTGCACATTTCTTTACGTCCGACACTAACCTTCTGCTTCACAATGGTCAATGATCTAGAACCTGCAGCGTCGCTCGGAACGCCTTGGGATTGTTTTCGTCCAACCCGGGCTTCGGTCCCGACGAATCCACGAACGTCAACACGGAGGTGAGTGAAGAACCATTGTAATTGAGAAGGTAACACCACTCATAGAAGCTGAACATTGCTGGAGATCGGGAGGGCGAGAGGCGGGTTGGATCTCGGCAAATCTCTTTGCAACCGGACGGAGCGCCTTGACACCCTCGAGCATCGCAACCACCACATCGATGTCACGCGCTCGGGTTTCGCAAGGCAGCGCCCATGCAACAACCAGTGGCCCGGAGTCATGCGCCTTGTCGCCTCGGCAATGACGCGCCGGACCTCCATCAGCTTCGACGAACTCGATCCACTTTCATGGTGGGCCGACTGGCCGCATGCTCCGGACATCCGACCCTCCTGCCAATCCATTCGTGCCTCAACTTATGTAACGTTGACATGAGATAAATGCTACGGCCACATGCGCTTCTTCAGGTTGAAGGAGTGGCAGATTACGCGGACGCTTTCATCAACACCGGCAGGCCATCCCTGTGGGGCAGAGCGTTGACTTTCGCTGCACATGTTTCGGAAGCGCGGCGGCAAACGCGCAGCTTGTCAGACAAGCAGGCGCGGGATCTTGCGGTCCCATGTCTTTGTGAATACTTCAGCATCGTTGTCGAAGGCCTTCAGCCTGCCCACAAACAAAAGAGTGTCTTGGGTACAGCTCATATCCAGGTAGCTCTCTAAACGGATGTCCCAGTCGCCGCGCTTTAGTGCCTTAGTATACTCGGTCTTGACTCTGGCGCTGTTCGGGTCATGGTCAAGTATTTCGGTCACTTCGCTCATTTTCCACGACATCTCCGTGCCGGTTGCGTCGATCCGGAATCGCCCTCCGTCCAGAACGGTACGTGTGGTGAGTTTCTTGGTTGCGATCTCCCATTCATGGACTCTGGTTGGTGCTGGCGCCTCCTGAATGACCGTCGATCCAGGCGTCTGTTCTGGGGGAAGAGCCGGACCAAAAGGTCTCAATTCGTCATCCTCGGCGCGAGGTGGCCTCACGGGCAACTCGAGCTCGGACGCGCCGGCATAAACGGTCAGCGTCACCTGCTCGGGCGAGGGCCAGAAGGCTGGCCAATAGGTAGTAGACACTGCTACTCGAATACGTCTGCCACGTTTAAAAACGTGGGCACAATCCTGCAGCGGAATGCGAATACGATACCGTCTGCCAGGCTCCAGCGGTTCTGGAAACTCATGACTAAGCCGATGCGTGAGATTGAGTACCTCATAGGTGACTCGCTTCGATAATCCGTCAGGCTCGACTTCATTGAGCCTGACGGCCAACGCTGCAACTGGCTTGTCGACCGCCAGGTGAAGAGTGATCACCGGCTGGCCAAGAATCTCGAAATCCACGTCAAGCGGCTCGGAATCGAAGGTCAGCGAGCGTCCATCGTCCACTCGCTGGTCCGTCGGCACCTCCGTATCGATGTCCCTGGTATGCCATCGCGGCGCCGTTATCCCCACCGTCTGCAAAGAGGTCAGAACACGTGCGGTTTCGACTCCGGCATTGCTCTCCAGTCCATCTTTCGTGAGATAGAGTTTGCGCGGGCTGACGCGTGGCGATGGCCAAGCGTCTTCCGCCACCCAGCGTCCGGGAGTTTGGTGTATGCCGCGCATTGCTGGCTCTCGCTGCATCCAAACGCGGTACATCGGCTCAGTCATGATACCCGTATCTATATCCTTAAGCCAGTAATCCCACCACCGCAGCGACTCCGTCAGCCAGTCAATAGCCGGGCCCGGTTTGCCGTCGTCTGGATACTGGTGTCCCCAAGGTCCGATAAGCCCTTTGCGCGGACATCTGAGGTTGGCTAGCAGACGAGGGATCGCGCGGTTCAAAGGATCTTTCCAGCCGCCCACAGCATACACAGGACATTGAATGGCATCGAAATCTTCGCAGATCGAACCGTGCTTCCAGAATGCGTCGCGGTGCTGGTGTACAAGCCAGTTCACAGTGTAGTAATCTAAGCTGTGCAGGCGTCGCATCCACATGTCACGCCAACCTTCGCCAACGATTTCCGGATCTGGTGGCAGTCCGCAATAAGCAGGCCAGACCAGACCCCATTCGAAGAACATAGCGTCATTGATTAAACCGCCGGTGTAGAGCTCCTCGGCATAGCGATCGTCAATCGAGCAAATCGTGATAATCGCCTTGAGTTCAGGTGGACGGCGGGCAGCAACTTGTAGCGCATTGAACCCACCCCAGGATTTCCCGAACATACCGACCTTGCCGGTGCACCAAGGCTGCTGCGCGAGCCAAGCGATGATCTCGAGTCCGTCGTCCTGCTCCTGTTGAACGTACTCGTCCTGCGGTAATCCCTCCGAATCCCCCGATCCGCGGATGTCAGCCCGAATACAAGCGTATCCATAGGAAGCCAAGTGAGGGTGAATAGTTTCGTCGCGAAAACGGGTACGATCACGCTTTCGATAGGGGATGTATTCCATAAGTGCTGGCACTGGATTGCGCTCGGCATCCTCCGGTAACCAGACGCGAGCCGCAAGCTTGGTGCCGTCGGACATCGGAATCCAGATATTCTCAATTGTGATAATTGGTTGGGGACCCATGACTTCACCGTCCAGATTTAGAGTTGCACATTGTATTTCGCTCGTTGCGACATAGTCGTCCGACCGCTTCTCGCCAGTAGCGCTTGCTCAGCACGATGGCTTGGCGGTAGCGTAGCCGGTCTGCCGGCAGTCCAGCCTCTACCGGATCGGAAGGTAAGAAAGCGCTTTCAGCCGGATCCGGCTCGCGTTGACCTTGCGATGCCTCGCGGTGAGGCAGAGTTGGTGATGCATATGCAGCTTCTTCCAGTAGTCGCCTCGATCGAAAACCAAGACAGAAAGTGCCGCTATCCCTCCACTAGGTGCGACACTTGAGGTTCGCTAGATGAAGCCCAGCAGCGCTCAGGCATTCGTGTCGAGGGTGCAGAAGATGACCAGAAGCCGCCGAGCCTTCTTGGCGAGCAGGTTTTAGTTTATATCGTGTTGGTAGACTCTCCAATAACATAGTTCGCCACCGGTTTGATCCTAACCTTCGGTACTCTCCTCGGCGCGCCGCAAGCCCTTAACAGCTTCGGAGTATACTGTTTTGGCGAGACCCCGCAGAGGGAAAAGATGCCGTCTGGTATAAATTTAGTTTAGGTGACGTTGCCCTCTGAAATGCCCTCGGTTTGAACTGGACTCCGTCGAAAGGAGACGGGGATGAAGAATAGCCGGTTCACGGAAGACCAGATCATCGGGCGTGCTGAAGGAGCATCAGGCGGGGATCCCCACGGCTGAGCTGTGCCGCAAGCACAGGATCTCGGAGGCGACGTTCTACAACTGGCGCAGCCGCTATGGCGGCATGAAGTGTCGGACGTGCGGCGCCCGAAGAGCCTTGAGGACGAGAACCGCAGGCTGAAGAAGCTTCTGGCGGAATCAATGCTGGACGTCGCGACGCTGAAGGAAGCGCTGGGAAAGTTCTGACGCCCAGGACAAGGAAGCGCTTCGTGACCTGGGCGATCGAATCGAAGTGCTACTCGCAGCGACATGCCTGTGGTCTGGTCGGGCTCGATCCGAAGACCTACCGCTATGCGTCGCGGCGGCCGGACGACACCGCCGTGCACACACGGTTGAAGGAACTGGCGCTTGAACGGCGCCGGTTCGGCTACCGGCGGCTGCATATCCTGCTGCGGCGTGAGGGCCTCGACCTGAACCATAAGAAGCTGTTCCGGCTCTATCGGGAGGAGCGGCTGACGGTAAAGAAGCGCGGCGGTCGCAACCGGGCGTTGGGAACGCGGGCGCCCATGACGCTCGCGCAGGGACCGAACCAGCGGTGGAGTCTCGACTTCGTATCGGACATGCTGGCCGACGGGCGGCGGTTCCGAGTGCTGGTTTGGACGACTTCAGCCGCGAGTGTCTGGCCCTCGTCGTCGATACCTCGCTGTCGGGCATGCGCGTGGCGCGGGAGCTGGACGCCATCGTCGAGGCGCGCGGGCGGCCGCTGATGATTGTCTCCGACAACGGCACCGAGCTGACGTCGCGGGCGATCCTGCAGTGGCAGGAAGACAAACGCGTCGAGTGGCACTACATCGCGCCCGGCAAGTCAACCCAGAATGGCTTGGTCGAAAAGCTGAACGGTCGCTTCCGGGATGAGTGCCTGAACGAGCGCCTGTTCCGCGGCATGGCTACAGCACGTGGCATCGAAGAATGGAGGACCGACTACAAGGAACACCGACCACACACGAGCCTGCGCGGCCTCACCCCAAACGAATTTGCAACCCGGTCCAGAACGGACCCGATGGAGAACAGAGTCCAGTTATGAACGAGGGCTGATCGGGGGCAAAGTCATAGGTAGCAGTTCGCAACTTCGCCGCCACTTCGTCCCGGCCGAAACCACGTTCAGCAGGACCAACCTGAGCATGCCTCGTGGTGGGCCGCGGATATTGCCGCCAGCTGCACGGAGCAGACGGTGCATGAGTGGGGTGAAGGCGGCCGAGCGAAACAGCGGCCCTGCTTGCCGGTCCTCAATGACGAGCGACAAGTAAAACCCGGCTCCACAACGTGGCGTCAATGAAGCCGAAAGCCACAACATCCTCCCTCGGCGGACCGACGATCGAATCGGAGAGATGATGCCGCTTACCCCCCACGTGGTGCGAACCGGCCGCCGTTGATGCCGTTGCCGCCTCATGATGAGGGAGCAACGTGCAGCGGGTGACATCGAGCCCTCGCACTGCAACTGCCGGTTTTCACTTCCGCAACTGCCTCATAAGCCAGTTTATAGCGGGTGGAAATCTTTTCCGACTGCAAGCGCGGCGGCTTATCGGCTATCTAGCAGCGCTGTCCCACTCTAGGTGACGAACGCCAGGTGGAGCAGCGAGTCAATAAAACGGGAGGGAGGATTTCCATGCTAGGGGTAAACCGTCGCACCGTTCTCAAGGCCGGCATCACGATTGGCGGCGGTATCACTGCCGGCGGGATGCCATTATCGCAAGCCATTTGGGCAGCCGAGGGCAAGGTGCTAATGGCGCGTGCCAATGCGGATCTCAGCAAACTAGATCCGGCGTTCGTGGTGACTGACGCGGAAGTAGACGTCATGCACTGTATCTATTCGAAGCTCACGCGCTATAAGTCAGGCTCTAATTGGGGCTGGGAACTAGAGGCGGCGGAAAAGCTCGAGCAGGTGGACCCGACGCATATCCGCTTCCGCCTCAAGAGGGGCATCAAGTTCACCGGGGGTTACGGCGAAATGACTGCGAGGGACGTTAAGTTCTCCTTCGAGCGCGTGATCAAACTCAATTCGCCCATGAAGCCCCATTGGGGTCTCCTCGATCGTGTCGAGTTGGAGGACGATTACACGGGCGTCATCGTTTTCAAGACGCCAGATGCAGCGGTTTGGCTCGTCCCACTACCCCATGCCGCAGGCCAAATCGTTTCCGAGGATGCGGTAATGGACACAACCAAGGACGGCGGTGATTTCGGCATGAAGCCGCCAGCGTTCTCCGGTCCCTATGTGCTGGCCGACTGGAAGCCGAATCAATATGCGGTTCTGACTCGCAACCCGGGCTGGTCGGGCCCGAAACCCGGCTTTGACGAAATCCGCATCCTCCCTATCCCCGATGTCAAGGCAGCGGAACGCGCTTATCAGGCGGGTGACGTTGACTTTACTAGTATCAGTCTCGAATCGCTTGCCATGTTCAAGAGCAATCCGCCGTCCGACAGCGAGATAGCACAAAAGCCGTCGACTGGTTATGTCTGGATTGGCATCAACATGGATCATCCAAAACTCAAGGACATTAATGTCCGAAAGGCGATCCAATGGGCTATCGATGTGCCGCAGATCCTAAATGCTGCCTATGCCGGCCAAGCGGTGGTGGCGACCGGCACCGTTCCTCCAGGGATTATCGGGCATCGCGAGAAGGCGCTCATCCCACCGGAAGGCGATCTTGCGAAGGCCAAGCAATTCATCGAAAAGGCCGGTGTGAGCGATCTGACCCTAACCATCGACTGCCTAAACGATAGTACTTCGTCGACTATAGCTCAGACAGTTCAGGCGCAATTGTCGCAGATCAGCATTTCCTTGGAGGTCCAGCCTCAAGATCCCGGCTCGTTCTGGACACTCGGCATGGAATCGGAAGGCGATCGTTGGAAGGATATACAGCTGTTCGTGATGAGCTTCACCGGTCTTCCAGATCCGTCTGAGTACGTGACTTGGTTCACACAAGCTCAGGTTGGCGTCTGGAATTGGCAGCGCTTCCGCAGCGAGCGATATGACGAACTCAACGTCACGGGGCGCGCGATCAGCGACGCGAACGAGCGGGCAAAAGTCTACCAGGAGATGCAGGACCTCATGGAGGAATCCGGCGACTTCCGATTCTTGACCCATGGGGCCACACCCGTCATGTATCGCACGACTAAGGTGCAGGCGGCAATGCGCCCGGACGGGAACCCCTTATATCTCGACTTCAAGCCAGTTTCGGGCTGAGCCATATCATCACAGGTATGTTTATGTTCAAAAGGCTACTCTGCGGTTGCGATAACCGTGCTCTTGCGGTTGGACATAATACCGACTGTGATTGTCGTCGGCGCGGGCCCAGCCTAGCCTAGCATGGTACCATGCGACCAGGGGGCTATGATGGATTTTGGGGGATGGGTTTTGATCAAGCGGCGCTTTGCGGCTTTATTTCGATGATCTCGATCCCGTCCTGGAACTTGGGACCTGCGATGAGTTTCGGCAACTGATTTCGTCCCTTCAATCGACGCCAGGATTTCGCGGCGGCAACGACGACTTGGAGACCATCAGCCTGGCGGTCTTCGACGACAGGGAGCCCTTCGTGCGCACCGTGCGGTGCCGAACGGTAGCAAATCTATCGAATTCGACGTTCGCAGATGATCCCAGTGTTCGGCAGGGAAGTCGTAGAGCGCCAGCAACGTCTCGCGTTCCTTCGTCAGGCAGTCGACCCTCTTGTCATATTTCGCGCCGTATTTCTCGGCGAACACTTCGATCGCCATTTCGGCCGCTGATCGTGTCAGCGCACCGTAAATCTCGCGCAAATCCGTCTTCATGTCGGCCTGCACGGAGAGCGGCACCTAGTTCAGCACGTCGGCGGTCTTGTGCACCCAACAGCGTTGGTGCTTGGTGCCGGGAAACACTTCGTCGAGCCCTTCCAGAAGCCAAGCGCGCCATCGCCGACGGCAAGATCGGGCGCGATTTGCAGGCCACGACGCTTCACGTCGACCAGCAGCTCGCGCCAGCTCTGTGCACTCTCACGAATTCCTGTCTGAAAGCCGAAGAGTTCTTTTTTGCCCTCAGGCGTGGCGCCGATCAGCACCAGCATGCATTCGGCATGGTCGTCCACGCGCGCCTGGAGATAGACCCCCGTCCGCCCACACATACACATAGCGCCGCGCCGAAAGATCCCGCTTTTGCCAACGCTCGGTGTTCTGCCGTCAGCCGCGTGATCACCGAGGGTGAGAGGTTCGGCGCCTCCTTGCCGAGCAGGGCTGCCAGAGCTTCCTGAAAGTCGCCCGTCGAAACGCCGCGGTAAAGAACGGGAAGCAGCGCATCCAGACTGCGCGTCCGACGCGCCCATTTCGGCAGGATCGACGAGGAAAAACGGATGCGCTCCGCTTCGCCGGCCGCGCCGCGATCCCGGACCTTCACCCGGCTGAGAGGCACCGGCCCGATCCCCGTCTGGATGCTCCGCTCCGAGCCGTGACCATGCCGGACAAGCCGGTCACGACCATCGGCAAGCTTGAGATCCTTTCATCCGGCAAGAAACGCCTCGGCTTCCATCTCAATCGCCTGCGCAAGCAATTTGCGCGCGCCGCTGCGAAGCACATCCGTCAGGGGATCAACGATTTCGTCGGGCTGACGAAGGCGAACAATGTTGATAGTCTCGTTCATGGCGTATCGCTCTCCTTGAGAGGTTCTGGCAGGCTTCATCACCCGCCTCGATACGCGCTCTACTCAAACCGTCATCACCCAGTTTCCGCTATAGCTCGCGACCCGGGCCGCGGTGGCTGATGATTTCCGGGCGTTCGGCGGTGCGCGACCCGAAGCTTTGCGCTCGTGCACGGGAGGCCGAAGGTTATCGATGGCGTTTCGACCATCTCGGCCACATAATTGGCGTATAGGAGCGGAGTTGCGGTATCCGGATCAGGCAACTTTCTCTGCCGCGATCGTCAAAGGGCTCCAATTCCAGGAAGCAGGTCCTCAAGCAGTGTGATCGGCGGGTCGGCGCTGCGGGCGAGGACATCGGCCAGACGGGCCTGCGGATTGATATCGTTGAGCTTGGGGGTATTGATCAGCGTCGCCCTGAAGGCGGCTCGATCGCTACTGCGATCGGAGCCTGAAAGCTCGTGATCAAACACCCTACCCAGCTCATGTACGTTCTACATGGCCTTGATGCGCGGCAAGGGGAGAACAATTGATCCGACTCCGACACGCTTGCCGAGAAATGTTAGAACTGTGTCGCCAGCCAGTGATATCGACCCTGCAAAGTGTGTGCGGTGAGCTATCAGAGATCTCGAAAGCCGCTATTTCAGACAGCACGAACACGGTGCGCATCTCGTCGTTACGTTGAGCTCCTGGCTCCTGTTTTGAAGCTGAAGGCTCCAGCAGCAGCGACGACGCTCCACGCCTTGGAGCTTCTGCATGAAGCTGGTTTATACCAGACGCGATCTTTTCCGCCTCCCAAACCTTCCCCGCATGGTCTAATCGCGTTGAAGCAGCTACTGGCCGTACTTCTAAAATTCACCGGCTAAGCGATACAGAGAATAGCCGGTTAGCCGTTGTCATGCAGGGCTCCTTTGTGGACGGTTCGATGCGTCTTTGATGAACTCAATCCCAATAGCGAATGTCGGCTCAAGACCGGTCCGGACGTCGTTCCTACGGCGACAATCCTTCGATTTCGAGTCCCAGTGCGGGAAAGGGGACTCCAAACTCTCCGTTTGCGGAATGGCGAACACTCTTACAGAAACCAGTGGAAGGTACAATATGACTTTGCCCAACGAGTTCAATCGAACTGCTGTGATTGCTGTCGATCTCCAGAATGATTGCATCGAGCAAGATGGAGCATGGCCTATCTACAACCGCGACCAACTTCTGCGAAACGCGAAGACCACTCTCGATGCATGCCGCGCTGCGGGTCTGCCTGTAATCTACACTCAAAATTGGTATGACCCTCGTGGAGTGGACGCCCTTTACCACGAGCCTTTGAGAAACGGGCGACCATTACATAGCGTCGGTAACGCCGCAGAGATTCACGCGAGGCTCAAACCTGAGTCGAACGATCTGCTTGTCCGAAAGCAGCGCCCGAGCGCCTTCTACAACACGAACATGGAAATCCTACTACGCCGTTTGGATGTTGACCATCTCATAGTTTTCGGCGCCTGGAGCGAGGTCTGTTTGGAGACGACGGTTTGGGATGCGATTTCACGCGATTACCGAATCACGATCGTCAAGGATGCTTGCGGCACCGCGACCGAACTCATGCACATGACAGCCATTCTCGACCTTGCGAACTGGCTCTATGCGGGCTCCGTAGTCACCGCAGAGAATTTGAAAAAAGCATTGGAAGGAACGCCGCACGAGGCTTGGCACTTCGAAAAGCCGGCGGCATTTACCTACACGCTTGAGAATGTGAAGTCTCTCTACGAGTCCCTATGAAGTTGTAGTATAGGGCGTAGAACTATACGACGCAGTGCGGATTCAGAGCCACGGCGAGCGACAGGACGAGCTCAACCAGAGGGAGGCCTAGCCCCTCCGCTTTGCCAGAGAAGCGCTTGGGCACGTTTGTAGAGATCAGCCATTTATACTTGGACGCCAAGCACGAACTCGCAAATTGCGATATGGGGCTTCCGGAGGGGTGCTTGTCTGAAGGTCTGAAAGTAAGCTGAGATCCTTGCCCGATACTAATTAATTGCGATTTAAATCATCATGCAACAGCGGAATACAGGCATGGCAACATTAGCGCTGACCGGAGACAGCATCATTCAAAGGAGACTTCTCAGCACAAAGGATCCAGAAGTGAAATCTTTGTTCGACATTGTTCGGCAGGCTGACGCTGCATTCACAAACCTTGAAGTACTACCGAACGATTTCCAAGGGGATCCAGCACTTGACAGTGGTGGCTCCCATTTCGGCGCGCCGTCCTGGATTTTGGACGAGCTAGTCGAAGCGGGCTTTGATCTGTTCGCAACGGCGACTAACCATAGTTTGGATTACAGCATATCGGGACTGGAATATGTCTTGGATGAACTCAATCGCCGACAGCTATGTCACGCGGGCTGCGGCCGAGACCTGGAGGAAGCCAGGAAGGTTTCCTATTTTACAACGCCGTCTGCTACATTCGGCATGGTGGCTTGCGCCTCTACGTTTGCAAGAGGGCAGCAGGCGGCCAGGCGGACGCGTACGATGCAGGGTAGGCCAGGCCTGAACCCTCTCCGCGTCGAGAGTGTGTACGAGGTTTTGCCTACTCAGTTGGACGCGATAAAGACAATCTCGCTTGACTTGGGGATAGAGCAATTGCGCCGCCTCGACATCGATCTGGGCTTTGGTTTCGAAAGTGCACCCGATATTTTTCCATTCAATGGCATGAATTTCCGGGCAGGGGCTTGCCCTAGGCACAGACAAATCCCCCACAAGCAAGATCAAGATGAAATCCTGCGCTGGGTCGAAGAGGCCAGACGAATGTCGGACGTAGTAGTGGTCAGCATGCATGCGCATGAACAAGGAAAAGGGGAAGAGGATCCTGCCGACTTTATCAGAGAATTCGCCTATGCTGTGATCGACGCAGGCGCGGATGTCTTTGTGGGCCATGGCCCGCACATATTGCGTGGTCTAGAAATTTATAAGTGTAAGCCGATCTTCTATAGTCTCGGGAATTTCATTGGCCAAAATGAGCTGGTGTCACGGCTGCCGGCGGATTCGTTTGATCTTTTTCGAGTGGAGGACAGCCATACTCCGGGCGCCCTTTACCAAAAGAGGACTGATAACGACCGCATCGGCTTCCCCGCTCACCCAAGATATTGGCAGACGATCTTACCCATCTGCGAGTTTAAAGGTCGTGACCTCGTCTCGATGGCAATCCACCCAGTGTCCCTCGGTCTGGGCGAAGCACGGCATCGTCGAGGAAGACCACGGCTTGTTGTAGGCGAGGCGGCATCTATGATCCTCAAAAGCTTCTTGGCTCTCTGCCAGCCGTTTGGAACCAACTTGGAATTCAACTCACCTAACTATCTAGTTCTCAATCAATTTGGGTAGGTGGGCGGGCTCATGGGCGAGATAGTGAGAGTTCTTGGGGGATTGCAAACGATAGCACAACGCTTGGTAACATCTCCTACGCGAGGGTAAGCTTAATTCGGATGGCGGATAGTCGCCATAGGGCGCTCGGGCAACCGTCTTCGGAGAAAACATCTCGATCGAGCAATTGCGCAAAAAGTCTTCGTCCTCTTCGAGCATCTCGGCCACATAATTGGCGTATAGAGAGCGGAGTTGCGGTATCCCATCGGAGCCATCATCGGGTCTGGTCTTGCGCATGGGGCGAGGTGAAGGCCCGGATCAGGCAACTTTCTCTGCCGCGATCGTCAAAGGGCTCCAATTCCAGGAAGCAGGTCCTCAAGCCGTGTAATCGGCGGGTCGGCGCTGCGGGCGAGGACATCGGCCAGACAGGCCTGCGGATTGATATCGTTGAGCTTGGGGTATTGAACAGCGTCGCCATGAAGCCGGCTCGATCGCCACCGCGATCGGAGAGTGCGAACAACCAAGCTTTCCTGCCGAGAGCCAAAACCAAGCAGCGCCCGTTCGTCGGCGTCGTTGGTGAGATCCGGCCTCCACCGCGGAAGGACTTGAACCCGTCCCAATGCTTCATCAGATAGTCGATTGGCTCCGCAACCGGAGAACTCCGGGACTTTGCCCGCTCGGTCCGCATTCAGGCCTCAAGTCCGGTGGCGAGAAGACGGCTCTCCTGCCGGCGTCGAAAGGCTTTCGCGTCGGGCGCTTGCGCTCAGGCCTTGACCGTCCAAGACCGCGCCGCCATCTCTGCCGCCAAGTCGTCCTCACTGGCGTTGGCTTCCAGCTCTTCGAGCTGCAGTTCCATCTGGTCAGAAGCCTGGCCTTTGCGCTCCGAGCATCGGGGTCGCCCGTCCTTGATGCGTGCACACCCTGCACGACAAGGAACTGACTGCTCCTTCAGGCGAAGGTCCGGCTGAAAACTCACCGACGGTGAGGCGGTGACAGCTCGTGCCGAAGCATCTTTAGGGAGCATCGCCGGTCGAGCCTCCCAAGGCGCCAGCGCGCACATGACAGGCCACGACGCGCCCATCTGCCATCGGCACCGAAGGCGGCACCTCGATGCGACACCGCTCGACCGCGAGCGGGCAGCGCGGGTGAAACGCGCAGCCGGTCGGCGGGTTGATGGGGCTTGGCACCTCGCCCTCCACGGGCGCCTCCAGCCGAACTCGCGTTGGATCCGGCACAGGCGCGGCCGCGATCAGCGCCTCTGTGTAGGGGTGGACCGGCTTGGCGAAGAGCGCCTCGCACGGGGCGAGCTCTACGATCCGTCCCAAATACATCACCGCCACGCGATGGCCGACATGCTCTACCACGCCGAGGTCATGCGATATGAAGACGAAGGCGATGCCCATCTGCTGCTGGAGATCCAGAAGCAGGTTCAAGATCTGTGCCTGCACGGATACGTCAAGGGCTGACACCGCCTCGTCAGCGATGATGAGGGAGGGCTTGAGCGACAGGGCGCGTGCGATCCCGAGCCGCTGCCGTTGCCCGCCCGACAATTCGGACGGAAGCCTGTGCATCATTTCAGGCGACATTCCGACTTTTCGGAGAAGGTCCGCGGCGAGTGCCCGACTCTGCTTCCGGCTGAGACGCTCAAAGTTCTCGACAGGCTCCGTGATGATCTGTCCGGCGGTGAGGCGCGGATTTAGCGACGAGTAAGGATCCTGAAAGACCATCTGCATGCGACGGCGCCAGGCGTGAAGCGCGTCCTTCTTGAGGCCCGCAATGTCGGTTCCGTCGATCAGCACTCGCCCCCTGGTCGGCTCGACGAGTCGCATCAGCAGCCGCGCCACGGTGGACTTGCCGCAGCCCGATTCACCGACGATGCAAAGCGTCTCGCCCGCCTCGACGGTAAAGGACACGTCCTCCACAGCCCGGATCACTGGGATGGTCTTCTTCAGGAATCCCGCATCGAGCGGATAGTGCTTGGTCAGATTCTCGACATTCAGAAGAGGACCGTTCATGCGCCCATCACCTCTTCGGCGCGCCAGCAAGCTGCGGCATGGCTTGACCCGACATCACGGAGGGCGGGCGTCTTGTCGCGGCAAATGTCGATGGCGAACGGGCAGCGAGGAGCAAAGCTGCAGCCCACAATGGGCTCGCGCAGGCTTGGGACAATGCCGGAAATTTCCGGAAGGCGGCGCTGTCGGCCGCGGCGCGGATCCGGCACCGATCGCATGAGGCCCTGAGTGTAGGGATGCGCCGGTCGCGCAAACAGATCGATGACGTTGGCCTGTTCCACGATCCGGCCGGCATACATCACGATCACGCGCTGGCATGTTTCAGCAACAACGCCCAGGTCATGCGTGATAAACATCACGGCCGTTCCCGTGCGCTCCTTCAGATCGACGATGAGCCGCAGGATTTGCGCCTGGATGGTGACGTCGAGCGCCGTCGTTGGCTCATCGGCAATCAACAGTTCCGGCGAGCAGGCCAGAGCCATGGCGATCATGGCGCGCTGGCGCATGCCGCCCGACATTTCATGGGGGTAATTGTTGACGCGACGCTCGGGGTCCGCAATGCGGACGAGCCGCAGCATCTCTTCGGCTTTCTTCATGGCCGCTGGGCGGGAAGCCCTGGTGTGGATCTGCACCGCTTCTGCGATCTGGTGGCCGACCGTATAGACCGGATTCAGGCTCGTCATCGGCTCCTGGAAGATCATGGCGATCCGGTCGCCGCGGATCTTTCGCATCTCCCGATCGGACAGCTCGAGCAGGTCGCGACCCTGGAAGCAGACCTCGCCGCCGACGGTCCTGGCGGCCGGCTTCGGCAGCAGGCGAAGGATCGACAGCGCCGTGACGCTTTTCCCGCATCCCGATTCGCCGACGACGCCAAGCGTCTCGCCCGTTTTGACCTGGAAGCTGATGCCGCTGAGTGCACGGGTGACGCTTTCTTCGCCGTAAAAGTGCGTCTCAAGGTCTCGGACATCGAGAAGCACGTCATTCCCTGCGGTTTGATGCATCTGCATGTTACCGCCTCCGCTTGGCGCGGGGATCGAACAGGTCGCGCAGGCCGTCCCCGAGCAGGTTGACGGCAAGGACCGTGACGGCAAGGCAGATACCGGGGGCGAAGATCGTCAATGGGGCGATAGAAAGATAAAGACGCGAACTGGCGATCATGTTGCCCCAGCTAGGAATCTCGGGCGGCACGCCCACGCCGAGGAAGCTCAGTCCCGCCTCGGTCAGGATCGCGCTGGCGCAGACAGTAGCGCCCTGGACCATCAGTGCCGGAATCGTGCTCGGGAGGATATGTCGCCACAGCACCTTGGGCAGGCGCGCCCCACCGCAGAGCGCGGCCTCCACATAGGGACGCTCGCGCACACCCAGAACCACCGAACGAACCAGCCGCGCGACGCCTGGCGTCTCAGGGATCGCGATGGCCACGATGAGGATGCCGATCCCGGGTCCTGTCAGAGAAATGAACGCAATCGCCAGCAGAATCGTCGGGATCGACATCAGGCCATCCATGAGGCGCATGACGGCGTTGTCGAAGCTGTGACTGTAGCCGGCGACGACGCCGATCAGGAGCCCAACCATGGCCGCGCACGTCGCCGATAGCAGCCCGACCATGAGGGAGATTCGGGCACCGGAGATCGTTCGGGCAAACACATCCCGGCCCAGATTGTCGCTCCCGAACCACATTTCGGCGGAAGGTGCTTGAAGCCGTTTGAACGGGTCCATGTTCCATGGATCGCCGGCGTAAAGCGGGGCAGCCAGCGCCAGAATGATCAACAGCACCAATAGACCACCGCCTATGAAGACGAGTGGATGCCGCGTTGCCAGACGGGGAAGGTCAGATATTCGCAAGCGGCCCGTCGGGACGGTTTCAACTGGTGCGGAGAGGAACGTCATAATCAGTACCGGATTCGGGGGTCGATAACGGTATAGGAAAGATCGATCGCGAGATTGATTAGGACGTACAGGCCCGAAACCAGGATGAGCACACCTTGAATGATGGGATAGTCGCGGTTGTTGATCGCATCGACCACCAAACGACCGATACCAGGTATGTTGAACACCGTTTCCGTGATGACGACGCCACCGATCAGACCTGCGAAACTTAAGCCGATCACTGTGAGGATCGGGACACCGGCATTCTTCAGAGCGTGGTGGAAAAGCATGGCATAGGACGAAGCGCCCTTGGCGGCGGCCGTTCGCATGTAGTCTTCCGATAAGACCTCGAGGATGCTTGCCCGAGTGATCCGGGCGATGAATGCAATGTACCCAAGACTCAAAGCCACGGTGGGCATGAGCATGTGCACAAACCATGGCGCCAAGCCAAGCTCGATCGGCACATATCCCTGGACCGGCAGCCAATGTGTCCTGATAGCCAAGAAGTAGATCAGAAAATAACTGATGACAAAGACCGGGACGGAATAACCAAATGCCGAAAAGGCTGCCAGAAGGCGGTCGACGAGCCCGCCAGTTCGCCATGCGGCAAGGATGCCAAAAGACACCCCAACCGACACCGAAAGGATCATCGTAAGGATAGACAGGGAAAGGGTCGGCTCAAGCCGCTGTGAGATGAGCTCGAGAACCGGTCGTCCGGAAAAGATCGAGGTGCCGAAATCGCCGCCGAGCATGTCGCGCACCCAATGCATGAACTGAGCCGGCATTGGATCGTTCAGACCTAGCTTTTCGCGGATGGCGGCAACCTTCTCCGCCGTGGCCGACCTGCCGGCGATCATCGCTGCCGGATCGCCCGGCGCCAGCCTGAGAAGCAGGAAAACGAAGACCCCGACCATCGCCATCACGGCGATAGTCGAGACACCCCTGCGCAGGATGTAAGCAGCCATCGCTCAGGCTTTTTCCATGTTCCACATCGGGTGTACATCCGGCATGCCGATGAGGCCGGTGAGCGTCTTGCGGCGCGCAATTGGCACGGTAGATTGGCCCAGCAGAACCTCAGGCACATAATCCCAAGCTATTCGCTGCATTTTGACGGCCAAGGACTTGCGCTCATCCAGCGTTTCAACATCGGCCCATTTGCCACGAAGGGCCTCATACTCATCGCTCTTTGGCCAGCCGTACCATCCTTTTTCCCCGTTCAACGCGAGATTATTTGTCGTGATCGGATCGCCGCGGGCGAAGCCGGATTGGGCTGTTATAAAAATGCTCCAGCCACCTTCGCTGACTGACCCCATATTTGATCGGCGTGCGACAACCCCGCTCCAGTCGCTCGGCGCAAGCTCAGAATTAACGCCTATCTTCCGCAAAGTGGCTGCCAGAAGCTGAGAGGCATTGCTACCCTCAGCCGAGTCTGTGGGCTGGAGGACAACGACTTTCTCGTCCGCATATCCTGCATCCTTGAGCAGTTGCTTTGCCTTTTCTGCATCGCCGCCCTTTTTGAACCATTCGGTATTTTCGTCATTAGACACCGGATTACCGCTGCCAAACCAAGACGTGACGGTATTCGTATACTGCGGGTCGGGCGCAATGGCCTGTAAAAAGGCTTCTTGATTGATCAGGTGAAGCAATGCCTGGCGGGCCTTTACATTGTCGAACGGCTTCTGCAAACAATTCATACGTACGAACCAAACCAGACCAGACTTAGTTAGAACTTGGAGCGCCAAGTTGGGATCACTCTCTATCACAGCGAGGAAATCGACGGGCGGCGCCTCAAAGTAGTCAATCTCGCCCGCCTGCAAGGCCGCCAAAGCGGTCTGCTGGTCGCCGATATTGTCCCAGACAACACGATCAACTTTGACTATCTTCCCGCCAGCCAACCCGTCGGGTTGCTCTTTTCGTGGCACGTATTTTTCATTGCGGTCGTAAGTGAAGCTGGCGCCAGGCCTTGCGAGTGCCTCATTGAAGGTGAATGGTCCCGATCCAACGGTGGTGGTCACGGCTTCCGTTGCCGGCGTATGCGCATCCTTCTCGCGCATGACGTAGAGCCCCTGGGCCAGGAGATTGGGGAGAAGCCCCAGAGGTTCCTTAAGCGAAATCGTGAAAGTTGTATCGTCCTTCTTTGAGATGTCGCTGGCACGCTCTTTGACCAACTGCCCACCGGGATCCACTTCGGCCCAGCGACGAATTGAGGCCACACAATCTGCCGCGGTAACCGGGTTGCCATCGTGCCATCCTAGACCATCGCGGAGCTCAAAAGTGTAGGTCTTCTTGTTATCCGAGGCGCCCCACTTTCCCACCATCTGCGGCTGCGGCATAAATTTCGAATCGAGTGCAAATAGCGTGTCGTAAATCGCGGTCGCCAGGTCGGTGGTGCTGGTGAAACTCGAAACGAGGGGATCGAATGCACTCGGTATGCCACCGTCCTTCACCATGCGGACCGTTCGTGCCTCGGCCTTCGCCGTTTGTGCGCCAAGGATCGAACGGATCGATACAGCCGTTCCAGCAGCCAAGCTGATTTTGATGAGGTCGCGTCGAGAAATCGTCATTTCTAGTTCCCCTTTTACGTTCTGAATTCAGTGAATTCAGTCATGCGCCGACTCGTGGCCCAGAATCATCGTCAAAACCCGATGTTCCATTCTGCCCCACGTGCTGCAACGACCGAATACCAACTACGCGACAACGGGGCAGCGTCAGCGTCCATCGAGGGGGCACCCTACGGCGAAACATTAAACCAACACTCCAGCTTCGCTATCCAGCTGCCAACGTTGTGCAGTGTCGCGTTGAGGATATGGCGCAGCGAAGGCACTGGGAATTGACAAAAATTTGCGCTTGTCTTAAACTCAGTTTATGTCAGTTGAATTTCGTCAAGCTGGCGGATTTGTGCTATTCGAGACAGGTGTCAGTGCGGAGTTCCTCTGACCCCGCAAGGAACTGTGAACGAAACCTTGCATCGGTTGCACCCCCACTCGGGTGGTCCATTCGTTGCGAAAAGCATCGGATGTACGGATCATAATGGACGAGCTTTTCGACGGTCTTTGCGGCGGGGTGCGACTGAAGATATGCGGGTGAGCAGACGGAATGCTTTCGTCGCAAACAAACCCGCCATTGCACATGCCGAAACGCGATCGTACCGACACGGTGAGATCGACCTCGTGACGGGCTCGATAGGCCCGGGTACTCTTCCTGCAAACGATAGAGTTGGTCGCCAGCAAATGCGACGCTAGAGATGTTGAAACGGCGAAGCCGATGTACTTCGTTCCGCGATCGGAGGTCGTCACAAGCTGGCATTTCCGACGGCGAAACCGGGTTGCATCTCGTCAGGAAGCTGCCTTCCTGCCCGACACTGGGCAGCGTGACATAGGGCTGATCGCTGCACGGTCTAACTTGATGCGCGGGCCTCCGGCTCGAAGACGGAGGGAATGGGTTGAAGCTAGTACGCAGCCTCGATATGAGTTTGATCTATATCAAGCGCAATCTTTTCGGTCTACGAGCCGTCGCCTCGATGGTCTGATTTCGAGATGAGCATACGACGGTGGCGACGCCACCGATTGGCCTCCCCTATCCAGCGAGTTGACAGTGAATTCCATCAAGCAATCCGACCCCGATAGCCCATTGACGTCCAGCCGCCCGTCCCAAA
>NZ_JBVVQQ010000046.1:0-26821 GCF_055811135.1 Mesorhizobium sp. WSM4817 | reverse complement strand
TTGATTTCGTTCGCATGCCCGCCCATTAGCGATCTTGCCGCTAACAGCCGATGAACCACACAAAGTGAGGAAGAACCTCATTAACTGCAAAGCGACAGTGCTGCGGCCCGCGCTTAGTGCTCTCTCCCGCATCGGTTCAGAGTGTACCCGTTTTCAATGAGAGAGGCGGGCGCGAAAGCCAGAACTCCTGACAAATAATAGCCGCGAACATCGTTTTGTTGAGGCCGACTCTTTGCAGTCCGTCCCTCACATCATTATAACGCTTGAACACATCGCGTCGGCCGGCGCGTTAAATACCGGCGATATGGGGGGGTGATTAATGGCTGGTGAAGAAGCTGCACCATGTCGTCATCGGGGGGCGCCACCGGAGGAGGTGGTTAATCGCGTTGCCGAAATCGTCAGCGGCATCGCCGATGACCCGCAATACCTTTATCAGCGAGGACTTTCGGCGGACGAGTTTAGATTGGCCCTTCCTGCCGCGATCGAGAAGCTTCGCGGCAGCACGGCCGCCAGCAATGCCGATCGGCGTGACTTTCTGGGTATGATTTTCGATCATATGTTGGCTGTGGGCGCGATAGCCAGTGTGGTTCGCCCAGTCTACGGGAAGGATACGATTTACCAACTGGCCGTGCCTGAAATTGGTAACGTAGCCATCATACAGAAGGGGTGTCCCGATGGCGCTCACAGCAGCGTTGCATGGTCTGTTCCCTCATGGGCTGTCGAGACCTACCTTTGGTGGTTGTGCCCGAGTCTGGCCTCGGAACCCGGAGAACATGTTTTCAAAGGGGTCAACCGACTCCGCCGTCGCTTTTTCTCGGATGCACCAGATACGCTTGATGGCATCATCTTCCACAATGACCTCTGCGGGTCAGACCTTCGACCGTGCCCAAAGATGGGCCGGGCGGTGGAGATTGGCGGAAACCGCATTCCTCCTCCGTGTATCTGGATCATGCCGGAGCGGGGCCAAGGACCTGCCTTCAACTGGGACGGTCGCCGCCAGCGGCGATTCCCGGCAGTTCTGCTCTCGGCGTTCAATGTCGATGCAGGCAATGCAAGTGTTTTGACCGGGTACATCGGGTTTCACCAAGGCGTCCGCGGCATCAGGACCACAGTCGCCTCCCGGTTTGGTCCGGGACGGTTGACGACCTTCAGGAGCTCAAAATGATGAACCCTGTGTTAGACCAGGAACGAGTCCAACACCTTCTCGCGCGCCAGAGCTCGTCGAAACGACGCGCGCTGCTGGCCGCGTGGTCGCGGCCAGATCGCGAACTGCCGCTGGTGGACCTAGAGGTGACGTGGGTGCGGCTCTCCACTCTGAACCACCGGACTAAGGCTGAGCAGATGCGAGAGATTGAGACGAAGGGGCGCCCAGACCTGTTTTCGGCGGACCCGATGGGGTCGGAAGCACAAGCGGCGCAGCTTCGTATCCTGAAATCTCAGCCGGGCTTCGATGATCTCAAGGCTGATCTGAGGGAACGTGGGCAGCAGGAGCCGGCCGTAGCTACTGCGGAGGGCGTTCTTGTAAACGGCAACCGTAGGTCCGCTGCGCTTTGTAGCCTCTATTTAGACGATCAGCATGCGCCTTCTCGATATGTCCGCTGCCTCGTCCTTCCGGCCGATGCAACCATGGACGAACTCGTCGATCTCGAGACTGAGCTGCAGATCGCACGTGACTTCCGCGAAGACTATTCGTGGGTCAATGAAGCGCTCTTGATCGAGGAACTGTTCAACCGCGAAGCCCAGAACTGGGATCGAGTCGCGGCGAGGATGCACAAGGATGTACCCAAGGTTCGGGCGCAGTATGAAAAGCTGCAGCAGCTGCATCAGCTGGTGGCACTGTCAGACGGCACTCGCCACCACGCCGACTTTGATGAGAACGAGTCAGCTTTTGAGGAACTCACTAGGCACATTCGAACTAAGCCTAAGGCTGAGGCCAATTCCGTTCGCGGCGCCTACTTCCTTGGCACGCTGACCGGGGTCAACTACCGCGATCTTCGCCACCTTCAGCGGCCGGATGCCGCCGCACTAGTCAGGCAGGAATTGGAATCGGATCCGACAATCGCACCGCTGCTTTGTGCCATCAGGCATGATGTGCCCAACAATGGCGGCGATGTTCTCGATGACGCCCTCGGTGATGCAGCACAGGAAGATGACCTTTCCGATATCCTCGCCTTCTTCGCGCGCAAGCGCAGCGAAGAGATTGTGACTCTCGCAGATGGCAAGAGCGCTGTCGTATCCGATCTAATTGCTTCCGTAGGGGCTGCCGTCGCCGTCGCGGCACAGGAAGCCGATGAGGATTCTAAGGACGCAAAGGCGCTCGTGGCTCCATTGAGCCGTCTTGCCGCCGCCAAGGAGCAGGTTGGCCGCGCAGCTGCTGCGCTTGAACGGGCGCGTAGCTTTGACGGATGGAATGAAGCCGACTTCCAAACCATGGTGGCCGCGCTCAAAGCCGAAGTGAGCAAGCTCGAGGTACGCGGATGATCCGTGCCGAGCTCTATCGGCAGGACCGTCCGACGGTGGTCGTCGATCGTTTGGACGACACGAATCCTGGTGCCTGGGCCCGGCTGCAGGAAGCCTTTGCACGCGGCATCCTCACTGGATCGGCACGGCAGTCAGTGGTGCACCCGGATGTGTTCATGGCGGAACTCGATGTCCTGCGCGACATTCGGGCAGTGTTTGCAGAGCGGGTTGAGTTAGGACCGACCCTCACATCACAGTTGCGATTAATGGCTGATGATCGTCGTGCCCGTTCCGTGGCGATCGAAGCCGGTGAGGCAAGCGAAACCGAGCTTGAGGCCCTCGCGGCCGAGCTTGAGGCCGCCGGGTTCAAAAGGAATTTGAAGCCCTTTCAACTGAGAAATCTCGCCCGCCTCATGCGTCTGCCGCATGCTGCGGACTTTTCGGTTCCTGGAGCGGGTAAGACGACGGTGGCGCTGGCGGCATTTGCTTTGGGTCGCGCTCGAGGAAGTATCGACCGTCTTATGGTCGTTGCGCCAATCGCCGCCTTCGGAGCCTGGGATGAGGATGCAGTCGCTTGCTTCAAAAAGCCACCGCGCGTTGTAATCTTTGGGGGTCCCGAAACAATTATCCCGCAAGACACGGAGATCCTGCTCTCAAATTACAATCGCGTCGCAAGCGACTATGACATCATCAGAGCCTTCGTAGCGAATAGGGCTACCAAGGTTGTGCTCGACGAAGCCCATCGCGTAAAGCGCGGCGCTTCGGGGGTGCACGGTCGTGCTGTGTTGGATTTGGCCTATGCGGCTCATCGCCGAGACGTGCTAACTGGTACGCCGGCCCCCCAAGGCGCGCACGATCTCGTGGCTCTGGTGAAGTTCCTATACCCGGGTCAGGATCGCCAGATTCTTCCTAGGTCTGCTTACATCGAAAGGCTGGGGCGCGATCCGAATGTTCTCGGTGAGACTCACGCAGCGATTACGCGGTACTTCGTTCGAACTCCCAAGAGCGAACTGGAGCTGCCTCCCACAACGTTCGAGGTTATCCGCAGACAAATGGGTCCCATCCAAAGCGCGATCTATGATGCGCTCGTGGGCCGCTATCGCGCCACTTTTTCGCTTCCCGACCGCGGTCGGCACGAGATGCAGCGCCTTGGCCGCATAGTAATGTACCTGCTCGAGGCCGCGACAAATCCCATGCTGTTAACGGCCGGTTCGGATGAGAGTGATGATCCAGGATTCCTTCACCCGCCGCTCGAGTTGTCGAGCAGCGAGCCGCTCGTCAACCTGCTACAAAGCTACAAAAGCTTTGAGACGCCGTGGAAATACCAACAAGTGCTTTCCATTGTAGCGGCAGCAGCCGAACGCGGCGAGAAGGTCCTGATCTGGTCCAATTTCGTGCGCAACCTGAAGGTGTTGGCTCGAATGCTTGCGCAATATCAGCCGGCGATAGTGCATGGAGGAGTTCCCTCCGACGACGGCGCTCCCCCTGGCGACCTAACGCGCGAGAATGAATTTCGGCGGTTCCGACATGATGCCCACTGCGTGGCGCTCCTGGCAAATCCTGCAGCCTGCGGCGAGGGCATCAGCCTCCATCACTGGTGTCACCACGCTGTGTTCCTAGATAGGACGTTCAATGCGGGCCACTTCCTGCAGAGCCAGGATCGCATTCACAGGCTAGGGCTGTCGGCGGATGTAAAAACGCGCTTCACGCTACTCATCAGCTCGAACACCATCGACAAGACGGTTGACGGAAGGCTTCACGACAAGGTCAGGGCGCTATCCCGTTTGATGGATGATCCCGGCCTAGTCCAGATCTCACTACCTTCTCCAGATGAGGGCGAAGGCGGTGCACCTGCGTTCGAGGATGATTGGCACGCCGTAGCCGCACACGTCGGAACCATAGATGTATGAGTTGCCAAGTCGCGGACGCTGTCATGCTGCCTTCCTGCTGGCCTACAGTGCGCGGCTGAGGCCTTCACGTGACTTCAACTCTTGGGTGATATCCGCGAGCGGGAAGTCGACCATCATGGCCGCCTCAACTGACGTCCTAGGTACCGCGAGGCTGCTCGTAGATATCAACCTCGCTAGCATAACCGATCTCGTCGCGATCAATCCCGTACTTGCCGCTTTCGACAGCAAGGCTGATCGACATAGTCTGTTGGGCATTGCCCGTCTCTTGCTGCAGAGATGCCCTCCGGCGTGGATTGGAGCTGCAATTGTCGACGGGCGTCTGGCCCCAGAATTCATTCCCGATAGTGACCTAGAAGCCCTTTCCTGGCTTGGGCCGGATCTGGAACCACTGCTCGTCGAGATACATCATCGGCTAACACGTAAGGCCTTTGACGAGCGCAGAAAGATGCTCGGCAATGCTGGCGAACTCGCAGTCATGTCGGCCCTTCGTTATGAGAGATACTCACCGGTGCATGTGGCGCTCCTCTCTGATTGGTACGGCTACGACATTGAGAACCGTCGGGCCTCTGCTACCGAGCGCTTGGAGGTGAAGGCGTGCGTAAGAGCCACCGCAGACCGCGTATTCGTGTCGCGCAACGAATTCGACAAAGCAGCAAAGTTCGGGTCCGAATGGCGGCTCATTCAGGTGATATTTTCGTCAAGTGTAATGGTGGAACGAACCATCGTAGCCGCTCATGTAGAGGAGGTCCGTGAACTTAGCAGCTGCGCGCTCCAAGCGTTGGCTCCTGATCCATCGCCGACGTTCCAATGGACCGATTCCGCTGAATTTCGCCCGACCCTCGATATGTGGATTCCAAGCGCACTGCGCGTGGATAACACCTTTTCATTGGAGTGTAGGTAAGATGTGCGCGCCTCGTTGTCGCTTGCGCGTCCGGAGAACTATAAGACCATCCATCTGGAAAGACCGCACATTTCATAAAAGGCCCCGGTGCCTAGCAGTGTGACAGCCCGGGAGCAGATGGAGCGACGCATCGAGCTCGAAACTGCCGCGGCTGATCGAGTTGGTGTTGTCGCGGCCGCTGGTCTCCACCACCATGATCCAGAAGGAGCTCAAGGTGACGCGACAGGCTGTGCGCTCAACCTCGTTGCCGAGTTCACCCTGTCAACCTGCGCGAAATCACGGGATGGCGCGATGTCGGGCGTGGGGGTCGTTTGGCTATTCAGGTCGGATTTCATTGGTCTCCGTGGGCGAAAGATCGAGTGTCACGTGGCAACGTAGTAATCCTTGCTTTGCCTTGCCGGCGGCACGGCATGGGCCGTGATCAGACCGTCTCAGATGAATGAAGACCTTTTTTCGCTTTGGGCCAAGGTTTGCCGAAGACTGTCAGGAAAAGGGCATCTGTCGCATTCATATCGCCATAAGGCAGTTTTCGGCATCCGTCATCTACGCCAACTTTCGGATGCATTATCTGATTCCGCGCTGTGATCGCTGCGGAAAGTAAGGGCCACCATGCCCGATTTGTGTCGAATTGTTTGTGCGAAAAACGCCACAATAGAAAATGCAGCCTTCATCAATTGAACGGTATTTATGACGCAGTAAGATTATTGACGAACATGTTAGATCTTGAAACCGAGGTAAGAAAGGGAGTCAGCCACTCCGGGATTTTTAAGAAGCATGCTTGCCCAGGAAGTCGGCGAGTCGGCGAGCAAGGCGGTCCGCGTCTTTCATCTCGCATTCCCAGATCACTAGGACCCGCCATCCGTCGGCCTCGATCGCTGCGACGCTCGCGGCATCGCGCTCGACGTTCCTCGCGATCTTCGCCGACCAGTATTCCCGGTTCTTTTTCGGCATACGCGCGCCGCGCTTGCACCCATGTCCGTGCCAGAAGCACCCATGTACGAAGATGACGGCCTGTCGCCGGGAGAACACCAAGTCGGGCTTCCCGGGCAAGTCCTTGCGGTGCAGCCTGAAGCGATAGCCGAGTGCGTGCGCGAGGCGGCGGACGGCCATCTCCGGTTTTGTGCCGGTTGACCGGACCAAGGACATTTGTCGGCTTCTGGCAGGATCAACGTTCGCAGTCATGGAAAATTCATGGTGAGCATGTTACGGATGAGAACAAACCGTAAACCATTTTCGGCGTGGGGTATGTTAGCATTACGCGCGAATCACGGGGAGATCATGCGGACATTTTATGAGTTTTTCGCCGGCGGAGGGATGGCGCGTGCCGGACTTGGTCCAGACTGGCAGTGTGCCTTCGCTAACGATTTCGATGTAAAAAAAGGCCTGACGTATCAGGTCAACTGGGGGACCGGCGGCGAGCTGACTATCGGTGATATTCGGCAAGTCAAGATCGACAAGCTCCCCGGCACTACCGACTTAGCTTGGGGGTCATTCCCTTGTCAGGATCTGTCGCTTGCCGGAGGCGGCGCTGGATTGAAAGGCGAGCGTTCGGGAACCTTCTATCCGTTCTGGACGATTATGAACGGCCTGATCGCACAGGGCCGCGGTCCGAAGATCATCGCGCTGGAAAACGTTAACGGGACTCTGACCAGCCACGGAGGCGCTGACTTCGTGGCGATCGCCGAGACTTTCGCGAAAGCGGGCTACCGCTATGGCGCTATGGTCATCGACGCAAAACTTTTTGTCCCGCAGAGTCGCCCAAGGCTCTTCGTCATCGGCGTCCGGGCGGATTTCGAGGTCGACGAGGCCATGCTATCGCCGGAGCCGGTGGCGCCCTTCCATCCCCGCGGCCTTCAAAACGCGGTCGCAAGGATTCCTGCAAAGGCGCGCAAGCGGTGGCTGTGGTGGAATCTTCCTTCTCCGCCTGTTCGCAACACATGCTTCGCCGACCTCGTCGAAGAAAATCCCTCGAGCGTCGAATGGCACACCACGGAACAGACCGCGCGGCTGATCGCCCAGATGTCTCCGGTGAATATCGCGAAGCTTGAGGCCGCGAAGCGGGCCGGGCGCCGCATGGTGGGGACCGTCTACAAGCGGACGAGACCGCAGAATCCTAACGGCAAAGCTGTAAGAGCGGAAGTGCGCTTCGACGAGATCGCGGGCTGCCTGCGCACACCGACGGGAGGGTCGTCCCGGCAGACGATCATGGTCGTGGACGGCGCCCGTGTCCGGTCGCGCTTGATCAGCGCGAGGGAGACCGCACGGCTCATGGGACTTCCGGACGACTACAAGTTGCCTCGCGCATACAATGAAGGCTACCACCTTACAGGGGACGGGGTGGCAGTTCCGGTCGTTCGCTTTCTGGCGCAGCACCTGTTCGAGCCGGTCCTCCGAGCGACCGAGAGACAACATGGCGAAACTCCCGAACAGCACATCAGACAGCACGAAAACACCGCCGCTCGAAACGGACGAGCTGCGTAAGGCCATTCGGAAGTTCTTCCGCGAAACGCTCTACGACGACCCCTCGGGTGAGAAGCGTCCCGTCGGCAGCTATCGCTGGGGAGTGTACGCGTTCTACGACTACGACGGGGAGCCGATCTACGTCGGCCAGACCAAGGAGAAGGTTTCCGGCCGCGTCGGGCGCCACCTCACGAACCAGCGCACCGACGCTGTGGCGATGTCGGTGTTGGACCCTTTTGAGGTGGCGGAGATACAGGTCTGGCCACTGCCGCAGTTCGAGGCCGTGGGGTCGAAGCACTCTGACTTTAAAACGGCGAATGCGCACCTAAACGCGCTCGAGCACCTTGTCTTCACTCGGCTACGCAACGAGAGCAAGTTCAAGGCGATCCTGAATGAGAAGGACCCGCCGGCGCCGACTGTAGAAATCACCGAGCCGCCTTCCATGCGTGGTTCGATTGTCTCCGACCGGATCCAGGAGTTGCGCGGCCATCCGGACACCCGTTTGGCACGTCGGGCGCTCATCGTGTCCAAGCTGTCGCAGGTCATCTCCGAACGCGAGGTGAAGATGGGCCTTCGACGTGTGCTCGTGACCCAGACTAGGCGCATGAACTGGCTGGCGGAAAGACGCTTCGAGAAACTCGGCGGCGAGAGCCTAGTAGAGGAAGGAGCCGAGGACGAAGAGGACACAAAGGGAGACTTGGACGGGGACGGAACTGCGATTCCACACTGACGAACTGAGTGCATCGCGTCGAAAGTAGGTTAAACAACAATTATGCGCGATGCCCTTGGTCACCGTCGGCGTCGGGTCTATCTGCGTCAGGGGAATTGGGCGACATCGACCTTAGCGACGTCGCCGATCGTCAATCTCGCCGCCCAAGTTAGCGGCGTAGCCCGCCGCTTTTCTCGGATCAAGGCGAATAGGCAAGACCACACCCAATCCGGCCCGCGCCATCCCGCCCCGCAAAAAATTCATAAAATGCGCCAACATGCATTGCGTCTCTCTCGCCGGCATTGTCGTCAAACAACACTGAAGTGTTTACTAAAGACTGTTGGGGCAGCTTGCTTAGATAGTATCCTGAAGGTTCTGCAAAAAGCTCTTGAGAGAGAACAGCCCTTACTCTGAGGCGAGGGGCGGCCATGGCACGCTGGTGACGTTGCGATCACCGATTCCCGTGGAAGGGCAAGTGCCATGACCAAGCGAGACGTTAGACTGAGCAGAGGCGAGTTGAAAGCGTTGCTGTTGTCAGATGAGGACGCCTTTCGCAGAGTTTTGCAGACTGTCGTGCAGGAGGCTTTGGAAGCCGAGATGACGGAGGCGATCGGGGCCGAGAAAGGCGAGCGAACGGCGGAGCGGGTTGGTTACCGGTCCGGCTATTATGAGCGCAAGCTTGTGACGCGGGTTGGGGTCCTGGAACTTCGCTTTCCGCAGGATCGGGTCGGCCGGTTCTCCTTGTTCGAGTGCTACCAGCGCTCGGAGAAGGAACTGGTATCGGCGCTGGTCGAGATGTACGTGCAAGGCGTGTCAACCCGCAAGGTCAAGGCGATCACCGAAGAGCTGTGCGGCCATTCCTTTTCGGCCTCGACGGTGAGCGAGGCGACGGCGCGGCTGGATGAGGCGCTGAAGGCGTTCTTTGAGCAGCGGCTTGCCGAACCTTATCCATGTAGCGGTGGCAGTCACAGTTCGAATCATCCCAAGCTATCACTTTGGACGATCCCAGATTCTTGTTTTGTTCGCAATGCCCGGTGCCGCCGCGAGGTATCCTCGTGCGTCAACTGTACGTGCACGGGTTTGCGTTTGGGGCTAACCCAGCTTAGGGAAAAGACCGTATCTGCCTTCACCGTCCACGCCGGTAAAGGTTTCAATTTTGGCTAGAGGCCGAATTCCGTTCGGGGGGTCGGAATTCTCAATTATGATGATCTGCGCCAGGTCTTTCAGGCCAGCGAGATGTTCATAGAAGTGCGTCGCAAGGCTTGTTTTCTTAAGTTCTTCCTCGTCGGCTGAAAGCTCGCCGTGCTTGCTCTTCATCGGCTCGCGATATGTGAGAAGCGGTGTGTCTAGAACCAAAAAGCCAGGATGTGGCAAATCTCGGCGCCGGCAGAAGAGAAGCACCGCAACATTGAATGCGGCATGCAAGATGGCCCGGACGCCTTTTCCGTTCGCCGACCTGGGCTTACCTCCGATGGTAACATCGTTCGTTTCAATATCGAACTGCGCGCGGTCGGCTTGCGGAAATTTCCAAGCCGTCAATACTTCTCGCACGACCTCTCCGAATGTGTAGGCAATTGTGCTATCCACACCCACGTCGAGTTTGTCTGCCTTGCCCTCAGAAACCTTCTCTTCGATCTGGGATCGACGAACCACGAGACGGTCCCTTCTCTCGTAAAGGTCTTCCGCTCGATCAAGCCGTGCCTTGGTAGCAGAGAGTTCTTCGTAGAGGTGACGTGCAGCGATTTCTTTGGGCCGAGCGTCCTCTATTCTTTTCCCAGCACGATCAATCTCGTCCGACAACTTTGCAGACCTGCTTCGCAAGCCCGTTGCCTCGGCCTCAAGCGATGTTATCGTCTGACCTAGTTCACGCTGCTCAATCTGAATCTTCCTCACCTCGGCGGCAGCAGCCCTGTGAGCAAGGGCGATCTCATCTGCGGCATGATTGTGCCGCTGGACACCAGGCGGCGCCCCGCAGACCGGACAATCGCGTTCCGCCATAGTGACCAGTATGAATCCGCCCTCCTCCAAAGCCTGTAGCCGGGCAATGTCGGACTTGTAGACCTCACTAAGACGGCCGAAGCGCTGCAGCGTCACTTCGAGTTCCGTAAATCGAGAAACCAGGTCGCGTTGGGTTTCCACAAGCTGCCGACGCTCGGTCACAAGGCTGTCAAGATTGTTTTGAGCCTGACGCAAGTTGTCATGCAGGGAGCCTAGGGATCCTTCGATCTTTCTGATCTGTTCGGTGAGCTCCTCACGCGTCGGCCCACCCTCGCCAATCTCCTCATCAAGTTGAGCGATCATCTCATCGACCAACTCAACCTTTGCAGTTCGGGCGACACTTTTCTCCTTTTTACCTGCAACGGTAACAGCCGCGCCATCGTCGTTGCCGGTTAGAAGCAGACGGAACAAGTTCCGTTCAAACGTCCGCTGACTGGGAATTCCAGAATAGAGGACGGGACTTCTCTCGGAAATGATGTCTTCCTCCGACACAACGACGTACGGAGATAGCAAGCGGATCGAGAGAGTATCTTTTTCCGCGTTCGCGCTTTTGACGATTACCTTGTTCGCAAGGCCAAGCGTCTCCAGGAGGAAATATGAAACGTTGTCGCTTCGCTTGGCGTCGAATTTACCTTGAAGGATGGCCCCCGCCGCAGAGGGTGTATTCTTGATCAACCCATCGTGCACGCGGAACGCGCCGCCCTTTGTAGCCCGATAAAGTGTGACGTCTCGGGCGCTAGAGAGCGTCAGTCCTAGCCAAACAGCATCGTAGTGCGTGATTTCCTCAGTTTTGGGCAATTCCTTGGTCGCTGCCAGCATGAAGTTTAGCGCCTTGGTCGTAAACGACTTGCCGGTGTTGGAGGCTCCGTAAACTATGTTGAGGCCATCGTTGAACGACAGTTCAGCCGGCGCGACTGATGGTCCTGTGAAAACCAGGTGACGAATCGTGATGCCGCTCGCCATTATGCGCTACTGCCGGTGGGGGCGTGATCTGCGCGGAATTCGGCGGTCCAGCGGCCGATCTTGGCCTCAATCACAGCTTTGATTTCGACCGTCGCCATTCCAGCAAAGCGCTGGGCAATCCAGCGGGCACGCTCTTTGAGTGCCATCGAATAGTCGGACTGAAGCAGGTCTAGGTAGGTTGGCGCATCCTCGCTGGCGACAAACGTGACGCCAAGGTCTGTTTCCACGACGTCAACGAGATGCACCTGCTGCATGATGCGCAAGCTCTTCTCCACCAGCTGACGACGAACGAAGAGTTCACCGGTGCGATTCGGCAAGTCCGGATGGAGACTGGGGGGCACGTCCTCTCCATCGAGGTCAGCCGTATGAACGACCAAGTGGTCCAGCCAAGTCATTTCGATCAGATCACACTGACGCGGATAAAATGCTTCCAACAGCATCACCGCTCGGATGCCGGTCTCGAGGGTGCTGTTGAAAGGATGACTCGGTTGCCGTCCCTCGCTGATCACTTCCACGGAAGCCGCCCCTCATTCGCGAAATGATGACAGGTACCTTGTTTGACCTGCACCCGCGCGTGGCGTCCTAACACCCCGGAAGCTTGGATGGTAGCCGCCTGCGACAGTACCCTTGTCACACGTTCCAGGCCGTCACCGTTGGACTCCATGTAGACATCCGAAACCCCGTGATAAACCTCATCCTTGAACGTCGAAAGATAGTCCGGAGGGGTCGAGTCACGATAATAACGATCGAACTCGGCCGCGTCGAAGTACCGAGTTCGCTGATCACGCAAATGGGTGCCCCACCGAGCGTCCTGTAGAACCGCAGCCGGGTTCTCGAACTTTGATCCGGCGCGCTCGCCATAAATATCGACCAGCTGACTGATGTAAGCAGATTCTGATCTTGCAGCTGGTCAGGTGCCACGCCAAGCGGCGAAGGTCCCGGATCATCGTTGAACCATTTCACGAGCACAGTCTTCGCGTGGCTGTCATCGACGAGACGGACGGCGTCCAGAGAATACACTTGGGTAAAGTCGAAAGCATTTATTGCCGAGCGGATCTCCTCGCTCAAAGGGACGGTTGCATTCTCGACCAACTCCCCGGCTATGTCGGTGGCCCACCGATCGAGGAAGGCCTGCCTGAAGCGTTCCGGATGTGCAATGAAGGCCTGAACGTTGCGCACAACCCCTCGAGGGGCGACGAACGTATAGGAGCGCGGCAGCGTGTACTCACCCTTCGCTGCGTGCATGAAGATTTTGCCCAGCTCAACAAACGCCGCCTTTTCCGATAGACGGGCACCGAGTTGCTTGCACTGGAAGTTGTCCCAAGGGCCTTCATGCCGCTGATCTGTGACGTAAGCCACGACATCGCGTCCCATATCGCCGGTGCCGGACCAACGCTCGTGTGAGTTGTAGTCCTTCGTACGGTTCGCAAGCCAGTCGTTGACAAAGGCTTCGAGACGCTCGTCGGGCAATGCGGTGAGCTGGACGGCGTAGTTTGGGCTCAAGATATCGCTCTAGGTTCGAAACGGCGGAGCAAGGTTCGCCGTTCCTTGTTCAATTGACAAGCCAGCGCACAATACATGCCCGATAAAATCCAATGGGCATCATTTGCCAGTCCGGTCCAAGCTTATTCGCAAGAGGTCAAGGCTACATTAACCAGCAAACAAATCAGGTTGGCATTCATCGGGTTTGTCACGTACCCACCCGGCCCGCAGACGGGAATATTCCTCACCGAAACGCTCGCGCTCGAAGAACCAGAGGCGCATCAGCGGATAGATGCGCTCATCGTATAAGGGGCCAAACACGTACAAAAAGTCGCTATGTCTTCCATCCCAGTTGATCAGTGCGCCATCGGTAGCGGATGTCGAGGTGAAGCCTACCCGTCCGCGCCATGCCTGTGGCGAGCGGGGACCGGACAAGGGGTTGGTGCTCTTGCTCTGATCCGCGATCAGGCCGGCGCAGTCGTAGACCCGTCCGGCCCGAATCTCCTCAAGCGCGGCCATCAGGACGCAGCTGGCACCGCCGCCGATGATTCGCAAGGGACCTGATCGGAGCCGTGCCGGCAGTCGGGTCGCGATACGCGGAAATGGCGGCTGTCATGATCGCGCGGGTCTCCCTGGCGGCCCCACCAAACTATTATGTGTTGGCGTAACGCTTTGAGGTTGAATGCCCGATGCGAAGGTGGCTCAGGCGGTCGCCTTTTGTGGCCGGCTGAACGTATTTTCCGGGCGCGGCAAACCGAAATGGTCTCTCAGCGTTGCCCCGTCATAGTCGTGCCGGAAAAGTCCGCTTTTGCGCAAGATCGGTACCACCTCTTCGGCGAATATAGCGAACCCGCCTTGCAGATAGGGTGGCATGATATTGAAGCCGTCCGCGGCACCATTGTCGAACCATTCCTGGATCTTGTCGGCAATCTGTTCGGGCGTCCCGGCCTGGACCCAATGGCCGCGCGCCCCGGCGAGGCGGTGGAGCAACTGGCGGATAGTTGGATTTTCGCGCTCGATGATGTCGAGGACGACGTGGAAGCGGCTGCTCGCACCGCGCTCGCCCTCTACGTGGATAAGCTCACGCGGAAATGGCCCGTCCAGATCGTAGCTGGAAGGGTCGGCGTCTACGATGCGGCGTAGCTGGTGAAGAGAATATTCCGGCTGCGTCAGCTCATTGAACTCGTCATGCAACGCGCGGGCTTCCGCCTCGGTGGAACCGATGAAGGAGCTGATGCCGGGCAAGACCTTGACGTGGTCAGGGTTGCGGCCAACCGACTTCACGCGCGCTTTGATGTCAGCGTAAAATTCCTGCGCGTTGCCGAGTGTCTGATGGGCTGTGAATATCGCCTCGGCATAGCGGCTTGCGAATGACCGTCCGTCTTGCGACGAACCTGCCTGGACGTAGACCGGACGCCCCTGCGGCGAGCGCGGAAGCGTGAGCGGTCCCTTCACCCGATGGTATTTGCCGATGTGGTTGATTGGGTGGATCTTGTCGGTGTCGGCAAAGATTCCGGACTCCCGGTCCGAGACGAGCGCGTCGTCCTCCCAGCTGTCCCAGAGCTGTCGATGGCTTCAGCGTCCCGATCAGGGGTCGGAACAAGAACTGTTCCCAGCGACACGCTAAGGTTGCGGATTCCGACGTGAAGCCGGCCACCATTCCAACCAAAGACCGGCCGGTTTTCAGCACTGAAGATTACCTCCTGGGTCAGCAACTTTGGCATCGATTACCTCGCGATGAACGAGGACATTTTGATGCCGGCAAAGGACCATCTCCGGGAGCGCGATTTCGAGCCGCTCGTCAAGGATATTTTTCGCGAATTTATGAAGTGCGGTTTCTCCCGGTGCTATGCATTTGCTGCCGTCCCGCTCCGAATGGTGCGCGAAATGATGGACCTTGACGGCGCCCCTCCTGGCCACCATCCGCTTTCCGCAGCCGGTACACTTGCCTGCACATGCGAGGCCAGAGGGTACGTCATCAATATGGACGAGTGTTCCGTCGGCAGCTTCCGCCACAAAGGCTGCGCCCTGTTCTGTGCAGTCGAAGAGCTGCCCGAGCCGAGGTTTCGTGATGCTTCAATCACCGAAATTAAGCGGCCAGAAGGTAGCCTCCGACCGGTGCAGCGGCGGGGCGTCGTATTCCTTTCGAATCAGCACTGTTCGCCCGCGACTGATTGACTTTCGTCACGGCTGCCACATGCAACCAATCCACTGCTCTTCATAGCCTTTTGCAAAGTCTCTCATCTGGGACATTTGCGGCCGGCTCCCATGCTCGATCCAGCGAGACGTGGCCAACTCGAACGCAGGGCCAAGCCGCTCACCGGCCGCACTTTGCGGCGCAGAGAACGATTCGATTTCCGCGGCGCGATACTGGTTGAAGAAGCCACCAAGCTTGTCGAAGCGCACACGGTCGGGCTTCGGGCTGGCGAGTCTGCCAAGGCGAGCAACGACAGGGGATGCCGGCAGACATTACGTTGCGGCACTTGATATTGCAGTGCAGCAAGCGTAGAGCACCGCGCGCTTATTCGGAGTGTCGTCCATGGCCCTTACCAATGCTGGTAACGAGGCAGAACCTGTCCAACAATCGAGCCATTCTGAGGTCGAGCAGCACAGCACCAAGGTGCTGATGCTGGGGGCACTCGGTGTCGTTTACGGCGATATCGGCACCAGCCCGATCTATGCATTCCGCGAAGCGTTGCATGCATCAGCCGGTGGCAACGTCGCCAACCGTGGCGACATCCTCGGCGTGCTGTCGCTGATCATCTGGTCACTGACGATCACCGTGACGATCAAATACATCATGTTCGTGCTCCGCGCCGACAATCGAGGCGAGGGCGGAGTGCTGTCGCTTGTGGCGCTGGCGCGCAACAGTTTCCCGACCCGCTCGGCGGTGATCCTCGGCATCGGCATCGTCGGCGCGGCGCTTTTTTTCGGCGACGCAGTCATTACGCCGGCAATCTCGGTACTGTCGGCGGTCGAAGGTATGAATGTCGTCACGCCGACACTCCAGCCCTATGTGGTGCCGCTGACACTGGCCATCCTGGCGATCGTGTTTGCGGTACAGCGGTTTGGCACCGGCGGCGTAGGATTGGTGTTCGGGCCCGTTACCGCGCTGTGGTTCCTGGCCATCGGCCTTTCCGGCCTCAACCATATCATGGACGACCCCGAAATCCTGCTGGCAATCAGCCCGCATTACATCGTGGCGTTCCTGGTCAACTCGCCCGAAGTCGCCTTCGTCACGGTTGGTGCGGTTTTTCTCGCCGTCACCGGCGCCGAGGCGCTCTATGCCGACCTCGGCCATTTCGGGCGCAAGCCGATCGTGCTTGCCTGGCTGGCGGTAGTGTTTCCTTGCCTGTTGCTCAGCTATGTCGGGCAGGGCGCCTTCGTGCTGGCGCATGGCGGTGTCGTCGGTCATCCCTTCTTCGAGATGAACGAAGGCTGGACGCTTATCCCGATGGTGGTGCTGGCGACGGCGGCGACCGTGATCGCCAGCCAGGCGGTGATCTCCGGCGCCTTCTCGCTGACCAGGCAGGCGGTACAGCTCAACATGCTGCCGCGTTTCGTGATCCTGCATACGTCGGAAAAACAGTCGGGCCAAATCTACCTGCCGCGCGTCAACCTGCTGCTGGCGCTGGTGGTGATGCTGCTGGTGGTCGGCTTCGGTGAATCGAGCAGACTGGCCTCGGCCTACGGTATTTCGGTGACCGGCAACATGCTGGTGACGAACATACTGCTTTTTATTGTGATGACGCGCATCTGGAAGTGGCCGGTCGGCGTCGCGGTCGCCTTGATGGCGGTGTTCGCCTTCATCGATACCGGCTTCTTTGCGGCCAACATAGTCAAGGTGTTTGAAGGGGGCTGGTCCTCGCTTGCCATTGCCGCAGTTATTGTGCTCACCATGTGGACCTGGATCCGCGGCACCCGCTATTTGTTCGAAAAGACGCGCCGGAACGAGATCCCGCTGGATTTCCTTGCCGGCAATCTGCTGAAGAAGAAGCCGCATCTGGTGTCGGGCACTGCGGTGTTTCTGACCAGCGATCCGCTCAGCGCGCCGACCGCGCTGATGCACAGCCTGAAGAACTACAAGGTGCTGCACGAGCAGAACGTCATCCTTTCGGTAGTGACGGCGCCGCAGCCGGTGGTCGCGGACAGCGAGCGAGTCAAGATGGAAATCGTCAACGAGCTGTTCATGCGGGTGACGCTGACCTTCGGCTATATGGAGCAGCCCAACATTCCGCGCGCGCTGGCGATCTGCCGCAAGCAGGGCTGGAAGTTCGACATCATGACGACGTCCTTCTTCCTGTCACGGCGCTCGCTCAAGGCATCCCCCAATTCCGGCATGCCGATCTGGCAAGACAAGCTGTTCATCGGCCTGGCGCGCTCGGCGGCCGATGCGACGGAGTATTTCCAGATCCCGACCGGACGTGTCGTCGAGATCGGGACGCAGGTGGCCGTTTAGGCATGCCGCGGTAATCGATGTGCCGCAAGTCCCCTTCCGTACCAGGGTGGCACGAGATTTGCTTTAGCCACAGGCTGCGGAGTTGTATTCGTGTCGCGAGGCACAGCAAAGGAAGGAAACAACTTGCCAGATTGCGACCGAAAACACTTTATGGGGCCGGTAGGGCATTCTGAAACATGTAACGCAGGCGGCAGTACCGCGCAGAAGTGGCAACATCACGGTAGTACGGGCCCTACTTCCGGCTCGGCTGCGGAATACAAAAGGGGATAGCGCTATGATTGTGCGTAGCCTGCAGGATGTTGAAGCGACCGATCACTTCGTCGATTGGGGCAATGGTACTAGCCACCGCCTCCTGACGGATAAGGACGGCATGGGCTTTAGCATCTGCCACACCGTAGTGCGCGCTAACACGGTCTCGCTTCTGCAATACCGTAATCATCTTGAAGCCTGCTACTGCGTCGCCGGAGAGGGCGAGGTCGAGGACATGGATGGTAATGTCTTTCCCATTCGCAAGGGCGATATCTATGTGCTTGATAAGCATGACAAGCATCTTCTGCGTGGGGGCCGAGACAAGGACCTGATCCTCGTAAGTATCTTCAACCCGCCCCTCAACGGAACCGAGCGCCACAGGCTCAACGACCCGACAGGCTCGGCATATTGAACAAAGTAGACCAACGACAGATCTCAAACCGCCCGCTTAATGCGAGGACACCTTAGCGACCCAACCCATCCGCACCGCACGGGCGCGCGGACCTCAGCGGAAAAATTGTTCGTTGTCTCGTTCACATGGGCTCCGCTTTCTCATTGGTCTTCATTGATAAACGGGGCTTCCCACGAAGATGTCCCTACCCACGCGGCCGCAGCCCGCGTGGACAGTGATATGTTCCAGGCTCCGCTTGCTTCGCCGAACACTCGGCGAGATTCCGGAAGGCCTGTGCCGATTGAAAGGCGCGCTCAAGGGTAGGATGTCCGGCGTTGTCGGATAAGCTACATAGCAGTGTTGCTATCATGTTCATTGAGAACGACTTCACCTTTGGCACGATGCATGCGTAGTCGTAAAAAGGCGCACAGACTGAGAGAAGTCGTCCGCTGACAACGCTCACCGGAAACTCAGACGAGGGTACGGTGGCAACTGCAATGTCGTCGGCGACGGTATTGGTGACGGAGGGAGTTTGGCGGGACATTGGAATCTGAATGAAGGTGGTCGCCTTCCGAGCTTAAGCGATGAACAGGCGCACAGCATAACTGCCGCCCATGAAAAGCTGGCCCCTTCAGAGTATTTTTGGCGGCAGCGGCTAGAGCAGTTCAAAACATCCCAGCTTCCCTTCGTGTCGTCGTCCGTAGCTGAGACGCCGCCCAGATGGCAGTCGAGTTCGGGGATCATTCCAAGTGCTTTGGCCAAGCTGTCGCCACTCGATCGCACGGAATATTTGGTAACGGCTTGGCTGATCTATCTCGCCCGCATCACGGGAGAAGCAGAGCTTCAACTGGGATGCACGCCCGCATCGGATAGATCGCAAGCGGGTTCGAAAGCGGGAGAGATGCTTATCGCCTCTGTCGTGCCGATCGAAGTCTCCATTGATCTTGCACATAATTTTGAGGGAGTGCGCGGGGCGGTGGCGGCCGAATTCGCTCGGCTGACGGAGCACGGCAGCTTCGCGCGGGATCTTATCGCGCGCTGCCCGACATTGCGAGGTGTGGAGGCACTACGATCACACCAGCCCTGGTCAATTGGCATCACGATTACAGCAGATAACTGTTCTGCCGCTAGCGATCTAGCTCCGAACGCGAGTTCTGAGACAACCCTGTCCGGTAATTTGCTGACATTCGAGCTTTGCACTCTGGATGGGAGCTTTCGATGGCACTTTGATGCAAGTCGATTAGCACCGACGCAGATCGACCGTATGACGCAGCATTTGCAAACATTGTTGTATGGCGTGATGGCCGATGCGGGGCAGCCGGTCGGCCGCATCGATATCCTGCCGGCCGCCGAGCGCACCTATCTGCTGGAGGATCTGAACCGGACGGCGGCGGATTATCGTTCGAACCGGTGCATCCATGAGTTGTTCGAGGCGCAGGTGCGCCAAGCGCCGGAGGCGGCGGCGGTGGTCTGTGACGACGAGCGCCTGAGCTATGGCGAGCTCAACGCTCGGGCCAACCGGCTAGCCCATCATTTGATCGCCCTTGGAGTCAAGCCGGACCGGCCGGTGGCGATCTGCGTGGAGCGCAGCCTGGCCATGGTAGTCGGTGTCTTGGCAATCCTCAAGTCGGGCGGCGCCTATCTACCGCTGGACCCGGCCTACCCCTGCGCGCGGCTGCGGCAGGTCCTCGGCGATGCCTCGCCGCGGCTGCTGCTTTGTGATGCGGCCGGACGCTCCGCGTTAGGCGCCGAGGCGCTGGCCGATGTCACGATGGTCGATCTGGAGACGGCCACCCCGGCCTGGGTCGAGTTGCCCGCCTCGAACCCGGACCCGCGCACGCTTGGCCTCACATCCCGCCATCTCGCCTATGTCATCTACACTTCAGGCTCTACCGGAACGCCAAAGGGCGTCGAAATGTCCCACGGCTCGCTTGTGAATTCGCTCGCGGGGGTTGGCACGTCAAAACTTTGCACACTTCAATTCGCGACCCTGAACTTCGATGTGTCCTCCCAGGAATTGTTCATTTGCTGGAAGGAGGGTGGACTGCTCGTGCTCTTGCGGGAAGAAACCCGCAAGGACTTCTCCGACTTGCTCGAGTTCGTGAAGGGGGAGGCGATCGAGCGGCTTTTCCTTCCATTCGTAGCATTGAACCATTTTGCGGAGGTCTGGGGCGGGCAGCAAGTGCAACTGCCCTCTCTAAGAGAGATCTATACAGCGGGTGAGCAACTGCAGGCTACTCCAGGGCTTAAGGCGTTCTTCGAAGCACATCCAAAGGCGAGATTGATCAATCAATACGGGTCGACAGAGATCAACGTCATTGCCGAGCACCGGCTTACAGCTGACCCATCATGTTGGCCCCAATTGCCTCCCCTTGGCCGTCCGATTGCGAACACGCGGGTGTACCTGCTTGACGGCCATGGTGCACCTGTGCCGTTCGGGGCGGTGGGCGAGCTTTACATTGGCGGCGCAGGCGTTGCGCGTGGCTACCTGAACCGGCCTGATCTGACGGCCGAGCGGTTCATCGCCAGTCCCTTTGTGGACGGCGATCGGCTGTATAAGACCGGCGACCTGGGGCGTTATCTGCCGGACGGCAATCTGGAGTTTTTGGGCCGCAACGACGACCAGGTGAAGATGCGCGGCTTCCGCATCGAGCCGGGCGAGATCGCGGCGCGGCTTTGCGAGCATGCCTGGGTGCGTGAGGCGGTGGTGGTGGCGCGCCAGGACCGCGCCGGCGACAAGCACCTTGTCGCCTATGTCGTGTGCGCGCCCGAGGCCGGCTCGGACGGGGACGATGGCGGCGCGCTTGCCGGCGCCTTGCGCGCGCATGTGAGCGGGCGGCTGCCGGACTACATGGTGCCATCCGCCTTCGTGCGGCTCGAGGCCTTGCCGCTTACGCCGAACGGCAAGCTGGACCGCAAGGCACTGCCGGTTCCCGATGACGACGCCTATGCACACGCCACCTATGAAGCGCCGCAGGGCGCGGTCGAGACGGCGCTGGCAGAGATTTGGGTGCATCTGCTCGGGATCGAGCGGGTCGGGCGCCACGACAACTTCTTCGAACTCGGCGGCCACTCGCTCCTGGCGGTGCAGCTGATGAGCCGCTTGCCGCAGGCCGTCGGTGTCGAGCTGCCGCTGACGAGGCTGTTCGCCAGGCCGGTGCTTTGCGATCTGGCCGAAAGCATCGTCGAGGTGTTGAGCCGGACCGGTCCGCAAGACCTGCCGGCGATTGCGACGGTGTCGCGCGACGAGCCGCTTGCGCTGTCGTTCGCGCAGCAGCGGCTATGGTTTTTGGCGCAGCTGGACGAGGGCAGTACGAACTATCACATTCCGCTGGCCTTGCGGCTGCGCGGCGTGCTCGACCGCAGCGCCTGGCAGCGCAGCCTTGACCGTCTGTTTGCCCGTCATGAGGCGCTGCGCGGTGTCTTTGTCGCTCCGGAGGGCAAGCCTTGGTTTGAGGTCCTGCCGTCGGATGCGGGACTGCCGGTGCTCGAGCACGATCTGCGGGAGAGGCCGGATGCAGAGGCGGCGCTTTTGGATCTGTGCCATGAAGAGGCGCAGGCACCCTTCGATCTTGCGCGCGGGCCGCTGATCCGCGGGCGTCTGATCCGGATGTCGGATGAGGAACATGTTTTCCAGCTGACCCAGCATCACATTGTCTCGGACGGCTGGTCGATGGGCGTGCTGGTGCGTGAACTCAGTGAGCTTTACCGGGCGTTTGCAGCCGGACAGGACGATCCGCTGCCACCGCTGGCGATCCAGTATCCGGATTATGCCGCCTGGCAACGGCAGTGGCTGTCGGGGGACAGGCTGCAGAGCCAGGCCCGTTACTGGCGCGAGGCCCTGTCGGGGGCTCCTGCTTGTCTTGCCTTGCCAACGGACCGCGTGCGGCCGGCCCAGCAGTTGTTTGCCGGGGCCAGTGTGCCGATCGTCATCGATGCGGATCTGACGCGGGATCTGAAGCGGCTGAGCCGGCAGCATGGCACGACGTTGTTCATGACGGTGCTGGCGGCCTGGGCGGCGGTGCTTTCGCGCCTGTCGGGGCAGGACGACGTCGTGATCGGCGTTCCGAGCGCCAATCGCGGCCGGCGCGAGATCGAAGAGTTGATCGGCTTCTTCGTCAACACCCTGGCGCTTAGGCTCGACTTGTCGGGCGCGCCGAGCGTGTCGGAGCTTTTGGCGAGGACGCGGCGCACGGCGCTGGCCGCGCAGGAGCATCAGGACCTGCCGTTCGAGCAGGTCGTCGAGATCGCGCAGCCGCCCCGGCATCTTGATCACACGCCGTTGTTCCAGGTGATGCTGGCCTGGAAGAACAACACCGTCGGGTCATTGGACCTGCCGGGGCTGAGTGTGGAGGCTGCCGGGAAGGGGTATGATCAGGTCAAGTTCGATCTGGAGCTCGACCTTGGTGAAGATGGCGATCAGATCGCCGGATCGCTGCACTATGCTACGGCGCTATTCGACGAAGCGACGATCGAGCGGCAGCGCGGCTATCTTTTGGCATTGCTGCGGGCGATGGTTGCCGATGCCGGGCAGCCGGTTGGTCGCATCGAGCTGCTGTCGCCCGAGGAGCGGACCTACCTTTTGGAGGATCTGAACCTGACGGACGCGGACTATCCGTCGGATCTTTGCATCCACGAGCTGTTCGAGGCGCAGGTGCGTCAGGCGCCGGATGCGGAGGCGGTGGTCCATGAGGACGAGCGCCTGAGCTATGGCGAGCTCAATGTGCGGGCCAACCGGCTGGCCCATCATCTGATCGCCCTTGGAATCAAGCCGGGGAACCGAATTGCGACAGTGCTGGACCGCTCCGTCGCTCTTGTCGTGGCGCAATTGGCGGTCCTCAAGGCGGGCGGAGTGTATGTGCCGATCGATGGTGGCGTTCCGTCTGCGCGACAAGGATGGCTGATTGCCGACTGTGCTGCGCGCCTCGTGCTTAGCGAGGGTGACGATGAATTGGTTGATGTGACGGTCCCTGTTCTGTCTGTTGGGCCACTCATGGCTGAGAATGGGTCTAACGCCGACCCTGGCTTGACGTTAAGCGCCGAGGCCGCGGCTTACGTGATGTACACTTCCGGCTCGACCGGCCTTCCCAAGGGGGTTGTTGTTCTTCATCGTGCGGTCAACCGGCTCGTCATCAACAATGGCTATGCGAAGATCGATGCCCGAGATCGTGTGGCGTGGGTGGGTAATCCCGCCTTCGACGCCAGCACATTTGAAGTGTGGTCCCCGCTGCTCAACGGTGGCTGCATTATTGCATTGGATGCTACCACCGTTATAAATCCTTCAAATTTTGCCAAGTCACTTGAACAGCAACGGGTGACAACCCTTTTCCTAACAACAGCGTTATTCAACAAATATACGTCATCGATCGCTCCAGCGTTGGCACAACTTAAGTACCTCCTTTCTGGAGGCGAGGCCAGTGACGTTCCCTCATTTTTGAGACTGCTGAGAGAAGAAGGTCCTGTACGCCTCATTCACTGCTACGGCCCGACAGAGAATACCACCTTCAGTCTCTGCTACCCCGTACCTGCTGGTTTCGACGGCCGAAGGGTCCCGATCGGCCGTCCGATATCGAACACGCGGCTTTATCTGCTTGACGGCCATGGCACGCCGGTTCCGTTCGGGGCGGTGGGCGAGCTCTATATCGGCGGAGCGGGCGTGGCGCGCGGCTATCTCAACCGGCCCGAGCTGACGGCCGAGCGCTTCATTGCCAGCCCGTTTGTGGCTGGCGACCGTCTGTACCGCACCGGCGATCTGGCGCGCTATCTGCCGGACGGCAATCTGGAGTTCTTGGGCCGCAACGACGAGCAGGTGAAGATCCGCGGCTTCCGCATCGAGCCGGGCGAGATTGCGGCGCGGCTTGTCGAGCATGAATGGGTGCGCGATGCGGTGGTGGTGGCGCGCGAGGATCGCACCGGTGAGATGCGGCTCGTCGCCTATGTGGTGTGCGCGCAGCAAGAGGCGGACGAAGCGGGAGCGCCGGAGAAGGCCGGCGCCGGGGACAAAGAGGCGGGCGCGCTTGCCTCTGCGTTGCGCGGGCATCTTGGCGCGCGGCTGCCCGACTACATGGTGCCGTCGGCCTTCGTGCGCCTGGACGGGCTGCCGCTGACGCCGAACGGCAAGCTGGACCGCAAGGCGCTGCCTGCGCCGCAGGACGATGCCTATGCGCGCAACGCCTATGCAGCGCCGCAGGGCGAGGTCGAGACGGCGCTGGCCGCGATCTGGGCCGAGCTTCTGGGGCTCGAGCGGGTCGGCCGCCACGACCACTTCTTCGAGCTCGGCGGCCATTCGCTGCTGGCGGTGCGGCTGCTGAGCCGGCTCTCGCAGGCCGTCGGTGTCGAGGTGCCGCTGTCGACGCTCTTCGCCAGGCCGGTGCTTTGCGATCTGGCGGAAAGCATCGTTGAAGATTTGAGCCGCGCCGATCGCAAAGACCTGCCGGCGATTGTTGCCGTGTCGCGCGATGAGCCGCTTGCGCTCTCCTTCGCCCAGCAGCGGCTGTGGTTCCTGGCGCAGCTGGACGGGGCCGGCACCAATTACCAGATCCCGCTGGCCTTGCGGCTGACGGGCCGGCTCGATCGGGCGGCCCTGCAGCGCAGCCTCGATGGTGTGTTTGCGCGTCACGAGGCGTTGCGCCATGTGTTTGTCGCGCCCGACGGCAAGCCCTGTGTCGGGATCCTGCCTGCGGATGCGGGTCTGCGGCCGGTCGAGCACGACCTGTGCGGCCGGGCCGATGCTGAGGCGGCACTTGAGCACCTGTGCCGTGAAGAGGCGCACACGCCCTTCGACCTGTCGCGCGGGCCGATGATCCGCGCTTGCCTGATCCGGCTGTCGCATGAGGAGCACGTCTTCCTGCTGACGCAGCATCACATTGTCTCGGACGGCTGGTCGATGGGCGTGCTGGTGCGGGAACTCGGTCAGCTCTACCGGGCCTTCGCTGCCGGGCATGATGATCCCTTGGCGCCGCTCGGCATCCAGTATGCGGACTATGCTGCCTGGCAGCGGCAGTGGCTGTCGGGGGACAGGCTGCAGAGCCAGGCCCGTTACTGGCGCGAGGCCCTGTCGGGGGCTCCTGCTTGTCTTGCCTTGCCGACGGACCGGCCGCGCCCGGCCCAGCAGTCCTTTGCCGGGGCCGGCGTGCCGGTGGTCATCGATCGGGCGCTGACGCGCGGGCTGAAGCGGCTGGCCAACCAGCAGGGCACGACCTTGTTCATGACGGTGCTGGCGGCCTGGGCGGCGGTGCTGTCGCGCCTGTCAGGGCAGGACGACATCGTCATCGGCGTGCCGAGCGCCAATCGCGGCCGGCGCGAGATCGAAGAGCTGATCGGCTTCTTCGTCAACACGCTTGCGCTTCGCCTGGACCTGTCGGGGGCGCCGAGCGTGGCGCAGCTTCTGGAACGCACGCGGCGCACCGCGCTTGCCGCGCAGGAGCATCAGGACCTGCCGTTCGAGCAGGTGGTTGAGATCGTCAAGCCGCCGCGCGCGCTCGACCACACGCCGCTGTTCCAGGTGATGCTGGCCTGGCAGAACGCGGCCGTCGAGCGGCTTGATCTGCCCGGGCTCGCGGTCGAGGCTGTGGGCAATGCCTACGACCAGGTCAAGTTCGACCTGGAGCTGAGCCTTGGCGAGAGCGGCGAGGATCTCGCCGGAACGCTGCACTATGCGACGGCACTGTTCGACGAAGCCACGATCGAGCGGCAGCGCGGCTATCTTTTGGCGCTGCTGCGGGCGATGGTTGCCGATGCCGGGCAGCCGGTCGGCCGCATCGAGCTGCTGTCGCCCGAGGAGCGGACTTACCTTTTGGAGGAGCTGAACCGGACGGAAGCGGATTATCCGTCGCACAAGTGCATCCACGAGCTGTTCGAGGCGCAGGTGCGTCAGGGGCCCGACAGGGTGGCGCTGGTGCATGAGGCCGAGGCGCTCTCCTATGGCGAGCTCAATGCCCGCGCCAACCGGCTGGCCCACCATCTGATCGGGCTTGGGGTGAAGCCGGACCAGCCGGTGGCGATCTGCGTCGAGCGCAGCCCGGCGATGGTGGTGGGGGTGCTTGCGATCCTGAAGGCGGGCGGTGCCTATGTGCCGCTCGACCCGGCCTATCCGAGCGCCCGGCTTGGCCAGGTGCTTGAGGATGCCGCGCCGCGGCTCTTGCTTTGCGATGCCGCCGGACGCGCCGCCCTGGGCGCGGGGGCTCTTGGCCAGGTGGGCGTGGTCGACCTCGACGCCGCAGAACCCGCCTGGGCCGGGCAGCCCGCCGAGGATCCCGACCCGCATGCGCTGGGGCTCACCGCGCGCCATCTCGCCTACATCATCTACACCTCCGGCTCCACCGGGGCCCCAAAGGGGGCAAAGAATGAGCATCGGGCTATTATCAATCGCCTGATCTGGATGCAGAAAGCCTACGCTCTTAATGCGACTGATGTCGTTTTGCAGAAGACGCCATTTGGCTTCGATGTCTCGGCCTGGGAATTCTTCTGGACGTTGCTTGAAGGGGCGACCCTGGTGCTGGCGCCATCGGCGGCACACAAAAACCCCGAGGCGCTTGTAAAAGTGATCCTCAGCCAACGGATCACCACTGCGCACTTTGTACCATCCATGCTGGCTAGCTTTATGGACACGAAGGGCGCTGATCGCTGCACATCGCTGCAGTGCCTCGTGTGCAGTGGCGAGGCGCTTCCTGCCTCTCTTGCGCACAAGGTTCGAAGGGTATTGCCTTTGACCGGCCTGCACAATCTGTACGGTCCCACGGAAGCTGCTATCGACGTTACAGCCTGGAGTTGCCCGGCTGAGTTTGATGGGCCAGTTGTCCCGATCGGCCGTCCGATTGCGAACACGCGGGTGTACCTG
>NZ_JBVVQQ010000045.1:16179-26942 GCF_055811135.1 Mesorhizobium sp. WSM4817 | reverse complement strand
CCTCGCTGCAGCTTGCCGACCGACTCATCAAGGCGGGAAAAGATTTCGACATGGTCTATGTGCCTGGTGCCGATCACGGCGTGCCAGGCATCTATACTGAGCGCAAACTCCTGGACTTCTTCGTTCGCAACATTCTCGGTCAGACCCCACCCGACTGGGACACTAAACGAACATAGCTGCAAAAGAGCAAATCGTCACGATGATGCTTCGGCAGCTTCTGCCTATAGCAATCCTCGCGCCCCTTTTGTTGGCTATGATCGAGGCGGCAAGCGAGCGGAGAACCGCTCGGACGAGGGCCTGCGCCGATTCCTGCGCAACGGGCCTTAGCAAGACGGAAACAGGACGATTCCGACGCTCGACGGCCGCAAAGCGGGAGTTGAGGACATGGCACCCGGCCTCTGCCTTTGATGACGGTACGCTTCTGTCTAGCCTGCTTCGTTTTGCCTCCGCTCGCCAATCGCGGCTTTCCCCGGAAGCGGGACGGAAGCGGAGCTGGGCCGCGAGTTGCGACCGGAAGGGCCGCAGTCCAGGCGGACCGCATCCGAAGGACCGAAACGAAGAGAAGGACCCGAATCGAGAGCGAAGGGTTGCGGGATGCCGCGGCGGGCTTAGAAGGGAGTGCCGCCTACCCTGCGCCGCCGGGAGGCCCGACATGGAAGAGCTGCGCGGGTCTGACGACCCGCGCCAGGACGGGAGCCGAATGGCTGAGATGTCTGAGCCTGTCGAAAGAAAAGCCGTCGAAGGCGGAGCGCATCCGAAGGACCGGAACGAAGAGGAGGACCCGGAGCGGCAAGCGAAGGGTTGCGGGACGCCGCGGCGGGCCTAGAAGAGAGTGCCCCCACCGCGCGCCACCGGGGAAGGCCATCAAGGAAAAACCGCGACGGCCGAAGGACGGCGACCGTCATCAGCCGGCAGGCTGCCAGCGCCAGGGGGCGAAGCCGAATGGCCGAGACTGTCTGAGCAAGGCGAAGAAGAGCGGGCTCGGTTCACGAGCACCGGCGCGCGCCACAAGGCGCGCGGGCGCTCAGCAGTTTTCTAGAAGTCGAAAGTCTCAGGTCTGCCTGTCGGGCCGAACCAGATCCATGTGGGCTGACATCGAGGGCCGCTGCCAGTTCATGATCGTGACGATGGTCGGATTTTCTGCGGCCTTTTTCCAGACCGCTGATGTACTGCTGGCTGAATCCGGAAATCTCCGCAAGCTGCTCCTGCGTCAGACGCTTTTTTGCCTGATTTTCTGCACATTCCGTCCGATCAACCTGCTCATGTCCATGCACGAAGGTCAGCGGATTGGGCAGCTTAAATTTATCAACTATAATATGTAATCGACATCGTGGCGGCCATACTCCGGAGATAGAATTAGCGATGCTACAGCCGAAATTACGCCGATTGCTGACGAAGTTCTCTGGTCAGACATCATCACGAACTACGACAGGCAACAGCGCACCATTTACCTAGGCATCCTGCGTACAGGTAAGCGCCATTCATCACCGGCCACGCGAAACGGCGCAGCGGATGCGATCGCGCAGGTGATCGCGAGGATCGTTTCAGTCGGAGTGGACGCGCCATTGGCCGAATAGCGTGAAGGGAGGGCGCTGGCGCATGGCAAAACTCGTTCGAAAAGGGCCTTCTTGCTAGCGGCACAGTTAGCCGCGCAAGCTCCCGTCTTGGCTGCAGCATGCTGGATTCCCCCCGCTCTTTTTGCTAGCGAGATATCTCTTTTTGCTAGCGAGATCTCATGAACAATCGACTCCCGCCTGCCTGGTCAAAGCACATCAAGCCCGGACCCGCGCCGAAAGCGAAGGCGCCGGTAATGAACCCTTTGGCGAGCCCGCAGAAAGCAAGCGCCCAATCGCGTGCGCAGGCCGACGACGCATTGCTGAAACAGGCATATGCCTTTCAGCAGGCCAAGCGGCTCGACGAGGCTCAGGACCTATGCCTTCGGGTTCTGGAGCGCACGCCAAACCATCCGCTCGCCTTATACATCCTGGGGACCATATACCTGGGTTACGACGATGAGCGGGCCTTGCGATATTTCGCACGGGCGGTCGGCGAGGAACCTAAAAACCCCTACTACCACCTCAGCCTGGGCGAGGCCTATGTGAAGGTCAGCGAGTATGCGCCAGCAATCAAGCATATGCAGTACGCCCTGGAACTGCAGCCCGGCCTTATCGAAGCACTTTGTGCATTGGGGCGCACTTACACGGCGTTTGACAAGCCCGACATGGCTCTGCCGCTTTACGAGAAGGCGCTGAAAATCAACCGCGATCATCCCAAGGTGCGAGCCGGGCTGGCCAGCGCGCTCAGCGGCCTGGGGCGTATGGATGAAGCCGCAGCCTATCTGAAAGAAGCAATCCAACGTCGTATTGCCGTGCCGGCTGCCTACAATGATCTTGTACAGACCCGAAACTTCACCGAGGAGCCCGAGGAGCTCCAATCCATCCTTCGTGAGCTCGGCAATCCGAAACTTGGTTCGGAAGGCGCGCAGCAACTCCATCACGCCGCCGGCAAGGTGCTGAACGACCTCAAGCGCTATGATGAGGCATTCGACCATTTCAACAGGGCGAAACAGGCCTCCGGCCACAAGTTCGATATCGATCTGTATCGTTGGTGGATCGATTCGATGATTGAAACCTTCACGCCGGACTTTTTGGCTGCCCGGGCCGGCTATGGAAATCCTTCTGAAGTGCCTGTGTTCGTGGTTGGCATGCCCCGCTCGGGGACGACGCTCACAGAGCAGATCTGCGCCAGCCATCCCGATGTCCATGGCGCAGGGGAGCTTAGCAAACTAAGGCGGGTCGCGAATGCGATCGGTCTCAAGACATCATCGGCTGGAGATTTGAGCCAGCCAGTCACGTCGATCACAGAAGACCTGTCCAGAACCTTGGCCGAAGAGCATCTGTCCTATTTGCGGGAGCGGGCGCCGGCTGCACTTCGCGTCGTGGACAAGATGCCACACAATTTTGAACTGATCGGCCTTATCGGCCTTCTCTTCCCCAAAGCACGCATCATTCATTGCCGTCGTGACGCCATCGACAATTGCGTCTCCTGCTTCGTCCTCAACTTCAGCGAGGGGCACAGCTACAACACCGACCTGCAAACACTCGGCCTGTACTATCGCGAGTATGACCGCCTGATGCAGCATTGGAACAAGGTTTTTCCGGGCCTTATCTTCGAAAATCGCTACGAAACGCTGGTCGAGGACCAGGAAGCGCAGTCACGCCGCCTGATAGATTATCTCGGGCTGCCTTGGGACGACGCCTGCCTGCGCTTTTTTGACAGGGATGGTTCGGTCAACACGCCCAGTCGCTGGCAGGTTCGTCAACCGATTTACAAATCGTCCGTCAAGCGCTGGAAGAATTATGAAAACAAAATTCAGCCGCTGATACAGTCGCTGGGCGATCTTGCAGAGATTTGACTTGAGGTCGGCGATCCGCATTGTGTGGACCGCGGGGGTCGCAAGCGCATAGATTCGCGGGCCGATTTCTAGCGTGCGGCCGGCACCGGTCAGCATCCCTCCCTCCGTCATTTCCAGGGTCTGCGCTCCGCTTCGCGTCGCTCCGCCCTGGGCTAAGGAAGGCATGGTGGCTGATGCCCATTCGCCGGCGTTGAGATTTAGCAATTGAAGGCCGATCCAGCAAAGAACGACCATGGCTGGCATTGCCGGCGTCATGCATCGCGCAACGTGACAGCCACGCCGATGCAAAAAACCGGCGGTTGCCCGCCGGGTTCGATTTTAGTCAAACGCTACTGATTAGAACGAGCGCTGGAAGCGGAGGAGGCCGCCGAAGTTGTCGTCGTCATCGGCACCGGTCCAGTTGCTGACGGTCTCATCACCAAGATGAAAGTAGGCGGCTTCGGCCGTGATCGTCAGACCGGGGACGATATCGTATTCGATGTTCGCCACAGCGCCGAGATTCTCGCCCTCGTCATACGAGATTTGGGTGTTGAACCTGGTCTTCTCGTTGATGGTGTAGGTGCCACCGCCCCAAACTGCCCAATTGCCGCTCCACAGCTTGTACATGCCGCGGCCGTTGGCGGGGATCGCGAAGCCGCCGTCCGTGTAGTTGTCGTCCGTGCCGTAGCCGGCCATGATGAACAGCGACAGGTTCTCCATCGGGGTGACGTCGAGGCGAACCTTGCCGGCCACTTCTTCATAGTTGCTGTCGTAGGCAATGACGCCGGTGATCGCGCCCCAGCCCTGCGTCCACTTCACACCGCCGACGACATGCGGGACGTAGCTGTCGATCGTGAAGTCGCCGTACCCTTGTTCGAGCGAAACCACGGCGGAGAAGCCGTTGCCAGCGTCGAAGTAGTACTGGACGACGTTAGTGTCGAAGCCGCCGTAGGGAACCAGCGTATCGTTCAAGACGTTGCCGGCGTAGCCGCTGAACGTATCGAAGGCCGATTCGTCCTTACCGACGCGCAGCCCACCGAGCTGGATCCAGGCGAAGTTCAGCGAGACGCCTCTGTCGTAGGCTTCGTTGAGGAGCGGAGATGTATCGCCTTGGGTGTTGCGAAAGTTGAAGCGGGTCTCGGTGTACGTCTTCAACGTGCCGAGCTCGCTTTCCTGGCCGGTCCAGGTCTTCAGCGCGAAGCGAGCACGCTTCCAGTAAGTATCCTGATCGTCGCCATCCTCGACGTCGACGGTCCCCGCACCGAAGAATGTGCCGATATCACCCACGCCGATGTCGTAGCGGACATAGCCGCCGATGCGCAGGCAGGTCTCGGTGCCGGGGACGTAGAAGTAGCCGGCGCCGTAGACGTCGCAGATGCGGACGTATTCAGCGGGTTCCGGCTCGGCAACGACGACGGCGTCGGCGGCGCGCGCACCGGAAACTGCGACCAGTGCCGCAGCGGAGCCGAGAAGAAGGCTCTTGATGTTCATTTTGATCTCCTTGAATGATTTGAAAAGGGCGAGGACGTCGATGGACGAACCGCTCCCTTGTCCCCACGATCGAAAAAGATGCGCATCACGAAGCATCCTTCCCAGCTCGAACGCTATTCACCGGGTGGAATAGTGCAAGTTCAAACTCCGCCTTCCGACCAAGTCTTGCTGTATCAGTTGTATTTTTATCACGAAATTCTCAGTATTACTTGCACGAATTGAACAAATATACATTTATACAAACCGCACAATTGGTACATTGACTATTTGCGTACGCATCAAATGTGCACGAACAACCACCGACGCCTGACCAACGTCAGACAGCTCCAATCAGAGAAATGGCCTGGGCGGCCGATACAACGACTTCTGTGTTCGTACCTTCCCTGAGCAATTCGATAGGAACGCGGCCCTTGAGAAGAGGCGAGGGACTGATCAGCCATAGCCAAGCCAATCTGGGATCGGAGATCGAGGAGAGCACCTGCCGGATTCCGGGCATGGGCCTGCCGTCGATGAACTGAGCCAGGGGAAATACATGCTTGCGGGAGCCTCTTCGAAAGGCAACCACATCATTGTGCTGCTGCCACCAATGCAGCGTTGACCGCGGTATCCCAAAACGTCTCTCGAGATGCGTCGAGCCAGCAACTGGACCGGCCCACTCTGCAATGCGCGAGCCTTCTCTCGGGTAATCTTTCAGTACCGAATGCCCGAGCGGATGATCGGCTGGCCGGGGTCGCGAAGCGATCTCACACGCCTGAGCGTTCAGCCGTCGAGCTGCTTCGGCCTCCAGCCTGCCAAGCAATTCAGCGGCCACGGCAGTCAAATCGGCGGAAGCAGGCGCAACAGCTGCCCTGCCAACCTGCCTCGCCTCATCACATTGGGCGAGAATGCGCTGCACCTCCCTCAGGACAAAGCTTGAAAGCTCGCTCTGGCGCTTTTCATCCGCAAGATCACTCGACCCGGACATGTGTGGCTTTCCCAATAGTATTCCCTCAGCAAGCCGCTGAAAGAGCGTTGAAGACCTGAGGCTTTGAGGACGGCGATGTGTTGCGTCTTCGTATGCTCGCGACCTAGCAGCCGTCTTGCGGTCTCAACTTGTGCCTCTCAATAAAAAAAGGGGAGAACGTCGATGAACGACTGTCTTTGCCCCCCCACGATCAGCAAAGGAGGTCGGTGCCCCATCCTCGTTGGGGCACCGACTAGGCTTCCGGTTCGAAGCCTTGGGAGTTGATTTCAGACTGCCAGCCAGAATTCCGGCAGATGAATCTGGAAGCCGGAAGACCGGCCTCCGCGGCGCCGGATTGCGGGAGTATCAGTTTCCATCGTGGCCTCACCCTGCAGCGGAATGACCGGCATCCCGCCTCAAAAACAACCGTGGCTCCGCCGTCTGAAAAGGCGAGCCCGGCTTAATGTCGCGCTGATGATACGCGCCGGCAATAGCCTGAGAAGGCGCAAAAGGTTTCGCTGGCCTTAAACCCAGTTTATGTCAAGATTGCTCGTGCGCAAGCTCGTGAGGCGATAGGCAGGTTGAGGGGCAATTCAGGTCACGGGCGGAGTTCTTCAGACTGGGCGAGAAACCAGTCAACCAAGAGCTTGCACCTCTTGTTCTTGCTGGCATCCTCGCTGGCCAACAGAAAGAAGGCCCTGTCGGTCTGGATTTGGGTTGGCAATGGCCTGACCAGAAGGCGGCTGTTGAGCAACTGCTGGGCAGTCAGGGACCACCCCAACGCAATTCCTTCGCCAGCCAGCGCCGCTTGAAGCGTTAGCTGGTAATCATTGAACACGATATTGGGTTTGATGTCGCCGGCATCGCCGCCTGCCAGCTCGACCCATTCGGGCCAGTCCAGTCGCTTGCGAAAAGCATCGGACGAACGAGACCGCGATGCTCGCTCACCTGCGCAACAAGCGGCGTTCGGGCGACGTCTGGGTCGAGCGATCTTCCGCCTATCAGCGTTTCGACAGCTATCTCCTGCCGGAGCGAGCCGCCGCGCCGATCGTCGCCGAACTCGTGCTGCCAACCGCCGCCGACGAATGGCTCCAACAACGTGGCCGCGCGCTCGACTGCCGGCTGAAGAGGTTTGCGCAGCGCCTCAAACGGGAGCAGCTCGAAGGGGTGCGCTTTGTCGAGGATCGGCTGCAGATCTCGCCGGTTAAAACGGCGGTCCCCTGCGAAGCGGAAGCGCTCGCCGATCGGCTCGATGCGATAATGCCGCGCATTCGCATCACGGAACTCCTGCACGAGGTCGCTCGCGAAACCGGCTTCATGGCGGCCTTCACAAACCTGCGCACTGGCGAACGCTGCCCCAACGAGAGCGCTCTTCTCGCCGCCATTCCGGCCGATGCCACCAATCTCGGGCTCTCCCGGATGGCGGCCGCCAGCCAGGGTGTCACCCGCGACCAGCTCATCTGGACGCAGGATGCCTACGTCCGCGAGGATACCTATCGGGCAGCGCTCGGCACCATCATCAACGCTCAACGTCGCCTGCCAATCGCGCGGATCTGGGGCGATGGCACGACGTCACGCTCAGACGGGCAGTTCTTCCGCGGCGGAAAGCGCGGCGCCGAAGGCAGCGACATCAACGATCGCTACGGCGTTGATCCGGGCTTCAGCTTCTACACTCATGTCTCCGAACAGCACGGCCCTTATGACGTCAAGGTATTTCGGCGGCGACGCACGAGGCGCCTTATGTCCTCGATGGCTTGCTTCACCATGGGAGCAATCTGGGATCACATCGCCTTCTCCGGCGATTTCCTCTGGGATCGTGCCGCGAAGACAACCGACCGGAAACCGCTCAACCTGGCTGGAAAACAGCGAGCGCCATGACAGCGTTCAGGCTTCGTTCTACCTTAGCGTTGCTTAGCGGGGATTCGGGCTCCGTTGATACGGCGCCCGGCTCCGGTCTTTCCTATTCGAACACCGTGACGCCCGAACTCGATATCGCGTATTTCTTCACGGACAACGTCGCTGCCGAGCTTATCCTCGGCACCACTTATGCAAGCATTCAGGCCAAGGCTCGATCGCCGGGCTAGGGAAATCGGCAAGGTTTGGCTGCTGCCGCCCACACTGACATTGCAGTACCATTTTACCGATTTCGGCGCCTTCAAGCCCTATGTCGGCGCCGGCGTGAACTATACGATCTTCTATCATCAGGAAGCAGGCAGCGCCGATGATCTCAAGGTTAAGAACACGTTCGGCACCGCACTGCAGGTCGGGTTCGACTACATGGTGGACGAGCACTGGGACGTCAACTTCGACGTGAAGAGGCTTTTCCTGAGGCCAGACTTCGACGTCACCGTGGTCGGCGCCAAGCTGACGGGCAAGGCGGAGCTCGATCCCTGGCTGAAAGGCGCGGGTGTCACCTACCGTTTCTGACAACGGAATGCGAAAGCGGCTTACTCACAGCCGAGTCGAATGAAGGACGCCTCGTGCGCCCTTTTTACGGTCATCCTGCACGGGCGACGATTGTAGAAGCCGTCGTCGAGAGAGCGGTCGCCCTCTTCAAGCCAAAAGAAGCGTACCCATGGTGAACGCGGCGTCGACTAACGCCTGAAATGGAAGTGCTTAGAGGCTTTGGGTCGTTGATGGAATGCGGCGGCCAGACTCTTTGTTGCATCGGTCTCCGGACGTTAAGTCTGAGCTCATGCGCCTGTGCAAGGCCAGCACGGAGCTCCTCGGCGCCGACAAGATACCTGGTTCAGCCATGCTGCGACAGCTGCCAGCTCTTTTACTGCAGTACCCGGTGGGTGGCGCCCCTGAAGCATTCCTCGGCAGGCCAAGGCCTTCCTTTGCCCTAGCTTGGGCCACGGTACGGCGCCCGGCTTCAGCTCGGCAATGATGCGGTCTGGGACCTCCTGATAGAGGCTGGCGCCCGAGTGCCCGCCCTCGCCTGTCTCTCCGTTGGCGATACGCTTCTGTCTCGCATGCATCGTTTGTCCTCCCGCTCGTCAATCGCGACTTTCCCTGGAAGCCGGGTGGGGATCGTGCCCACTGGCGTGGTGTAGCTGACGGCATTGGACGCCGTGCTCTCCGGCATGGGCCGGACTGATCAGCGCGCCACTGCCAGGCTGATGAGCGGATCATCGCTCATCTGGCTGGTCTCAAGCGTCATGTAGCGGGCCCGCTGCACGGCCCATTCATCGTTCTGTTCGAGCAGCAAGGCGCCGACGAGACGGACGATAGCGTCGTCATTGGGGAAGATGCCGACGACCTCGGTCCTGCGCTTGATCTCGCCGTTGAGGCGCTCGATGGGATTGGTAACCGGTATGATCATGACGGTGCCACCTGATCCCCGCTGGAGATGAAAGGCTTTTGGCGTATGGTGCGACCATCCGGGACAGGGGCACCGGGAGCACGCCAAGTGCGGGCAGGCCGATGTATTCGATGAGCTGCGAGCTCGCGTTAGTAGCTGGCCGCCCCTGCGACCTGCCCGGTTGCGCCGAGAGCGCGGATCCGTAGGTGTCGCGTCGCCCGCCGGCTCCCGACTGTTTGAGGAGAGGGAGCTGATGAGACGTGTGATTGGAATGGACATCCACCGCACCTTTGCGGAGGTGGTGGTTTGGGAAGACGGCCGGCTGCGCCATCACGGACGGGTCGACATGACCCGCTCGGGGCTGGAAGGTTTCGGCCGCAGTTTGCGACGGACGGATGAGGTGGTCGTCGAGGCGACGGGCAACGCCATGGCAGTGGTGCGCGTGCTGTCGCCCTACGTCGACCGGGTGATCGTTGCCAACCCGATGCAGGTGAAGGCGATCGCCCATGCCAGGATCAAGACCGACAAGATCGATGCCGGTGTCCTGGCCCAGCTGCATGCCAGCGGCTTCCTGCCGGAGGTGTGGATTCCTGACGAGCGGACCGAGCGGCTGCGCCGCCTCGTTGCTCGCCGCAACCAGGTCGTGCGACACCGCACGCGAGTGAAGAACGAGGTGCACGGCATCCTGCAGGCGCATCTCGTGCCGAAGTGCCCGCATGCCGACCTGTTCAACCATCGCGGCCGGGCCTGGCTCGAGCGGCAGGCGCTTCCCGACGATGAAAGAGCCGCGATCGCACGGCACATCCGCGAGATCGACCGTCTGGCCGAGGATTTGGCCGACCTTGATCGCGACATCGCCCGGGAAGCGGTTGACGATCCGCAGGTCCGTCAGCTGCAGACGATCACCGGCGTCAATGCCATCGTCGCAAGCGGCATCATCGCTGCCGTCGCCGACATCCGGCGGTTCCGCGAGCCGCAGAAGCTGGTGAGCTACTTCGGCCTCAATCCGCGTGTACGCCAATCCGGTCTTGGCTTGGCGCAATATGGCCGGATCAGCAAACATGGTCGTTCCCACGCCCGCGCCATCCTGGTCGAGGCCGCGAAGGCGCCCGGACCGCTCAGGGCCTTCTTCTTACGCATCCGCAACAAGCGTGGCCATCAGGTCGCGGCCGTGGCGGTCGCCCGCAAGCTCGCGGTGTTGATCTGGCATCTGCTGACAAAGGAGCAAGACTACTTCTGGGCTCGCCCGGCGCTGGTCGCGGCAAAGCAGAGGCAGCTCGCTCTCAAGGCTGGCGCGCCGGGCGAGCGCGGTGTCGGTCGCCGCGGTTCGGCTTACGCCTACAACGTGAAGGAGTTGCGAAACAGCGAGAAAGCCGCGGCCGAGAATGCCGAGCGTGCCTACGAGCTGATGGTTCGGCATTGGCGGCCACGCGGGCCGAAGCGGCGCACGGACGCCACAAAAGAGGAACGACTATAAAGCTGCGTGGCGGCACTCTCATCCCCTCGCACCACTCTTTGCCACGTGGTCGTCCGTGCCGGACAAATATAGCATAGGGAATGTGCCGGCACGACCGCCGTCTCGGTCCGCTCCAGACTGGCGCCGTGCTCGACGCCGTCAAGGCGTGGCCTGG
>NZ_JBVVQQ010000045.1:0-16079 GCF_055811135.1 Mesorhizobium sp. WSM4817 | reverse complement strand
ACAGGCTCACCTGAGCCGAACAAAGAAACGCAACAGGAGTCAAAAAGGCCGAAATCGGGCTTGTCGATGTCATCCGTAAGGAATGTGCCGGCACGACCGCCGTCTCGGTCCGCTCCAGACTGGCGCCGTGCTCGACGCCGTCAAGGCGTGGCCTGGAAACCTCGCAGCTGGCCGTGGCGCCATCGCACCGGCCAGCCTTGACTGCGTCTCGACACGCTCGCACGGGAAATCCTGTGGGCCGGGACGAAGAAACAGGCTCACCTGAGCCGAACAAAGAAACGCAACAGGAGTCAAAAAGGCCGAAATCGGGCTTGTCGATGTCATCCGTCGAGTGGAGCTTGGCACGATTTCCTTCGGGAAGGTCATGTAGGCGAGCAGGTCGGGCTCGGCGTCGTCCATGATGGTGGCGAGCTTGGGCACCTTCGGCCGGATCTGGTCGGCGACGGCGCGCCATTGCGTGCTTGCGGCTTCGGCCGTCTCTTGGGCGAAGGCGGTGGCGATGAAAGCCGAGACGACGCGGCGCCCGCTCTTGCCGGCATGCGCCAGCACGTTCCTCATGAAGTGGACGCGGCAGCGCTGCCAGGTGGCGCACAGCACCTTGGTGACGGCCGCCTTGATGCCTTCATGGGCATCGGAGACGACGAGCTTGACGCCGCGCAGGCCGCGCCGGGTCAGCTTGCGCAAAAACTCCGTCCAGATCGGCTCGGCCTCAGACGTGCCGACCTCCATGCCCAGCACCTCGCGCCGGCCGTCCGCGTTGACGCCGACAGCGATGATGACGGCGACCGAGACGATGCGCCCGCCGCGACGCACCTTCAGGTAGGTGGCGTCGATCCACAGGTATGGCCAGTCGCCCTCGATCAGCCGGTCGAGGAAGGCCTTCACCTTGCCGTCGATCTCCTCGCACAACCGGCTGACCTGGCTCTTGGAGATGCCGCTCATGCCCATCGCCTTGACCAGGTCGTCGACCGAGCGCGTCGAGATACCCTTGGACGTAGGCCTCCTGGATGCCGGCGGTCAGCGCCTTCTCGGCCATGCGCCGCGGCTCCAGGAAGCTCGGGAAGTAAGAGCCCTTCCTGAGCTTGGGGATGCGCAGCTCGACGGTGCCGGCCCGCGTCTCCCAGTCTCTGTCGCGGTAGCCGTTGCGCTGGACAAGCCGCAGTGGGTTCTTCTCGCCATGGGCCGCGCCGGTGGCGGCGCCCACCTCCAGCTCCATCAGCCGCTCGGCGGCAAAGCCGATCATCTCGCGCAGGATATCGGCATCGGGGGTCTTCTCTACGAGCGTGCGCAGGTTCATCATGTCGTTGGTCATCGGTGGTTCCTTCGAATCAGGTTGTGTCAGCAACCCAACCCTACCGAAGAACATCGATGACCGCCGCTACACCGCTCGCTCGCTAAAGCGCTGTTGAGGGCGCGCTCGCGAGCGGCTTCGCTACCGCCGACCTACACCACGCGGTGGGACACGACCCGGGTGGGCGGCGAGTTGCGACCGGAAGAGGCCGCCGTCCAGGCGGACGCATCCGTAGGACCGAAACGAAGAGAAGGACCCGAAGCGAGAGCGAACGGTTGCGGGGCGCCGCGGCGGGCCTACAACGGGACGCCGCCCGCCCCCGCTTCCAGGGATCCACGAGCGCCGTTAGGCGCGCCGGCTCCGCTACGTCCGGAGGCTCAATAGAATCTCGCACGGATCAGCGTCAAGCACCGCAGTTACGTCGAGAAACTCGATGATGTCGAGACGCCGCTCTCCACCCTCATACTTCGACACGAAGGATTGCGGCCGACCAAGTTTCTCAGCCACCTGCGCCTGGGTCAGGCCTTTGGCCTTGCGCAGCGATATCAGCTGGGCCAGAAACCGCTGGTGGCGGGGAGATCGAAGCGATTTGGGCATGTACGTGAACCGGTCAGGTAAAGACCGGCTCAGCGACTAATCCCGGTTCCGGATTATCCCATTTTGGGATATGCTTCCTTGAATCCAGCGATCAACATGCGAGGTTCGCGGCAGACATGAATCGATCAACGGTAACCGACGGGACTCAAAGCTCAACACTGCGCGACGAAGTCCCCTGGTCGGAAAGCCTCACGAGCTATGACAGGCAGCATTTCAAGATCTATCTGAGGATCCTCGACGCCTGCGCCGACAATGCCAGCCTAGAGGAGATGGCAGATCTCATTCTCGGCATCGACCCGGCTCTTGAACCGGTGCGCGCTCGACAGGCTGTTCGCAGCCATATCGATCGGGCGAACTGGATAGTGACAACCGGCTACAAGGAACTGTTCGCCGGCTGACGCACGGCGCGGACTGTCACCTTTCAGGCAAGGAACTCACGATAGCCCCATTCGTGAGCGCACGCCGCGAGAGACGGCGTGGCGGATGCGGTCGCGGAGATGATCGAGAGGATCCGTCCAGTCGGCGTGGACGCGGCCTTTCCCCCATCAGAACCTCAGCGATCTCGCGATGTGACGCTCCGGCGAGCGATCTGTCGAGCGCCCGAAGATCGAAGTTCACTCGGGGGCCGCGTTTTTCCGGCGGAAAAAAGCGGGCAGGCAATTCGCGGTAAACAAAAAGGGCATTGAGGCACTCAAGCGCCCACAGGGGATGCTTCCGTGCGTGGCCTCCTCGCGGGGAAATTCCCGGCCAGGGAACATTCGCGCCAGGGCAGCCTGTGCAGTTGCACAGGTGAAGCTAACTTGTCAGTGAACCGAAAAATCCGAACGCGCGAGGCGCCCAATTGCCTGCCTAGTGGTCGTCACCCCAAGCTTGCGGCGAGCGTTGCCCAGATGAAAGGCGGCCGTGCGCTGCGTGATCCCAAGGATGCAGCCGATCTCCCAATCGGATTTGCCTTGTGCTGCCCACTGCAGGCACTCGTATTCGCGCGGCGTCAGCAAGACACCGTTGATCATTCGATTGGCGGTCAGTTTGCGGCGAACGAACACATGAAAACAAGTCGCGATATACGACAGACCTTCTTCATAGCGGTCTGCCGCGCGGAAAAATGCAGGAACAGGCTTTTCACCGGCAAACGTCATGGCCGCGAAATTGCCTCGGCCATCGATAATCGGAAATGTCACGCCGCAGCAGATGCCAAACTGCGCCGCTTCTTCGAACACCTGAGCCCCTGAAGCCCCTTCCGCACCGCTCAGATCGGATCCCCATTGAAATGTGCATCCGCCACCGCGTGCACGCACAATGACGGGGTCGACACTCTGATATCGGTTCGCGAGATAGTGTGCTGTCCAAGGCGCCGGATAATTTGAGATCAGCGTGGGCTTGGCATTGAGACGGGGCGGCAACGAGAGGTAGGCAAAAGCGAGCAGATCGAATCCAGAGGCGACGTCGGCCATAGCGCTGCGGAGATCTGCCTCATCGACGCTTTCTGAAAGCCGTTCCAAAAATCTCTCGAAGAGAGTCTGCATGTCAGCCCATGTCAATGCCTTCCATTGGCTCATTCACGCCAATCCAAATCGCTCTTTCAATCACCATTTAGAGCTGATGGCTCAGAAAAAGCGCCCTAATGGCGGCGACGTTGCACCGCCCTGCCGCGGAAAGGTCGCTGTCGGTGGGAAAACCGGACAGCAGCGATAGTTATGATATCTTTCAGAACTGATGATCTCCGTTCGGTAAGCCGCGATTTCTCCGGCGCTCAAGGTACGGCAGGATTTAGGCTCGGGTTTGCGATCTGCTGAAGGTGGAAAAAATATCGTCCGCTATAAGATCAATTCATCTAAGCGTGTTACGCCGATCAGGCTATAAGTTGGGATCACCCACGGCGGCGGTGAAGGCGAAGGGTCGCGAGATGGCCGACGCCGGGGTTGTCATCGGATGGCACGCCGACGAACCTGAACCATCTTCTTCATGGCGATACCCACGATAGCGAAAGCAACTTGGGGGCGCTGCAGCCAGGCCCTGCATCGCAGGAGACAAGTCGACCTTTGCGCCCGTGGCCGCAACGCCCGTTCGATGAAGGGAGTCGGGCGCTCCCGGCAAGCGGACACCAAACACCACGGCGAGGCCACGGATCTGGTTCTCCTCCGAGCGGCTTCCGAGCAGCTTCTTGCGGGCGATGATTAGCACACGAATGGCATGTGCCGGGTGGGGGCCTGAAGAAGCCGGTGCGGGCCAGATGTATATGCAGGCAGCGATCGTCGGTCTTATGAGCCATCCTCCTAATAGGCCTGCCAGCTCTCGATGCAGACAACCGGTAGCGCTGCCAGCCGTGCTGGCCGCCTTCTTTAGCTGCCGTGTCTTTTTGAGTAGGCCATCTCGATCGGAGTGAAATCTAGTGAGCATGGCGGCAGGAACAAGAGCCAGACGCCCTTTTGGCGAAGCAGTTGTGCAGCACGCTCGTTCCTGTGGAAGCCGACATTGTCAGAATGGCGAAATCACCGGGCGACAGTTCGGGAAGGAGTTGAGTTTCGACGTAACGTTCGAACCTGGGCGGCATTCCGCGATGCGTTAGCGATCCACGGCGTGACGAGACCGAGGCATCGCAGCCCGGCGATGAAGGTCTGCAGCTAGTGCGGAAGCGGGAATATCCCACTCATCGCGAACCGCTCCGCTGTCTCGCCGACGCACTCACCAGGATCTCAACGGCCACCCCAACAGCGAGCCGCTCAGATCAATGTGCTGGAACGAGCGTACATCCGGCCCAATTAAATCGCCTCACGACGTCCGCAGCTTCCTTCGAGCGAAGTCTTGGCGCCACTTTTTGCCCCTTTGCTTGGTCGACCATGGCCTTCTGCAGCTCACCCAGCCAGGCAGCCGAGCAGGCGTCCAGGCATATCGCGTCAGCATGGCTCAAAGTTCTTCGCTCAGAAGCTCGAGATTTTCGATCTGGCCGTGCCTGGAGCAATGCCGACCGGCTCGAGTTGTCGCGTCGGTCGCGCGCGAGATCGATACCGTTAGCGCTGGCAAGAGAATTGAAGTCGAGCTCTGCCGCGAGGCGCGCGGGGCATCGGTGGTCCTGCTCGAATTCATTTTACATGGTGCTAAGACCGACGCCGAGCAATCCTGCCACTTTCTGATCAGACGCAGGTTGCCAACACCAACTGTTGGTTTTGTCGAGATCGCGACACGGTGTCGTGTCGGTCGGCCTCGCTGCTGGTGCGCTCTCACTTAAGGCCTTGGCCTATAGAACATGCTTTCTGACGCTGCGCTGCTCAGTTGGCGTGATCTTTGCTTATCCTTGTGGCTAGGCACTGGGAGCTGTCGGCGACAGATGGCAGAAAGCGCCCGCGTATCTCCCAGAAATTGGCCAGAGGAAGCCTGATGGACGAGAAGATGCCTTCGGCCGCAAATGGCGATACTCAGGGGCGCGGGCTCAGCTTGGAAGATTTCACTGCGCTACGGGCTCTCGGTTGGCATGCCGCCTGTTCGCCGACGGCCTTCCAAGAATAAGATTGGAGCACGTGCGATGGCCATAAAGCTTGTTCACATTGGGCCCAAGACAACGCTCGCGTCGCTGACGATGGTGAATGGGCCACAACCCTATGGGAGAAGGCCTCCGGGTCAACACGGTTTTGCCGTGACCAAAGCCAGATCTCGATGCTGCGTACGGGCTTTGCCGTACGCCCTCTGGACCAAAGTACGGGAATGTGACCTGGACGACCGCTTGGGCCACGCCGCGCGGCCGGCCGAAATCCTGAGGTGCTTTTCTTGTTGACCGGAAAGTATCCCCACGATCGAGGCTATTTTGACTGTGAAGCGCAACACGCTTTCTATGCGCCATGGTCGCCAACAACAGCGCGGGAGACCAGCAATGCCACTCACGGAATGCCTATCCTTCCATAGCAAGTTCGACTTAACCGGGAAAACTGCTTTGATAACTGGGGCGGGGCGCGGCATTGGCTTGCAGATCGCCCTTACCTTGCAACAAGCCGGTGCTGGTATAATCCTTACTGGCACTGACGGAATCCGAGTGGCGGAAGCTGCAGATCAGTTCCCGATCAAACCGCAGGTCTATCAACTCGATGTCATGGATTCAAAGGCTGTGCTGGACCTTGCCGGCAGAATGGACTTTTGCCCCGACATCCTAGTCAACAATGCTGGCGTATCTCGTGCCGCGCCGACCAATCATACCACCGATGAGGATTGGCGGGCGGTCCTCTCCGTTAACTTGGACGGCGTCTTCTACTGCAGCCGCACGTTTGGCTCGCTAATGGCGGATCGCGGTTCCGGCGCGATCGTAAATATCAGCTCAATATGTGGGGAAATCGTTACCCGACAACAATCCGTTGTCACCGCCTACAACGCGAGCAAGGCCGGAGTGAACATGGTGACCAAGACACTTGCATGCGAATGGGCAAGATCCGGGGTGCGTGTGAACGCAGTTGCCCCTGGATTCATCCACTCTGATATGACCGGCAAGTACCCCGAAGAAGTGATCAACGCATGGTGTGACCTAACACCGCTGCGCCGTTTCGGCCAGCCTCATGAGGTGGCATCTGCGGTCCATTTTTTGGCGAGCGAAGCGTCAAGCTATATTACGGGAACGGTACTTATGGTGGACGGAGGTTATACTTGCTGGTAACAGCCATCAGACTAGCATCGACGTTCTTGGGAGCCAAGCAGAGACAAAGCACGATTACAACTTCTGTGTATTCACTGTCTCCGAGGCCGCTGAAGAAGAAACTTGCTTGGCCTGAGCATGGCCTCGCTGCCGTTGTGATATTCGAATGATCTCGATCGAGCCGTCTCGAGCAATTCGACGAAGCTGTTGCCGGTCACTTATGGGGTGGTCGATGGGCAAACGAGCCGTCGCTTGGCGCGACGATGCCCGGTCGAGGTTATTGTCGAGGATGAGCGGACTGAGCCATAAGTCCGGGCGTTGATCTCCAGCGCCCGGCTGAAGGTGGCGTTGACGCGCTCGCAGCCGAAGCCCTTGACGAGCCGGATGACGTCAAGACAGGCGAAAGCCCTGTTCGGGATGCGGCCGATCCGCCAGTAGCTTCTGGCACAGCAAGGCCGCATCGGGGCAGATCGTGGAAGCTTCCCGGGTGATCCTCTCGATTGTCCAAGCGTCAAAGCGGCGGTGCAATGAAGGCATGTGCTCCATGGCGGGCGATCCTCGCCCTTGCGGAACAGTTCGATAGTGGTCGCCATGATGCGCGGCTCGACCTGTTTCCACGCAAAGCGATAAGGCACCGAGTAATGATGCCTGTCGATCTCGAACATGGTAGTCGAGGCCGACGCTCCATTCAGCAAAGACGTAACGCTCATCCGGCAGCGGCTTGAGTGCGGGCCGGTCGATCTTGTCGAACAGTTGTCGCCGCCTGCAGCCGGACACGGCCTAGCATGCGGCGATCATTCAGATCGGCAAGCAACTTGCCGATCGCCGCGTTGACCTCGGCCAGGCCTTAAAAGACACGATGGCGCCGGCGGCCAAGAAGCCAGCGCTCGACAATCCGCACAGCCGCCTCCACCTTACCTTTTTCGCGTGGCCGCCGTGGCCAGGTCGGCAGCACTGAACTGCCATAATGCTCGGCCATGCCGGCATAGGTGCGGTTACTTGCGGGTCGTAGCGGCAGGCCTTCATGATAGCGACCTTGGCGTTCTCGGGACCAACAGACCCGGTGCGCCGCCGAACGCTTCCAGTGCATTGACGTGACACCCCAGCCAATCCGGAAGTGTCTCACTCCAGCGCGCTTCCGCATGACACGGCCACGAACAGATGCGCCTGGCGCGTCTTGCCCCTCAGCCTGTCGACGATCACCACCGTATAGCCGGCATAGTGGCGAAGAGCTTGTCGCCATGGTTCTGCCGCATTCTTTCAGAGCAACCGCCGTACGGCGGCGACGATGTGATCCTTCGTCGGGAAGAAATCCTTCTCGAGGCTCGGACTAAATGGGACGTGAATGTCCGGAGCGCTCAAGCGCAGGATCGGTCGCTTTAATAGATCAAACACCTCTTCGGACATCACGGCGGCGATTTCACTTCCGACGTTGCAGACCCGGTGCCCGTTCTCGACTATCACAAGCCGTCCGGTCTTCGCGACTGACATCTTGATAGCCTCATAGTCGAGCGGCTTCAGCGTACGTGGATCGATTACTTCGACCGAAATGCTTTGCTCAGTGAGCACGTCGACAGCTTCCATCGTCGGCCGAATGGCGCCTGCAATAGCAAGAATGGTTACGTCGTTGCCTAGGCGCCTCACTACGGCTTTGCCAATCGGGATTGTATGGTCCGGATCTGTGGGCACATCGCCCTTTAGCGTCCACAGGCTGGCGTCTTCGAAGACGAGTACAGGATCGCCGTCGCGAATGGCCGATTTCATCAGTCCCTTGATGTCAGCGGCGTTGGTGGGGCTGATTATCTTGAGGCCCGGCACATTCATAAAAAACGGATAGGGCCGGTCGGCATGCTGCGCCGCCTCGGACCCCACCGAGAACATACAGCAACGAAACACGATCGGAATGTGGATTTGGCCTCCAGTCATAAACCGCAATTTCGAGGCTTGGTTGATGATCTGGTCGGAGGCCAGATATACGAAGCTGGCGCCTGAGAGGTCTACGATCGGTCGCAATCCGTTGATGGCTGCCCCGATTCCGAGGCCGGTGAAACTGCCTTCTGAAATCGGCATATTCCAAATCCGCTTCTCGCCGAACCGCTCAATAATTTTCGCGCCGCCATGGATCGAGATATCTTCTCCGATCAGGACAACGCTCTCATCACGATCCATTTCCTCTATCTGAGCTTGCATTAGCGCTTCAAAATACGTCATTTGAGTATGCGTGCCGAGCGTCGCGGCAAATTCCTGGACATTAGTCTCCATTCGATTCCTCTCCGGGCAAGCCACGGAGCTGAAATGGCTTGGAGGCGGCGAGCTGAACATATAATCGGGCAAAGTTTCGAGCTGAGGCATTGGGCTGGCCAAGGCAAATTGTACAGCCTGCTTGACGGCATCGGCGACTTCATCCTCGATTGCTCTTAGGCTCTTTTCATTTGTGCCTTCTTCGAGGAGCACAGCACGAGCTAACAAAATTGGATCGCGTTCGCGTTTGTGAGCTTCGACTTCTTCAATGGATCGATAAGGCTCCCCCGGAATCACCAAGCCCAAATTGTGCTCATCGAACCGGTGGGTGTTGGCCACTATCAGAGTAGGCCCTTCGCCACCGCGTGCTCGCGTGACGGCCTTGGCCGCAGCCTCATAGACGGCGCCCACGTCCTGCCCATTGACCGTTACTCCTGGCATGCCATAGCCTGCCGCCCGCAGCGCGATGTCCGGCTGCCCGTGGCTTTGCGCCACCGATGTGGTAATTGCATAACCGTTGTTCTCGCAATAATAGATGATCGGAAGCTTCCATAGCGACGCCATGTTGAGGCTTTCATGGAAGGTGCCCTGGTTCACCGCGCCATCGCCGAAAAAGCAAAGGGTAACTTGATCGACGCCACGCACCCTAGCGCTGAACGCGCATCCAGTGGCAAGGGGAATGCCCCCTCCGACGATACCCGATTCGCTGACGATCCCAACCGAACTGTCTGCAAAGTGCATCGAACCGCCGCGCCCCTTGCAAATGCCGCCCTCCTTTCCCATCAGCTCGGCCATGAGTGCGTCCAGATGAGCACCCTTCGCGATCGGATGGCCGTGCGAACGATGCGTTCCGATTATGCCGTCATCATCTCGAAGCGCGAGACAAGCCCCTACGATCGCGGCTTCCTGACCCACGGTCGAGTGGAACCAACCAGGGATCTTTTCATCCTTGAACTGGCGCATACCCTCTTCTTCGAAACGACGGATGCGAAGCATCCGCCGATAAGCCTCTAGCCTCCGATCACCGTTCAACTGCATGATCTAACATTGCTCCAATATCAAAGTAAAAGACGCCGTCCAGAATGGTAGGCGCAGGTCCTGCTTTAGCCCGTGTGCTTCTCAGGCACGGTTCTCTAATCGATGGCTGGTGTGCTAGTGCCGTTGTCTCGGGCATAAAGAGTCGGAAGCAAGCGCCGCGCCATTTGACCGAAGGGCCAACAATCATGGTTTTGTAGCGACGAGGCGTTTCCGGCAGAAATTTGCAACCCCTCTTTTGTCCGAAGTTGTACAAGAAGGCTCGATCAGGGTGGGACCGGGCGGGGCTGCGGAATACGGCGTGAGGCCCCCAGCGTCCTCGGTCTGCCAATTGCACCGCCAGCTCTGAGCAATCGCCGGATAACGTCGGCCCCAGTAGCCGGCATCGACGGCATCGAGCGCGGCCAGGCCGGCTTCGTCGTCCTCGGCCGGTATATAGCCCGCCGTCCCGGCACGACGGGCTTGCTGTCCTTCCAAGGTAGGAACGCCAATAATGGCGGATCAGGTGCGCACAGCAGGCCGGCACGACCGTTTGCGGAATACGGCGCTCTAGAAAGCCCTTCAGGCCGTCGACGACGGCGACGACGGTGTGGGCGCCACCGCGATTCTTCAACTCGTTCATGACGCGCAGCCAGAAATTTGGCACCTTCCGTCTGCTCGATCCAGATCCCCAATATCTCCTTCCCGTCGGGCAGGACTCCGAGCGCGATGTAGCTCGCCTTGTTGCGGACGAAGCCCTCGTAGCGGACCTTGACCCGGATGGCCTCGAAGAAGACCAAGGGAAAGCAGACGTCCAACGGCCTGTTCTGCCATTCGGCGACCTCCTCGAGGACGGCGTCGGCGCAACCGGCTGACGCAGGTCAGGCAGGCGCTGCACAGCTGGGCATGAGCACATGCCAGCTTACCCTGCTTAAAGCCTCATTTGACGGCATCCTGCATCGATGTTCGACCGACAGTTAGCTTCAACCCAGCTCCCAAGGCGCGCGAGCAGAATGAGTTTGGGTCAGAGATTCTTCCTGTTCCTCGAGAGCCGGAAATGGTGTGATTGACCAATGTAGCAAGCCGGCGGCACATTGAAGTATCGCCTTTGTGCGACTACGATTAGGCGAAGCGGCGATGACGTGGCCGATTTTGTCTCGGTAGTCGCCTTTCCGTACGATCGGTGTATTGGGTTGAACATGAAATCTGACCTCAACGGCACCTGAGACAGCCGCCGCTCGACTCTTTCCGTCGATCCAATCGAGGGTGCCATCGCAATCAGGAACTAGACTCCTCGACCCGCAACTTGTGAAAGTTTTCTGCGCAAATCCATTTGCTTGCCGATGACAAGTTTGATGTGCTCGGTTACGAGATCGACACCGTAAGCAAGCTTAACCAGTTCAGGATCGGGTGAGCCAGCCAGACGGGGGTTGACTTCAATGACGACTGGACCGAGCTTCGTCCACCGTAGATCAATGTTTGCCGGGCCCCAGCCAAGGCCGAGAACCATCAAACAGCTTAGCGAAAGATCAACGATACGTTTGTGCTCGTCATCAGTAAGTGGGGCCGGATAGATGTACTCACGACTCATAAAATGCGGAGGGGGGCCGAAGTCAGCGGTACCAGTTCCAATCACCTCTTTTCCCACAATTTCAATGCTGTAATGGATGCCTTCCGCGAACTCTTCGACCAGTATTCTGGGCGAAGACCGCCACATATGTTTGCCGCCCAACACAGATGAGTGGTATGTTCGGCCACCTCAAGGGCGTCTCTGCACAATCTGACACCTCTGCTACCTGCTCCCACGGCCGGCTCAAGAATCACCGGCATCCCGATCTCCAAGGCAGACCTCTCTACGTCTCTCTCATCCGTTGCCAGGCGGTATCTAGGAGTTGGGACGCCGGCGTCTGCGAGGAGCTGACGTTGAACAAATTTGTCGCAGCACCGTTCGATCGACTTGGGATTCGGACCCGGTAATTCGAAATTCCGGCACAGCTTGCCAACTGTCGCATAGAACGCCTCCAGGGAAGACGTGATGCCAGCAATCTCGTAAGTCGCCCCTAAATCGCAACATTCGCGGATTAGCGCATCCAGATTGTCTGTGTCGACTCGGATCGCGTCGTGTCCTTCCATCTCAAAGTAGCCATACTGAGATGGATCGGAGGATAAGGTGATTGGATGAAGGCCAAGAGATTGCGCCGCTTGGATGAAGAGGAGACCAGTACCAGTTGGATCGCCTTCCACCAAAATGAGTGCTCTCGTTCCCATTAGCTGTTGATCCTCCATTTTGTGCTGGGGACAATCGAATGTAAGCGGCGTCAGAATTTCCCCATGCCTAACCCAGACCGCGTGATGAATCGTAGCAATCCCGGCGATCGGCGATTGCAAAGATCCTGTAAATTTAGATGAAGGTTTATTGAAACCAGAGTGGCGCGCTGATGATCAAAGCGTCTCGTCAACTGATCCATTTTGCCCCTGCGCGCCCTGCTTGCCCGGGCAGGGAAGTCGCGCACAATCGACGAGTTGTAGCGGCTCTCGATGCGATGCGTCTGTTGCGAAACGGACCGCAGGTGGGACGCCCGCGGCCTCGGCCATTGCGGCGGCTCTATGACGATGATCGATGACTGCGCGATCGAGCGGCCCATGACCGTTTGCGCATACTTGAAGAAGCGTTTCGCTCTCTGTCGATATCCTCCAAAAGCCACAACGCTTGCAACATAGGCCTTGCAATAAATTCACATTCCTTTTGCGATCGAAAGTTACTGGAGGTGGTAACTGTGGCGGGTGTCTAAGGCCGACGCGCGACGAGCTGCACCGATCTACGCAGGAACCGCCGCACAGAATCCTATGCAGGAGCCGACAGCATGACAAGAAGAGCGCTCGTTCTACTTGAAGGCACGAGAAACACTGGGCCGCTGTTCGTCCAAGCTGCTCGAGGTCTTGGTCTTCATCCAATCACCTTATCCTCCGATCCATCTCAGTATGGCTACTTTGAGATGGAAGGACACGACGCGATCCGTGTCGATACAACGAATCTCGATGCGCTGATCCGCGAGTGTGAACGACTGTTGACGGCTTATGACGTCGCTGGCATCACCAGCTCCCAGGAATCGGTCTATGCGATGGTAGGCAAACTCTGCCGGCATTTCGATTTACCCGGACCGAACCCTACATCGATTGAACGATGTTGCGACAAATTCACTCAACGTCAGCTCCTAGCGCAAGCCGGCATTCCAATGCCTGCTTTTCAATTGGCAACGGATGCGACGCAGGTGGAAAGCTCTGCAACATTGATAGGGTTGCCGGTGATTGTGAAGCCAGCCGTGGGCAGCGGCAGTGGGGGGGTTCGGTTGTGCCGCAGTTTCGATGAATTGGCCCAACATACCACCTATCTCTTGGGCGGCAAACACGTATGGCGGTCGTCACCAAGGATACTCATCGAAGAATTTGTAGAAGGCCCCCATTATTGGACTGACATAATGGGAGATGAGGTGATTGGGATTGCCGCCCTTACCTTCGGCAGCGCACCGCATTTCGTGTATCGAGAATGCGTTTATCCGGCCGTGCTAACTGATGAAGAGCGCGATCGTATCACGGATATTTCGCTGAGGTGTTTGCAAGCTCTCAAGCTTGGCTGGGGGCCGACGAACGTTGAACTCAGGTGGACGAAGCGGGGCCCGGTCGTCATCGAGGTCAACCCACGTCTTGCGGGTTCACCCGGTGTTGAACTGGTTCACCTAGCTATTGGCGTTGATCTCATAACCGAGCATATCAAGCATGTTATCGGCGACGAATGGAATTTGCGCAGAAGCCGTTCAGAAACTGCGGCAGCGCGGTTCCTAGTCCCTGAGCGCGATGGCACTCTGGATTGGATAGACGGCGATCGTCAGGCAGCTGCTGTACCCGGCGTCGCTAAGGTCAAGTTGTTTGTTGAAACCAATACGGCGATTCTCAGGAAAGGCGATTGCGAAGACTTAATCGGACACGTTATCGCAAGTTCACCCCACCTCGCTGGAACTGAGGTGATACTTCAGAGGGCCGTTGACTTAATAAAGTGGTCGATCATACCATTCTAATATACTGGCGAGCTGGACGCCTAGCCTGAATATCTCATCAAGAGAATGGCATCTGCGCCCAGAATGACGACCACGACACGCTTCGCCAGGACCCGGTGCTCGCGCTTATCCCGAACGCCTGACGCCGAAGCGGATTGTGCGGTGCTTGCTAGCAAGTCGACGCTGAACCGGCTGGAGCACGGCCCGGTCGGCGGAGCCGACGCGCTATCACAAGATTAGTTACGACAAGGTCGCGTTGGAGGCCTTGGACCTATTCCTGGATGCCCACGACAAGCCGCCGGCCGAGGTTGTGCTCGATCTCGACGCCCACCGGATGATCCGCTGCACGGCCGGCAGGAAGGCAGGTTCTTCCACGCTACAACTGCCACTGATAACCTGCCGCTCTACATCCTGCGACCGGCACCTGCTGGCGGCAAAGCTCAGGCGTTCCAGCATGGATGCCAGCAAAGGAGCGGTCGAGGAGGTTGACCGGATCGTGACCCAAATCCGCAAAACTTAGCCTAGGGTCCGCATCGTCCTGCGCGCTGATTCCGGCTTTGCGCGCGAGGAACTGATGGCCTGGTGCGAGATTAACCGCGTCGACTACGTCTTTGGGCTCGCCCGCACCGAGCGACTGGAAACCAAGATCGCCCCGGCCCTCGAGAAAGCCTGTCTGGTGTCCAGAAAAAGCGGCCAAGCCGCCCAGGTCTTCCGCAATCTCTGGTTGTCAACAAAAGACAGCTGGTCACGCCGCAGGCGGGTCGTGGCCAAGGTCATATGGACGAGGTAGAGGGCCATCCGCTTCATCGTGACGTCACTCAAGCCGGAGCGCTGGGCGGCACGGGCGCTTTACGGGGAGCTCTACATGGAGAACCGGATAAAGGAATGCCAGCTCGACCTCTACGCCGATCGCACCAGCGCCAACCCCACGCGACGCCAATCAGCTGCGGCTGTGGTTCGCCTCGTTTGCGTATGTCCTGATCTGCGCCTTGCGTCGCCCGGTCTTCCCCACCGGGCTCGCCAACGCCAGCTGCGGCTCGATCAGATTGAAACTGCTAAGATCGGTGCACAGGTGCGCGTCTCGGTTAGTCGCATCAAGGTGGCGATGGGCTCAGCGTGTCCCTATGCCAAGGAGTTCGCCCTGGCTCACGCCCGAATACGTGCCGCGGCTCTGTGACGCCGCCGGCCCACCCTTCTCACAAATAACAAAGGATACATTGCTGAGGGAACCCGACCGTCGCAACATCGCGGCGCTGATCGCGACCCGTCCTCGAACTCCACAGCCATGCCAGTGGCCGCGCCGCGTCACTACGGGCCACGGCGCTAGATTCGGGTAGAGTCGAGGAAAGGCGCGTCGGCTGGCGCCTTACGGATGTCGCTCCGTTTCCTTCCCGCTCATCGAACTGGACGTGCGGATTTCCCGCATCCATTTCCGGGCTCGCCCCGGTTCGTGAACTAGTTGATGAGGCCGCGACGGGAGACCGAGTTCCTGGAGCCCCGTCGTGAAGGGCACGCGCCCGGCGGCGGCAAGCACGCGACCGCACCCCGGCTTCGTGCGCCAGCGGTTTTTGCGCAGGCCGATGAACTGACCCTGGACGAGTCCTGCGTCGAACTGGAGTCGCGCGGGGTGAGCGTGCCCCGCTCCAGTGTGGGCCTGCCGCCTCGCCTCGGGCTCATTCACAAAAGCGCTGCAGGCCAGCTAGCAGGAAGGCCTTGAGATCCGTGAAGCGCGCGAGTTGTGGATCACGCGGCTATCGCCCGCACCGCCGGCACGACAAGCTTGCGGTCTCTCCGGAACACGAACTCCGGTGAATGCCGGATCAGGTGCACAATGCAGGTCTGCACGACTGATTTGCGGGCATACGGCGTTGATCGCTTCTGGAAAGTCCTTCAGGCGATCGAGGACGGCGATCAGGATCTCAGCGACACCTCGGTTCTTCAACTCGTGATGACGCGCAATCAGAATTTGGCGCTTCCGTCTGCTCGGTCCAGATACCCCAATAAGACGCCATGGTCCGTCTCGCTGCTGGCCCTCATAAATTCCAGAGAATCTCAACGCGTTGCGGATGGCATGAAACACTGATCCGTTCACAGAGCGAGAGTTGCAAAAGCCAAATTGCTTGCGATTTTGGCGCGCGGCTGAACTGCCGTTCGGGTTGGAGAAGTGATAGTCTCCAACCTCATACTAGAGCGCTTCGCCTTTTGACCGAATCTGGATTCCCAAGTTGGAGCAAATCAGATTCGATGTCCTGACCGTGTGGAG
>NZ_JBVVQQ010000044.1:0-27254 GCF_055811135.1 Mesorhizobium sp. WSM4817 | reverse complement strand
TCCGCGCTGCCGGGCGTGATCACAGGTCCGCGACACCCGATCGAGGCGAGTTGCTTCAATAGCAAGTCGGACATATGAGCCCCCTCGTCGCAAGCGACTGCCGAACCTATCACCGCGGCGCATCCTACCCGCAATCGTTGCAGTTAGCACCGCCGAAAGCGTTCGAGTCCAGCGATCAGCGTTCTCACAAGCCTCCGACAAGACCCTACACCTTGTGGTCGGTCGGCTCTGCGCCTCATAGCAGTGATCGCCACGGTCGCGTCCATTCCCCAAAAGCGGACGTCGCCAGAGCAGAGGCAACAGACAGCGTACAACGTCCATTTGCCAAATGAGTTGATCCCGCTCGGCGATAAGTATCAGCTGCTAATGATCGAACGTCCTTAAGCGCCCAGCTTCGTCGCCTTGCCACTTCATCATTACCCTGTCACCATCAGTCACTGCGGGGTGACTAATGGACAGCTTTTCCGAAAGCTACCTTGAAGCGCGCAACAAGTTTCTCGTTGCCTGTGCTCAAGCTGGCGCACAGGTAACGCACTATCACCGCGAAGGATTTAGGGGCGAGGCTGGCGAATCGCTCGCTGCCGACGTCGCTTGCCTTGGACCCGAAACTGCCGACCGTTCCGCGATAGTCATCTGTGGCACGCATGGCTCTGAAGCGTTTTCCGGCTCCGCAATACTAACCCGCTGGCTTTCATCTCGAAGTAGCGGAGCGCCAAGCGTCCGGCTCGTGCTCGTGCACGCCATCAATCCTTGGGGCTTCTCGCATCGCACGCGCACAGACGAAAACAACATCGACATCAACCGCAACTTCGTGAGCGTCGATGACGGCCCGGTACCGCAAAATCCCGCCTATGACGCCGTCATCCAGCTCCTACATTCCGACCCTTCAGATGCAGCCCGCGTGCTCGAGCTGCACCGTACCTACAAGACCTAATTCGAGGTGAACGGCTGGGCACTTGAAGGCCAGATTTGGCAGGGACAGTGGCATCGGTCTGACGGATTCATGTATGGCGGGCAGGCGCCGAGTTGGTCGAACATTACGTTCCGCCGCATCGTCCGGGAGCATCTCTCACGCGCGAGCACAATAGGTTTCATAGATTGGCACACCGGGATTGGCCAGTTCGGCGAAATCGTGCACTTGATCTTAGACGTGCCCGGAAGCGAGGAGCACCGCGCGGCGTCGGGCTGGTGGGCGCTCGCAACCAAAGGAGACAGCGCGTTCAAAACGGGCGTCAAGCCGAAGTACCGCGGGCTTCTTTGTCAGGCGATCCGCCAAGAGCGGCCCGATGCGCGGATCGCTGGCGCGGTGATCGAGTTTGGCACGGCCGATGATTATCAGCTCTTCCGTGGCGACCTGATCGACCGCTGGCTACGCTTCGAGGGACGCGACCACCCCGACGCCAAAGAGCTACGCGCCGCTCACGTCGATATATGCTGCCCGCGGGACATCTCCTGGCGCAGGCTGGTCGAGGCGCGCGGACCGGTGTTGATGGATCAGCTCCTGGCAGGCTGGTGAGCCGACGCCGTTTGGCGAACCTCCGCAAGCGCCGCATGTCGGCCGCTGAGGTGATCGTTGCTCCGGTCCGATAGCAGACCTTGCTGGCACCTACCCTGGAACATCGCAGTTGCGCCAACACCTGACATTGCTGTTAAAGTCGCGATCAAGCCCGCGCAGGCCCTTAGCAGGAAGTGCCACCTAACCGTTCTGATTAAGGCCAACCGCCCTATTGCTGGAAAAAACGTCGAAAGTCCGGCCACCGATCCTCGCTGCGAATGGGGACGGATCGATTGACCGTCGGGTGACCTAGCATTTCTACTATCATTCTGCCTATGGTTTGCGTCTCGACCTAGAGGGCAGCGCAGCGACCGAGGGCTAGAACCTGCACATGCGGGAATCACACGGCGAACTCGAAGCTAGGATTGGGCTTCTCACGCGGGAGCTCAACGAAGCGCTCGAACGCGAGACGGCGACCGGCGAGTTGCTTCGTGTCATCGCCTCGTCGCCGACAGATATCAAGCCGGTCCTCGACGCCGTGGCGGCGAGCGCCGCCCGTCTTTGCGACGCCTATGACGTGATCATCCGGCTCAAGAAGGACGATATGCTCCATCTCGGTGCCCATTCGGGACCGATCGCGGTCGATGAGGCGCCGTGGCCGCTGGAGCGCGACCGGGTAATGGCGCGGTCGGTTATCGATGCGAGGACCGTGCAGGTCGAAGACCTATCCGAAGCCGGGGCCGAATTCGCGGCAGGCCGGGAAATGGCCATTCAGTACGGCTTTCGCACCATTCTGGTGACACCTCTCGTGAGCGATGGAAGAGCGATCGGTGCGATTAGCCTGCGGCGAAGAGAGGTGAGACCGTTCAGCGACAGGCAGATCGAGCTTCTGAAGACCTTCGCCGACCAGGCCGTGATCGCCATCTCGAACGTGCGGCTGTTCGAAGAAGTGCAGGCGCGGACGGCCGAACTCAGCGAAGCGCTGGCTCAGCAGACCGCGACGGCGGACGTGCTCAAGGTAATCAGCCGATCGGCCTTCGACCTTGAACCCGTACTGCAGACGCTACTCGATTCGGCGATCCGCCTGGCCGGCGGTGATATGGGCGCGATCTCACTGCGCGATGGCGATTGGCTACGGGTCATGACCGGGACCGGTTGGACCGATGAACTTCGCGCTTATGAGAAGAGCCATCCACACCCGATCGGGCGTGGGACATTTCAAGGTCGAGCCGCCCTCGAAGGGGCAACCGTTCATGTGCCCGACGTGTCCAAGGATATGGAATACAAAAGGCCGGAAGCGGCGACCATGGGCGATTTCCGCGCGGCCCTTTCGGTCCCCTCAAGCGAGGCCAGGAGGTGATCGGTGTCTTCGGCATGGCGAGGCGAACCGTGGGGCCGTTCTCACAACGCCAGATCGAACTTGTGGAGAGTTTCGCCGACCAGGCGGTCATCGCAATCGAGAACGTGCGTCTCTTCGACGAGGTGCAGGCGCGCAACCGCGAGGTGACCGAATCGTTGGAGCGGGAGACCTCGACCGGCTCCATCCTGCGCGTCATTGCGGCGTCCCCGACTGACATCCAACCGGTTCTGGACGCCGTCCCGGAAAGCGCGGCGCGTCTCTGCGAGGCCTATGACGCGACGATCTATCTGCGGCAGGGCGATCGTTTGGCGGTCGGGGCGCATCATGGGCCGATCCCGGTCGACGACGCCGGGGTGCCTGTCGCCCGCGACGTGGTCCCCGGTCGCGCGGTGCTCGACCGGGCACCGGTCCATGTTCATGACCTGACCGAGGCGGGTGTAGACTTTGCAACGGGCAGGGCAATGGCCCACCGGCTCGGCTTCCGCACCATCCTTGCGATCCCACTGCTGCGTGACGGGGAGGCGGTCGGAGCGCTGATGATCCGGCGCATCGAGATACGGCCCTTCACGGACAAGCAGATCGCGCTGCTCAAGACTTTCGCCGACCAGGCCGTCATCGCCATCTCGAACGTGCGGCTGTTCGAGGAAGTACAGGCGCGCACGGCCGAGCTCAGCGAGGCCTTGCGGCAGCAGACCGCGACCTCGGAGGTGCTCGACGTCATCAGCCGTTCGATCGTCGAGCTTGAGCCGGTTTTCGAGGTAATCCTGGAAAATGCCGCTCGCATCTGCGACGCCAGCTTCGGCAATCTTGCGCTCCGGGAGGGCGATGGCTTCCGCCATGTCGCCGCCAACGGCGCGACCGAGGAGTGGGAAGAATTCAAGAAGGGCGGGAGCCTGATGCAGCCCGGCCCGAACACCGCGCTCGGCCAGGCGCTCGCGACCAGGCGCTACGCCCATATCGACGACGTCACGAACGATCCGGCCTTTCCCGAAGGTGATCCGCTGAGAACGCGCGTGGTCGCGCTGTTCAAGGCGCGCACCATGCTTTCCGTTCCGCTGGTCAAGGACGATGTCGTGATCGGCGCGATCACGCTGCACCGCCAGGAGGTGCGGCCCTTCACCGACAAGCAGATCGCGCTGGTCACCAGCTTCGCCAGCCAGGCGGTGATCGCGATCGAGAACGCCCGGCTGTTCAAGCAGGTTCAGGCACGCACGGCAGAACTCACCGAAGCGTTGGAACAGCAGACCGCGACGGCGGACGTGCTCAAGGTTATCAGTGCCTCGACATTCGATCTCAAGGCGGTGCTTCAGACGCTGATAGACTCCGCGGTGAAGTTATGCGGCGCTGAATTGGGTGGCATATATATGCTCGACGGCGACGTTTACCACATATCCGCTTCGCATGGGCACTCGCCTGAGTTGAGAGCCCATGAGGAAGCCCATCCCAATCGCGTTGGCCGTGATTCCTGGGTTGGTCGCGCCGCATTGGAAAGGGCGGTCGTTCATGTCCCCGACGTGACCCTGGACTTGGAGTATGGTACTCCAGATGTGCCAACAATAGGAAAGTTCGCAGGTGGGTTATCGGTGCCGTTGTTGCGCGAAGGGACCCCGATTGGTGTCTTCTCGATGGCGCGTGCAAAGCCAGGCCCGTTTTCCGAGCGCCAGATCGAACTCGTCCAGACTTTCGCCGACCAGGCCGTCATCGCGATCGAGAACGTTCGCCTGTTCGAGGAAGTGCAGCAGCGGACGCGGGAGGCCACCGAGGCGCTAGAGTACCAGACGGCGACCAGCGATGTGCTTGGCGTCATCAGCCGCTCGCCCACTGATGTGCAGCCGGTGTTCAACATGATCGCGCAAAGTGCCGCCCGTCTGTGCGAAGCGCAGTTCTGCTTTGTCTACAGATATGATGGCCAGCTTCTGCATTTCGTCGCGCATCACGGCATCACCGAAGAAAGCGTTGAGATCGTACGCAACACCTTTCCCGTGGCACCTACTCGCGGCAGTGCCGCCGAACGGGCGATTCTCTATCTTGACGTGGCGCAGATCCCGGACCTCACCTTGGATAGTGAATTCACGCATCGCGCCGCGGCGGCTTTTTCGGGCCTGCGCAGCGCTGTCGCCGTGCCGCTGCTGCGCGACGGCCTGCCCATCGGTTGCATAGCAGTCGGGCGTGCTGAGACGGGCTTTCTTGCCGCCAAGCAAGTCGAACTTCTGAAGACCTTCGCCGACCAGGCCGTGATCGCCATCGAGAATGTCCGTCTGTTTGATGAGGTCCAGGCGCGCACCGAGGAACTGTCGCGCTCGCTGGACGACCTGCGCAAGGCCCAGGATCGGCTCGTGCAGACCGAAAAGCTCGCCTCGCTCGGCCAGTTGACCGCGGGAATAGCGCACGAGATCAAGAACCCGCTCAACTTCGTCAACAATTTTTCCTCGCTGTCCGGCGACCTGATCGTGGAGCTGCGCGACGCGCTGCAAGGCGCGGCGCTTGACGACAAGACCCGCGCGGAGATCGACGAGTTGTCGGATATGCTGAGGGGCAATCTCGAGAAGGTGGTGCAGCACGGCAAGCGCGCCGACTCGATCGTCAGGAACATGCTGCTCCACTCGCGCTCGGGCTCGAACGAGCACCGGCCGGTCGACATCAACGCGGTCGTGGAGGAGAGCTTGAACCTTGCCTATCATGGCGCCCGCGCCGAGGGGAAAGGCTTCAACATCATGTTGGAAAGGAATTTCGATCCAGGCGCCGGCGAGGTCGATCTCTTTCCGCAGGAGATCACTCGCGTGCTGTTGAACCTGATCTCCAACGGCTTTTACGCGACGACGAAACGGCGGGCGGCTGAAGGCGAAACCGGTTACGAGCCGGTGATGGCGGCATCGACGAAAAGCCTGGGCGATGCGGTCGAGATCAGGATCCGTGATAACGGCACCGGCATCCCGCCGGAGGTCAAGGAAAAAATGTTCAACCCGTTCTTCACCACCAAGCCGGCGGGCGAGGGTACGGGGCTCGGCCTGTCCTTGAGCCACGACATCGTCGTGAAACAGCACGCAGGCACCATAGAGGTCGTCACCGAGCCGGGCGCCTTCACCGAATTCCGCGTCGTCTTGCCGCGCGGGGCCGCGACGCTCGCCAAAGCAGGAGGCAACGCTTGAGCCTGCTCATTCTGGTCGTCGACGACGAGCCCGACATCGAGGTGCTGTTCCGGCAGCAGTTCCGGCGAGATCTTAGAACCGGGCGCTTCGAGATGGCGTTCGCGCTTTCGGCGCCGCAGGCGCTGGCGCTGATCGAGGCTGCGGAAAGCGCTTCGCTGATCCTCATCCTGTCGGACATCAACATGCCGGGCATGAGCGGCCTGGAGCTTCTGCCGAAAGCGAAGGCGTTGCGTCCCGATGTGCCCGTGATCATGATCACCGCCTATAGCGACGCACAGACCAATAGGAACGCGCTGGAAAACGGCGCCGAGGCGCTATTGACGAAGCCGCTCGATTTCGTCGCGCTACGCGGCGAGATTGACGTTCGCGTCGGGCTCGCGGCATGACGGCTCTGATCCTGGTCGTCGACGACGAGCCGGACCTGGAGCCGCTGGTCCTGCAGAAATTCCGCCACCAAATCCGCGACGGCGCCGTGAGCTTTATCTTCGCCCGCGACGGCGTCGAGGCGCTCGACCTGATCGCCGCCAATCCCGACATCGAAATGGTCGTTACCGACATCAACATGCCGCGCATGGACGGGCTGTCGCTGCTTGCGAAGCTCCAGGACGCCGAGGAGCGTTTGTCGACCATCATCGTGTCGGCCTACGGCGACATGGCCAACATCCGCACGGCAATGAACCGCGGCGCCTTCGATTTCCTGATGAAGCCGATCGATTTCGCCGACCTCGAGACGACTATCGCCAAGACGCTGAGGCACCTTGCCCTTCTGCGCGAGGCGCGGGGCAAGCAGGTGGCGGCCGAGCGCGCGCACGCCTCGCTGTCGCGCTACTTCTCGCCCAACCTCGCCGACCGACTCGCCGGCGACGCTGGCGAGCTTGCCGGGCAGCGACGCGAGGTGGCGTCGCTCTTCACTGACATCGCCGGCTTCACTGCGCTGGCGGAAACGCTCGACCCGGCGGTACTGGGTGAACTCCTCAACGCGTACCTCGCCGGCATGACCGACATCGTTTTCCACCACGAGGGCACGGTGGCCAAGATCGTCGGGGACGCACTGCATGTGCTCTTCGGCGCGCCGGGCGAGCAGCCCGACCATGCCGCCCGCGCGGTCGCCTGCGCGCTTGACCTCGACGACTTTTCGGAAGACTTCCGCGCCGGCTGGCGCGCCAGGGGCGTGGCGCTCGGTCCCACCCGCATTGGCGTCCACGCCGGGCCGGCGATCGTCGGCAATTTCGGCGGCGCCCGCTTCTTCGACTACTCCGCCTATGGCGACACCATCAACATCGCGGCGCGGCTGGAAGCCGCCAACAAGCAACTCGGCACCCGTATTTGCGTGAGCGAGAGCGTCGCGAGACAGGTTGCGAATTTCCGAGGGCGGGCGGTGGGTGACCTCGTGTTGAGAGGACGAACGGAGTCGCTGCGCGCTTTCGAGCCACTGCGGCCTGAACAATGCGATGACCTCGCGACGAAGGATTACCTCGCGGCTTTCGCCAAGCTGGAAGCCGGCGACCCTAGTGCGGTCACCTCGTTCGCTGCTGAGGTAGGCAGGCGCGCAGAGGACCAGCTTGCGAGCTTCCACTTGAAGCGATTGCTGAACGGCGCGACAGGTCCGCGGATCAACATGGATTGATCGAGCCTACGTTCAAATGTCCACTTCGGCTCACTTCGATCTCCTAGCAAACTTGATGCCTATGCCGTGCGGTTGACGGCCTGGCTGAGAACGGATTCGAACAGGCCGCGCACGCAGAAGCGCACGATCAAGCAGCTGCACGCCGATCTGACGAGCCTCGGCTATGAGGGCTCTTATGGCCGTATCGCCGTTTTTCGCATGACTGGAAAGAAGACCGGCAGCGCCAGCTGCAACGAGCTGGCGCTGCAGCTCGGTCCGACCGGCTGAACGTCCCCTATCGTTCTTCGAGCCTCAAAAGCCGCCATTCGGCTGTCGGCCCCAAACTGGACGGCTATAAGGCTCCACCCGGGGGGCGAAGCTGACGCTATAGTTACCTTCCCCGTCAGATCAGGCGAGTATTCTTGTATCAGGCTTGCCTCGGATACCTGGTCAGTCTTCCTTCAAATCTTCGGCTTCGTCCTTCAGCTTCTGCCAGTCGGCACCGTGCTTGCGAAGCAGTGTTCGCGCCTGTTTCGGTGTCACGTCTGACACTTCCGTCAGGTGCTCAACTTCAAGATCGGCCCCCTTCTTAACCCGGCTCGTTTTGGTCGATTTTTTTCGGGCCATCTCTGCGTCTCCTCACCAATCGATCATAGGCAACGGGCACTGTTCATTGCGGTTCCCGTCCCTTGGAACAAACCGCCGCCCGTCGGGTTACTGAGCCGAAGGAGACCCCTATGCTTAGATTCTTGATCGGCCTTGGCGCGCTGTTCGCGGCATTTCAAATCGGCCGTGAGTTCGGTCGCACCGAGGCGGAGGTTATGCAGCTTCCGCCTATCGATGACGAGCGTCGCCCGACGGCAAGAAACGAAGCAGAATTGGGCGAGCCGACCTAGGCGTTTGCTCATTGTCATTCACCGGCTTCAGGTCAGGCCGAATCTTCCACAGTTCGGCCCAACTGATGCGGCGCTTCTGTTTCTGCGGCTTTGCGGCACCTTGAATTTCTCTACACACGGCAGCGTGCGGCACTTACCCCACAAGGAAGGAGATTGGAGGTTTCTATGTAGCCGTTTCCACGGTCCGCATTATAATTTTCCACGCTGACGCACACGCCTGCTTCCATACCCCTGGCCGATGACAGCCTCGAAGAAGTCTTTCGAGGGCAGGAACATTTCGAATCGTCAATCATCACCGACTCGAGGCAGGGCGCCTCTGGGCAGCGCAATGCCGCTGCGCGGTCTTTTGGCCGCGGCCGGCGCTACGACCGCGATGGCATTCGGATTTGGCAGCCTAGCTCTGACATCCGTCTTCATCAGACCGCTTGAGGCGGAGTTTGGCTGGTCGAGAGCCGACATCAGCCTTGCCTACACGCTGTCAAGCATCGGCATGGCGGTGGGCGGGCTGCTCTGGGGCCGGCTGTCGGATCGCGTGAGTATCAAAACCCTGCTATTCATCGGCTCGGCCGGCATGGTGATCGCGCTCGCCGCGCTTTCCTTCGCCTGTTCGCTCTGGCAGATCTATGCGGCCAATTTCGTCTTGGGCGGGATAGGCTTTGCGTGTCTCTACGCGCCGGTACTTGCCGTAACCGGGCACTGGTTCGACCGCCGCCGCGGCCTGGCGATAGGGATCGTCACAGCAGGCGGAGCCTTGGGTCAGGGCATAATGCCCTACGCCGCAAATGCCCTGATCGACGGCGTCGGCTGGCGCCTCGCATACGCGATCATGGCGGCGGCGACGCTGGCCGCGCTGGCGATCTCCATGCCGGCGGTGCAGGCGCCGCCCGTCGATCGTGTGGTTGCCGCACCGGTGCAGTCTTCAGCAAGACCAGGTTTCCAAGGTGGCCGGCTTTCTCCGATGACGCTGCTATCTGCCGCAGCCTTTCTCTGCTGCGCCTGCATGGGCTTCCCGCTGATACACCTCACAAGTTTCGTCACGGCCGTGTGCGGGTCTTCGGACGTCGGATCGCTTAGTCTGCTGATCGCCATGCTGTTCGGCGGCATCGGGCGGATCGCATTCGGGCTCCTCGCCGACCGGGCAGGCAATCTTGCCGCCTATGCCCTCGCGTCCTTCATTCAGACGGCATGCGTTGCGATTTTTCCAGCGCTGGACCAGCAGCTGAGCCTACTGGCGCTGTCGTCGGTTTTCGGCTTCGGCTTTGCCGGAAACATGACGTGCCTGATCCTTTGCGTGCGCCAATTTGCGCCAGCCGAACGCTTTGGCCAGTCACTCGGCATCGTCATGCTGATCGGCTGGGTGGGCATGGGCGTGGCCGGTTATTTCGGCGGCTTCGTCTATGACAGCTTCGGCAGCTATGGCCCCGCGTTCCTGGGGGCATTTGTCGCAGGCGCGGCCAATCTCGTGATTTTGGGCGTATTGGCAGCGTCATCCGGCGCGAGAGCGCAGATACCATGCGGCCGACTTCCGAACCCTGCGATGAGCCTTTGATTCAAACGTCGAAATCCACTTAATTCCACGGTGGTTCGAACGCTGCAGACCACGGTCGTCCTGCCAACCTCAGAGATCGATGAGACTGGCGGAGCACCGTCGTCACCAATCAAGGACCAGCTGAGATGAGCAGTATCTACGACAGCATTCTCGACACGATCGGCGATACGCCGGTCGTTCGCCTTTCCCGCATCAACAACGGCACCGCTTCGCTCTATGCCAAGATCGAGGCGTTCAATCCTGGCGGCTCGATCAAGGACCGTTTTGCCGCCGCGGTCATCGAAGAGGCGGAGGGTTCCGGTGCACTTCGGCCTGGCCAGACGGTGATCGAGGCGACGAGCGGCAACACGGGCATAGGACTTGCCATGGTTTGTGCGAGGAAAGGCTACCCGCTCGTCATCGTCATGCCGGAAAACGCCAGCGTCGAACGCCGCAAGCTGATGCGTTTCTTCGGTGCCAAGGTCGTGTTAACCCCTGCCGTCGAGCGCGGCAGCGGCATGCTTGCCAAGGCGGTCGAGTTGGCCGGATTGCACGGCTGGTTCCTCTGCCGGCAATTCGAGACGCCCGTCAACGCCGATATCCATGCCCGCACGACTGCGCTCGAAATCCTCGCGGCATTCCAAGACCGTCCACTCGACTACTGGGTTACCGGCACCGGGACCGGCGGAACGCTTGCCGGTGTGGCGCGAGTGCTCAAGCGCGAGCGCCCGGAAACGCGGATCATCGTCTGCGAGCCTGACAATTCGGCGCTGCTGTCGAGTGGCATTCCGCAAAGCTTCGACGAACAAGGACTGCCGACACGGGCGCATACTCGCTTCCGGCCGCACCCGATGCAGGGGTGGAGCCCTGATTTCATTCCGCAGATCGTAGGCAAAGCTATGGCTGACGATCTCGTGGACGAAATCCTGCCCGTTTCAGGCGCCAGCGCTCTGAAAGCCGCGCGCCGGCTTGCGACGGAAGAAGGAATACTGGCTGGCATCTCCGGCGGGGCAACCTTGAGCGGGGCACTGGAAATCACTCGACGCGTCGGCCCGGACCGGAACGTGCTGTGTATGTTGCCTGATACGGGGGAGCGGTATCTCAGTACGATCCTCTTCGATAACATCAGCGAGGAAATGTCGGCAGCCGAAGAGGCGATCTCTCACTCCACACCCGGCTACCGCTTCGACCGGCCGCCGTCCTTCGTCCTTTCATCGGCACCCGTGAACGAAATCCAAATCGAACCGTCGGCGCATGCGCTAGTCGATGAGGCGATCCATGATCCGGAGCGTCCGGTGGTCATGTTCGCTCTGACATGGTGCGAATTCTGCTGGACGGTAAGAAAGCTCTTCGACCGTGCCGGAATCGCCTACAGGTCCATCGAAATCGATACTCCGGAATTCCAGAAGAACGGCCTGGACGGGGAAATCCGCAAGGCCCTGAGGGCCCGGATCGGTTCGCCCACAATCCCGCAGGTCTTCGTCGGCGGCGAGCATATCGGTGGCTGCATGGATACGCTTGCGGCCTGGCGGGACGGCACGCTCGCCGCCCGGCTGGAGTTCGTCGGCGCACACTACACGTCCGGCGCATGCGCAAATCCCGAGAGCCTGCTGCCCCGATGGGTGCGCGCGGCAGCGTGAGATCCCGCCTCCCGGCTGTTTGGAGCGTCGTCGTCATCACCAAAGCGAGAGTCGAAACGGGCGTGATCCCGTTCGGCTCGGCTTCACCTGCACTTGTCGGTGTCGGCTTCCCCACAAACAAAAGAGCAAATCAGAGCGCAAGCGGAAACCTCGCGCTTCTGAAACGAACGCTCTCTGCAGCGGCACGGACTTGATACAATCCATCGCTAATTTAGCAGGCGCGCTGGGATTGGCAAAGTGTCGCTCGAAATTCGCGTTCTTGGAGATCTGACCGTCCTTCGCCATGGCGAGGTCGTTTCCTTGCCGCCTTCGAAAAAGACGCGGGCGCTGCTGGCCTATCTTGCGCTCGTAGAGCGCCCGCAGCGGCGCGAGCGCCTTTGCGAAATGTTCTGGGAGGTACCGGACGATCCTCGCGGCGCCCTGCGCTGGAGTCTCTCCAAGATAAGGCGGGTCGTCGACTTCGGGAACAGCGGAATTCTGGAAGCCGACCGCAGCGTAGTTCGCCTGAACACCAGCGAAATCGTGCTGGACATCGCGCCGCTCCGCGGCCTCGATGTTCGTGACATAGAGGCTCTCGATCGGGAGAAACTGGAGGCCCTCGCTGGGGCGTTCCGCGGATGTTTCCTGGATGATCTCTCACTGCCGCGCTGTCCGGAATTCGAAGCTTGGCGCATTGCGACCGCCGACGAACTGCACGTGACGCATCTGCGCATCCTTCGGATGCTCGTCGACAGGCTGGCGGATGAGCCGGCGCGTGCTCTTACGCACGCGCATGTCCTGCATGGGTTGGAGCCCGAGGACGAGGCTCTTCGGGCGGACATCCGCCGGCTGAGCGAGGCAGCACGGCAATCCGCCATGGTCCAGAGCCGCGCTTTGAGAACCGACACCGGGACCGCTCCCACCGGTGAGACCGTCACTCCGCCGGTTTGGCCGGCGGCGGAGATGGATCTCTCCCCTTTGCCGGAGCGGGCCCTCGCGCAGGAGATCCGCCGGTGCACTACTCCGGACGGCGCGCGCCTGGCCTATTCCTTGAGTGGTCAAGGCCCTCCTTTGGTAAGGGCAGCCCACTGGATGTCCCATCTCGAGCTCGAATGGGACAGTCCGGTGTGGAAGCATTGGATCGAGGGCCTTTCCTCGCACTACCAGCTGATACGCTACGACCAGCGCGGCAACGGCCTGTCGGACCGGTATCCGGCCGACCTATCCTTTGATGCCATGGTCGCCGACCTGGAGAGCATCATCGATGCGGCCGGTCTGCGCCGCGTTTCCCTGCTCGGCATTTCCCAGGGGTGCGCCGTTTCGATAGCCTATGCCGCCCGGCATCCCGAGCGCGTCGCGGGGATGGTGCTGTATGGCGGATTTGCCAAAGGCTGGCGCAAACGGGGCAGTCAGCGCGAAATAGCGCGCCGCGAGGCCATGGGAGCGCTGATACAGGAGGGCTGGGGCCAAGACGACCCGGTGTTCCGGCAGATGTTCACCTCCCTCTTCATTCCGGAAGCAACGCCGGAACAGAGGAACTGGTATAACGAACTGCAACGCAACACCGTCTCGCCGGAGATTGCCCATCGCATCTTCGAGGAAGGCGCAGTAATCGACGTGGACGAGCTGTTACCGCGGATTCGCGTTCCAACCCTGGTGATGCATGCCACGAGGGACGCCGTCATTCCGTTCGATCACGGCCAGGCGATGGCCGGCAAAATCCCCGGCGCCCGTTTCGTCGCGCTCGACAGCGTCAACCACGTGTTACTTGGCCATGAACCGGCATTCGCAACCTTCGTGGACGAAACGCGTCGTTTCCTTGCCGACCCCGAACAGACGCAGCAACTGGCAGGCCCTCCGGCGTCCTTGGGGATCAACCGCTCGCGGCAGTACATCACAGTGCTGGCCACGGAAGTGATCAGTCCCATGCATCTCCTCGAAACGGAGGACCCAGAAGTGGCAATCCGCGAATTCCAGCCCGTCGAGGATCGCGTGATACAAGTCGTGGAGAGCCATGGCGGCGTCGTCACGTCGGCTGCTGACGGGACAATCACCGCAGCATTCGGCCTCGCTCGCGCCACCGAGGACCACGCTTATCTTGCATGCCGCGCCGCGCTTGCGGCCAAGCTAGCTGTGGAGGAGCTTTCCCAGGGCGGGATCCAGTTGAGGGCCGGAATAGACACCGGCGAGGTGATCGTACGGCAGCAATGGACGACCGAAGCCAGCAAGGTTGAACTGGCCGGAGCCGCGCCGCGTGCAGCCAACCGGCTGATGCGTGCCTTGCACCGTGCGACGATCGCCGCAACAGGCCGGGCGCGCGCCGCCGCCGGGGGCTATGTGCAGATGCACCGCTTAGCGCATTCGGAGTATCCGCAACTTGGCCGCGACGAACGCATTTACGAGCTTTTGGGCGAAAATCACGCTCTGTCGCGCTGGCACCTGAGGGCCAACCGCGGCCTTACCGGACTGGTGGCGCGCGAGCTCGAGCTCAAAATCCTCCTTGCAACCTGGCGCCGCGTCCGGGAGGGCCACGGCCAGGTCGTCGGGATCGTCGCCGACCCCGGCATCGGCAAGTCGAGGCTTGCCCATGAATTTCTCTCCCTCGACGAGGTGGCCGGTTTTACTGTGCTTGAATGCGGCGGTCTGGAGTTTGATTCGTCAGTTACTCTGGGCGCCGTAAAGAAGCTGCTGCTCTCGGCTTGTGGCATTCGCGGCGAAGACGGCTTGGCGGAAGCCCAGCGCCTGTTTGCCTTCAAACAGGCGGAACTGGACCTGGATCCACGTCATACGGCGCCGCTTTGCTTCCTCGCGGACCTGCCGATCAACGATTCTTCCTGGCCGCATCTCGATGCGCGGGAGCGGACCTCACGGGTATCCGAGGCGATGAGCGCTTTCCTCGTTGCCTTGAGTCAGGCCTCGCCCGTGGCCGTTCTTATCGAGGATCTGCACTGGATCGATGCCGAGAGCGAGGCCGTAATGAACAGGCTGGTCGAGGTCATGGGCGCCAACCGTATCATGCTGCTCGCCACCTACAGGCCGCAGTACCGGCACGAATGGAACCGCCGCGGTTATTTCCAGCAGGTAAGGCTGGAGCGGTTCGCGCGGGACGAAATGGAGCAATTCCTTACCGAATTGCTGGGATCCGATCCTAGCCTCGGGGAACTTCGGCAATCGCTTGCCGAGCGGGCCGAGGGCACGCCGCTGTTTCTGGAGGAAATGGTGCGCGGACTGGTTGCGGATGGTGTCCTTGCCGGCCAGTCGGGCTGCTACGAGCTCAAGAGACCCGTGGAATCCATCACCATCCCGTCGACGGTTCAATCGCTCATCGCCGCACGCATCCAGCAGCTGGGTGACTCGGAAAGGCAGATACTCCAAGTCGCTTCGGTTATCGGCAAGAATGTTCCGTATCCGCTGCTGAGGGCGCTCTCGCCGCTACCGGCGGCCGAGCTGGAGGCATGTCTGGCCAAACTGCAGAGTTTGGAATTCCTGTTCGAGGTCCAGAGCTATCCTCACGTGGAATATACGTTCAAGCACGCGTTGACGCTCAAGGTGACCTACGAATCGCTGCTGGCGGAGGACCGAAAAAGGCTGCATCGGGCTGCATTGGTTGCAATGGACAGACTCTATGCCGGATCGCTGAATCACCACATCGAGGAACTGGCCGAACACGCGCTTCGTGCCGAGGCATGGGAACCTGCCGCGGATTATCTGCTGCAAGCGGCGGGTCGGGCTGAGGAACGCTCGGCCTATTCCGCCGCGGTCCAGTTCCTCGAAAACGCCCGCAAAGCAGTCACCGCATTGCCCCGGAATCCCAAAACTCTCGCCCAGGCGATCAACCTGCGGGTGCGGATGCGGCCCGCCTACGGCGCGCTTGGTGCCTACCGGAAGGCGCTGCCGCAGCTGTTGGAAGCGCGCGAACTGGCCATGGAACTGGGCGACCCGCAACTCATCTCCGACGTGTTGCTCCACTTGAGCTATCTAAACAGCTCCCACGGCCGCTACGAGGAGGCGCTGGAACCGGCCGACACACTCAAGCGCGGCGCGATGGCAAATGGCGTGCAGCGCTGCATAAGCGAGTCGGATCTGGCCACCTCACAGGCGCTTCTGATCCGCAGCGAGGCGCGGCAGGTGCTGGAGCGCCTTGTTCCGCATGAGGAGAGGTTCACCAAAGCCTGGCGTCTGGAGCGTTTCGGACAGCTCGGTGCGCGTGCGGTTTGGTACCTGGGGCATCGCGCGCAGGCGGAAGCGCGCCTTGGCCGGTTCGACGATGCGGAGCGTTCGCTTGCGGGATTGCAGAAGGTCGCCGCCGAAGTGGCGCGCCCGATCGACAGCTGCGCGGCCGCCTATTTTACCGGTGTGGTGGGCGTCCTGCGCGGGCCCGATCCGGCGCTTGTCGAGGCGCTGCAGTTTTGGTCCTCCGAAGCCGCGACCAGCGCATTTATCCTACTCCGGCCATGGCTGTTGACTGTGCTCGGGCATGCGGAATTCCTGCTCGGCCGCAACTACGACGCGGGCGCCACCTTGGAAATGGCAGTGACCGAGGCTGAGCGGCTCGATCTTGCCCAGTTCGAATGTCACGCGCGCGCGGTGCTCGCATGCGTGCGTACGCGCCTCTGTGAGCCGGAAGCTGCGGCCAATCTCGGCCATGCGCTCGAGCTTGCGCGCGGACGCGGCGACCCGTGGAGCGAGGTCATGGTACTGCGCGGCCTTGCGGAACTCAAACCTTCCAGATCTGCCATTAACTGGCTCGAACAGGCCTGCGATCTTGCCCGGCGGGTTGAATTACGGCCGGAGCTTGCCCGCTCCTTGCTAGCTCTCGGGCTGGCGAAGCGGCGCGGTAAAATCGCTGGTGCGGATGCCACTCTCGCGGAAGCGAGCAAGCTATACGCCGAAATGCAGATGCGGGAAGATTTCTCTGACACGGAGGACCCGGCCGGAAATATCGTGCGCGATCGCATAGCCGCTACGGTGTGATTCCTCCGCATCCAAGGATCTGCTTCGAAGGTTTGCGCTGCCTAGGCGAGCAAGCCGCGGTCACGCAGCTCGCGATCCTGCGGTATCATGGAACAATATCTGCCGGACCAAACGATCCGCCACCAGGTCTGCGTGGGTCAGCGGCCCCATGTGTCCGGCGCCAGGAACAATCGCCCCGATCGCGGCCGGAACGCGAGAAACCAGTTCGCAGGCGATGAGCCGCGTCGGAACTGGTGCAAATTCGCCACGCAGTATCAAGACCGGAAAGCCAAATCGGGCATATTCGCTCGCCGGCGTCGACTCGTGGATCAACGCGTGGAAGTCGAGGCTGGCCTTCGGCAGAAACCGCACGAGTGCCGCCTGAAGTTCCGGCTTCATCGCGTCGAAGGTGCCGGCTCCGCTCCAGTAGTCGATGAAACGAGCTGTCGCGGCCAGGTAGCTACCGTTGATCAAGCTGTCGTGTATCGCGCCTGCGATCGACGAGATTTCGCCGAGCGCCTCGTGGCCCTCAGAGTCCAGCTGGCGCAGCAGGTGAAAGGCAGACGGTTCATAAAGGGAGAGGCTGGCCAGTCTGTCTGGACGCATCGCTGCTATATGCAGGGCCAATCCACCACCATAGGAATGGCCAACAAGATGCACAGGCCCGTCATGGTGGTCGATCATCTCCAGCATCCCGGCGGCTTCGTCGGCCAAACGGAAAGTGCCGGCACCATTCCAGGTGCCGGCGCCCGGTGCCCCGATCAAATCGGGTGCGATGAACCGGTAGCTGTCATCGAGCCGCTCCGTCAGGTTGCGCCACTGCCGTCCGCTGCCGCCGGAGCAGTGCAGGGCGATGACAAGCGGTGCGTGGCACGCTTTATGCGAGACGCAGAACGTCGATGCGGCGCTCATCGGACGACCTCCTTCGTGCCGGCTCAAGGCCGGGTGCGGCGGCTGGGATCACGCCCGGCAAAGGAGGTGATCGAGTTGATCTCGGAGCGGGTGATGCCGACGTCGCGCAGGATGTAGTCCGGCAACTCATAAAGCTGTCGACGGTCCCGCTGGATGCGAATGGAACGCCAGACTGCGGCCAGCATTGTTCCGCCAGCCCAGCGCAAACCTCGCGTTGTGGTGAGGGACAGGGATGGGTTCACCATTGCACTCATTTGATTTTCTCCATGGTTGCGGGCGCTGACTGCGGCGCCAGTGGAGCCCCTTGTCGTGGTCTGCCGTGAGCGTCACCGTTGAAGGCAACGTCGATTTTTGCCGCGCCAGCGTTGTATTCGGCGGTCAGGCCGCGGCTCGGCGGGAGGCGTTGAGAAACATTGCCACGTGGGCCGCCAGCGCCTCCGCATCGCGGCCGACGCCGTCAAGGAAGCTGGAGCTTCGATGGCGCATGAAATTGAGGCCGAGCACGTAAAGTCCCGGATACGCGCAGACGCCACCATCGTTCTGAATTTCGCCCCGGCCATCGAACACATCCAGTTTCAGCCATGGGTATTCCCGGCGATAGCCGGTGGCCCATATGACGGTCTCGATACCTTGGTCGATGAGATCGATTTCGGTCGGTTCGGCGCTCAGGATCAGGCTCGGAATGGAACCGGGACCGATGGAGTAGCGGCCCTCGCCGGCGGCCGCGCGGTCTATATTGGCCAGCACGCGCCTCAGCGTACGTTCCGCCGCCATGGTCGTGTCGGCGAGATCGCCATTGAACCGAATGCGTGTATCGTAAGCGGCAACCGCTCGACCAACAAGACGAACGCCTTGCTCCCGAAGGCCGGCGAGGTCGAGCGACCTGCGCTCGGGTGTACCTATTAGCTGCAGCGACGGCTGCCGCCGTGCCGCAGCTAGATCCGAAACTTCGGCGACGGGCTTGGCAAGCATTCCCAGCCGGTCGAGCCACCACAGGATGTCGTGCCCGTGGTAAAGCCTCGGCAGGCGTGTATGACTGCCGACCGACAGGGTTACCGGGCGCCCGGAGCGATGGATCTCCTCCGCGAGTTGTATTCCCGTCGCGGAGGCCCCGGCCACGAGAACGCCGCCCTGAGCCAGCTGCCGAGGATTGCGATAGTCCCGCGGCACGATCTGCCTGACACGGGAGGAGATCTGCTTTGCGATTGGCGGAATCCGCGGCCTGTCACTGTATCCGGTCGCAACTACCACCGCACGCACGCTCCATTGACCGCGATCGGTCAGCAGCCGGAAGCCTCCGTCGATCCTTTCGGTCGAAAGCACCTCTACACCGTCCACTACCGGCGCGGTGATCGAGCATGCGTAATTCTCCAAGAACCCGACGGTCTCAGCCATTGTCATGAAACCGTCGGGATCGGCCCCGCGATAGCCGCCGCCGGGCAGGCGCGTCATCCAGTTGGGCGTCAGCAGGCGGAGGGAATCCCACCGTTCGCTGCGCCAGCGCTCCGCGATCCGGCCACGCTCCAGCACGACGTGGCAGACCCCGCGCTCTGACAGGCACCGGCTCATGGCTAGACCCGCCTGTCCGGCACCAATAATGGCCACGTCTGTACACTGCATTGAATTCGCGCCTTGTAAGCAGGGGGCAACAGATCGCCGGCGCCATCCTTTCCAGGACAAGGCCGGCGATATTGCACTTCCGACCAAAGTCAGCCTTTCACGGCAACCGAGACCGGCACGCCGTTGGTCAGCACGTCGAACACCGCGGAACGGGCGCGCGACTGCATTACGATTTCCTCGAGCTTCTCAGCCGGAGCATCGCCCTTGATCTTGAAGGAGATACGGATGCCTTGGTAGCCGTTGCGGACCTCGTTGGAGATGCCGAGGATGCCGCGAAGGTCGATGTCGCCTTCGACGGTCGATTCCACCTCATGCAGCGTAACCCCGCGCACGGCCGCGATGTTCGCGATGCCGGCCGTGAGGCAGGAAGCAAGCGCGTGGAGGAGGTATTCGACCGGCGTCGGGCCGTTGTCTGTGCCGCACAGGACCGCTGGATGGTCGCTGTCGGCCTGGTAGGCCATCATGTGAGACTGCTCCGCGCCGGCGCCGAAGAAGTTGGCCATCGTGCTGCTGCTGTGGGTGCCGGCAATCCAGCGGCTCTTGGCACGGAATTTGAACTGGGCAAGCTCCGGCTGCCCCGCGACGGCGTTGATGGTGGCCAGAAGGGTGGGCGTGTCGACGCCGTTCCTCGGCTCCCGCGGCGCCTTCTTAACGGGAGACTTTTCCATGATCATTGTATCATCCTGCATGTCATTCACTCCTGGGTTCGAATGTTGCGCGACCGGGATCGCCCCGGACGGCTAAACCTCGGCCGGCAGCGTTTGACGTGCAGTGGGAACGACAGTGTGAAATCGAGAGGTTTTTGCGTCAGAACGGCTGTGGACGCCCTGCCGGTCGGGTCTGACAAAAACAACGGGCGTTCAAACGCTTGCTTCCCTGCGAAGCTGCGATCTCCGCAAGTGCGCCAAGAAGGCGCCACAACCGAAACCACAGGAGATCAGATCATGTCTCGTTCATTTGGGATGGATACCCGCCCGTCGTCGACCGACTGGGCGGTCATAGTTCGCGGGCCAAGCAAGGCCGAGGTGCTTGCCCATACAGCAAAGATTCACACATACGCGAGCACACTGAAGCGGCCCCCGGCGGCGGTGCCGATCAGCCCCGTCTGAAATCTTGCGGGAACGATGTTTCTCGGTTGACTTCCAACCGGGCAAAGAACGGGCAGCGGCCGAAGAACGTACGACGAAGTCGGAGATTTCCGGTCTCGCCCAACGCCCGCTTCGAGGAGCTTATTCCGCACTCGGGAATGTCCGCCTTGGTCAATTTGCGTCGTCCCAGGTCCCGCCCAAAATACCTGGAGATGCTCGGTGCCCAGCCTGAGCTTCCCACCTCTGTCCGGTTTCAACTCCGCCACCCGGATGGAGGCGGCTGTCCCAAACGCCGAGGTCGTTGCATCGGCCCGCACTTGCGGGCCGATGCAAGCGCATCAGCCGCTGTGAGCGCAGCTAACACTGCGGTTGTTGTCCGCCATCATGCCGCTGGGATTGGAGCGCCAGTGCCAGACGTGGAGCTCATAGTATGGATCCACCGGGTGAACACCGACCTTGGACTTGAGCTTCAGCTCCTGACCTAGGAAACTCGGTGCCTCCGAACCCTGCCACTGTGCCTTGAACACGATGTACTCGAGCGCTACCAGATGCATCGATCCGTCGGCCTGCGGCTCGTACATAATCACATCCGGCTGATCCAGAACCAGCTTTCCGTCCATGGCGTAGCCCTTATTGATGTAGTGCTGGCCCATGGCCCCCTCGGCGCCCGCGTCGGTGCAGTCGAAGAGCGGCTCGTAGCCGGCTGCAGTCGCGTCGGCGAGGTGGTAGTAAGCTTCTGCGGCGGCCCGCGATTGGGCAATAGCCGTGGGGTCGCCACGTGAACCCAGTTCGTGAGCCTTAACGGGCTGGCAAACGGCACCAGCCGCGAGGGTGGCGACCAGCAAGGTCGTCTGTGGGAAATTCATTATGTTCCTCCATCTGAGGGGTTGAGGAGCACCCGCGGAGCTATGGCCCCGCGGGGCTAATGGGTCATGCTGCCGCGGCTTCTACAGCCGGGTCAGCCCGCACGATCACGGTGGTGGCGACCGGATAGAATTCCTCGCCGGGCATGCCCACGCGATGGGCATGTTCGCGGATCGCCGCACCGTCCTGCGCCTGGTAGATGCAGAAGGTGCCGATGCGACCGTCGGGCTCATGCACGACGTAGCTGCGGATCCACCTGACCCTGTCAGGCATTTCTTCGTTTCCGATCCGTGCTGACTTGGCGCCGGCGGTTTCCAGTTCGGCGAGCGACGCCCAGGCGCTCGGCCGACGAATAACGTAGAGTTGCATTTCCAATTCTCCCGATTACGGGCGCCCAGGTTCGACGCCCACCATTGCAATGGCCATGCGGGGTTGCATGACTGGGCCAGAGTTAGCGCCGGCTGCCGCAGATCGTCCTTACCGTCGACCTATCCTGCGCTTATCTTTTGCCGATCAAGGGACAGCGAAAGCCGTTAAGTGCCGCTTGGTGCGATCATGAGGTGTTCGCTCTCGCCACGCTGCTTCCCGTGAGCCGGGATCGGTGCTGGAGCCAGACTTGCAGCCATGCTCATGAGCCGAGGCGATCCGATACGCGCGGCGGTGCGCTCGGCAGCTGCCAGTTCCGAGGTGCCGCCGCTAACGTCACCCATGTCGAAGAAGCGACGCGCCAAGTCGATCCGGAGACGTGCCGCGTGATACTCTACGCCGGCACTTGTCCAAAGCTGACGGGCGAGGAGACGAAGCTGCATCGCCTGGGGGTTATCGGCGGGGAGGAGAGCGGCGCGGGTTTCGGCGATCATCGCCCGCACCGCAGGCTGAGGCCAGCGCTCCGGGGAGGCGTCGATTTCCGCGAGGAAACCGGCGGCCAATTCCGGCCGACCGCCCAGGGCGGCTAGGCGAGCGGCATTGACCAAGAGCAGTCCGCGACGCTGCAGGTGAAACCAAGAGAGCCCCTCTAGAGCACGGTGAAGCGTAGCAAGCGCAGCCTCCACGTCGCCTGTCTCAAAGAGCAGAACGGCATTGCCCGGTTCAGCGTCCCATCCAATCGAATACGCCATTGCATAGTCCGACTTCGCCTGGGAGAGGTCGCCAATCATTGCGTGAATGTCCCCTCGGACGCGGTAGCCCTCGCCCAGAGACCAAGCCTCTTCGTCCGCCAGCTTCGGAATCGCTGCCTCAATGTTAGCCAGGGCCTCGCCGAGCGTTCGCTGCGCTCCAACTATTTCCGCACGATGCAAACCGCAGGCGCCTGGGCTTTCCGCGAAACTGGCTTCACACCAGCTCTCGAAGCCTTCGCTCCATTGCCTTGCACGGGGCCAATCGGCGAAAGTGCGACAGCTCCAAAGGATATTGCAGTAGACCAAGCTGCCGGTGATCGGGTCGACCTGACTGGAGAGTGCGATGGCGGCGGCGTGGTTCTGCTGCTCACTGCCCTCGTTCACCCTGCCGAGGGAGAGGTTGTAGAAGCCTTTGTAAACCAGCGTCAGTGCCCGAAGTCCCTGATCGTCGGTCTGCTCGGCCAGCTCGAATGCCTTCGATGCGAGCTCAAGAGCTTCCTTCGGTCGGCCTCCGAAAGTGGCAAGGCGCGACTTCATCCACAAAAGATAACCCATCGTGCCGCTGTCGCTCAAGCCGGTCAGCAACTGGCCGCCCCGTTCCAGCCAGCCGATGGCTGCGTCCGCCGCCCCGCGTTCGAGATGGATTTTTGCCAATGTGATGGCTGCTCGTGCGGCCCGCACCAACTGACCTATCCGCATATGAGCCGCGACCGCACGAGAAAGTATTGGGATCGCCGCGACGGGACGGCCGCAACACTCGACCGCCAGAGCCCAGAGATCAAGATCGCCTGGGTCCAGCTCCCGCGTCCGGGAGATGGCGTCGAACCGCTCGGCCGCGCCCGCCCAGTCCCGCTGGATCGCCAGGTCTCGTGCGGCAGAAATCTCCAGATCGTCGCTAGCCTCAGTCGGCGCAATCTGGCCGAGGAGGGGGTCGTCGATCCCAAAGCGATAGCCATGCTTGACGAAGCTGCGGATGGAATTCGCCAACCCTCCGGCTGCAAGCGCGCGACGGGCCAAGCTCACGGCGCGCTGCAGGGAAGCTTCGGTAACCGTAAGGTCCGGCCAAAGAGCATCCATGAGCTCGTCCTTCGGCACTACCCGACCTGCATTCCTTACCAAGTAGGCCAAAAGGTCAAAGACGCGCGGCTGAATCTTCTGTGCCGCTCCACGCAGCCTCAGCGAGCGCGCCTCCTCATCGAGTTGGAATGGTCCAAAGTTTTGCAACATCGCGGCTCTGGGAGAAATCGAAACGGCGACCATAAGCGAAAGATCAGCAGATGGTAAGGACCGGCCTAGTGCAGGGCCGTATTACGAAGCGCTCCCGGCTACACGGCCGCGGGGACAGCGCCGCGGCGCCCTAAGGGCTGCACTCAAAGCTATAGCAGAAGGACCAGCGCCTGCCATGCCCGCCATAAACAAGGCAAGCTCAACGCCCTGACCCGCGTGCTCGCGGCAGAGCGCATCGTCTGAGCCGAGACCTTGCCGAACTATGGCCCGACCGGCGGCTTCTTCCGCGACGGCCAACGGCTTGCGTGGTGACAACGGCTGCTCGACTCTGCATTTCTGGCCGCTTCGCGCCTGATATCGGCCCCTAAAGTCAGCTTTGCCACCGCCTGAAAGCCGACATTGTCAGCGGCCACGGTGGAAATCGTGGTTGCGCCATATGGAGCAGCAGGCCAGGTTGATGCCAGCGCAACGGCGCCCGAGCCGCGGCGATCGAGGATTTGCATTCGGGGCAAGCGGACGCGATACCTGAACAGCATGCGCCGCTCTTGTAGATACCGCGCCGTGATGAAAGCGCCGGGGTGGCGCCTCGTCGCCGTCCAAACATTCGCGCGACCCAGCGAAATGTCGCTTCAATCGAGGCTGGCCGGCGACGAGAACGGCCGATTGGCATCCACCACGAAGATGGCCAACTGATCGAGATCGGTTGTTCCGGCGTTGAACACTTCCATAGGAGTATCGGCGCCATGCCCGACCATGGTCGTTTCGGCTTCGGCATAAGCCACGCCGTGGGGCGTCCTCTGGCCGAGCTTGCCGGCCAGGACATAGAAGGCCTCCGGTCCCGGATGTGAATGGATCGACGACTTGGCGCCGGGCGCGCCGCCGGCACGGTTGATGCGCAGCAAGTATTCGCTCGCGCTGACCGATGGGAGGGGACCAATCTCAGTTACCTTGGTTCCGCCGGCAGTGGCGCCGTCCTTCGGCCCAAGCGTGAACAGCCAGACCTTGCCTGCGACCTCCGCCGCAAGCGAGGTGGAGCCCGCAGCGCCCTGGGCCTGGGCCAGGGTGGGGAAATTCTCCAACCGCCAGAACAATGGTCCGGGTGGCAGTTCCTTCACCTTTTTCTCGACCACCGGCTCGACGACCAATTTGGCATCCGCGGCCATCGGCGCTGAGGGAATGAGCCCGAGAGCACACAGTGAGAACACAAGTATGCCGATACGACGTGCGTTGACTGATCGCGGCTTCATGGGTGGGTCCTCCTCTCGATGCAACGAGTTTGTGGTTGGGCGGCTGTTCGGGACAATGCCGAAGACGTTGCCATGAGGGTGAGCCGAAGGGCTTGTCGAGTAACGAATGCCGTACGATCTTTTGCCGAAGAAACGACGATCGGGCGACAGTCCAGGCGCCGAAAACTATGGTAAGAAGCGAGGCAGGCAAGACAGCGACATTGAGATAGCCGATGAACACCCCGGCGCCGACCAGGCTCCTTATCAATGGGGTAGTTGCGGACCTGAGCAACGAAACGCTGAGCGACGGGCCGGGCAATCCGATTGATCTCAGGCCGCAGGCGTTCGCGGTGCTCCGCTATTTGTCGAACAACCCCAACCGACTCGTCACCAAGGGTGAGCTGATGCAGTCGGTGTGGGCGGGAACGGCAGTCACTGACGACAGCTTGGTGCAATGCATCCACGAGATCCGACGCGCACTGAAGGATGACGGACATGCCATCCTGAAGACCAAGTCGCGGCGCGGCTACATGCTGGCGCTGCCGGAGGCGAATGCGGCTGCGATGCCCGCCACGAGCCGGACGAGTAATCGCGCGCTCCAGCGACCGCTCGCCGCCTTTGTGGGGTCGCTACTGATTGTGCTTGCTGTCGCCGCTGCTGCAGGGTGGATGCTGCGGCCCCTCTCCCCTGGCGGCAAGCCTTTGGTCGCGGTGCTGCCCTTCGACGTGTTGGGTGAGGAGACGTCCGCACGCCGACTGGGCAACGGCCTGACCGAAGAAATCATCACCGATCTCGCACGTTTCCCGGAATTTCAAGTAATCGCGCACGACTCGACTGAAACATATGCCGGAAGATCGATCGGTTTGGCCGAGATCGCCAAAACGCTCGGGGTCGGTTTCGTGGTCGAAGGCTCGATCCAGCGCCAGGCCGGCCGGCTGCGCATCACTGCGCAGCTCCTCGACGCGGCAACCGGCAAACATCTATGGTCGGACCGCTGGGACCGGCCCGACGAAGATCTGTTCGCTATCCAGACGGAGATCTCCGAGCAGGTCTCCAACCGCCTCGGCGGCGGGCACGGCGTGATCGAGGTTGCAGGCCGGATTGCGGCGCATCGCAAGCCGCCAAGCGACCTTACTGCCTACGAGCTGTACCTGCTCGGCACGGAAAAGCTTGCGAAGATGAATCGCGCCGATGTCGAGGAGGCCATCAAGCTCCTCAAACGCGCCGTCGAATTCGACCCGGGGCTCGCGCGCGCCTGGGTCGAGCTCTATCACGCGTATGGCGTCATGCCCAGTTTCGGCGCCGATTTCGAGGCCAACTTCCGACTGGCCGCCGAGGCTGCCGAACGTGCGGTCATGCTCGACCCGAGCGACGCGGAGGCGCACGCCGTGCTGGGCTTCAGTTTCGGCGACAGGAATGATCTTGCACGTGCCAAGATGGAATTCGACACGGCGCTACGCATGGCGCCGAACCAGTTCGAAATTCTGAGCTTCTACGCTTTCTTGGCATCCAGCTTCGGCGAGCCGCAGCGCGGTGCCGAGATGGCCGATCGGGCAATCCGCCTTAACCCGAACTACCCGATGGCGAGTACGAGGCTTTTTGCTGCTGCCTATTTCATGGCCGGACGCTATGAAGACGCGCTTCGCATGCAGAAGCAAATGGGTCCGGAGAACTACGGTCGACGGATGTGGGTATATCGCCCAGCTGCGCTGGCCGCCTCCGGCCGAACGGCGGAAGCGAAAACCGCGCTTGCGGAAGCACTGAAATGGTTTCCCGATCTTACCATAGAGGGATTTGTTAGCCTTCCTGACACAAATGAAGACGACAGGCGGCGGCTCATCGAGACCATGCGGCTCGCCGGTTTCCCGCCCTGTGCAAAGGCAGAGGCGGTGGCCCGTTTCGAAAAGCCTGTGCACCTGCCAGAATGCGTCGAGCGCTGAGTGAATCTTGAGCCCGTAGGGCGGGAGCGGTATAAGCGCCGGTCCGCTTTGCGCCCATTAACGGACTAAGAGTAAATTCTTAACCCGCACTTGGGCCGTACAGAAGTTATCGAATCGATTAGTTTCATAAGGCCGCCGCAATTGGCCGAATCCCGTCAAGGAACTGAAGCAGTTATTGCCATACGGGCCCTTAGTAGCCCCGTTCAAGGTCTACGAGATTGGTGATGTCATTGCCCAACTTGATCTGCTCGCACAGACCTGCCACCTGCGCTATGCCCGAATCGACCCAGTAGCTTGCCACATGTGGTGTGATGGTCACCTTCGGATGGGCCCATAGCGGGCTCGCCTGGTCGAGCGGTTCCGAGGTAAAAACATCGAGGCAGGCGCCTGACAGTTGCCCAGCGTCAATGGCGTGCAGAAGTGCAGCCTCGTCGACGTGTGCTCCGCGTCCGACATTAACGAGGTAGGCGCCGCGCTTCATCAGTCGGAAAGTCTCGGAATTAAGTATTCCTCGAGTTTCGGTGGTCAGCGGCAGCGCGCAGACGACGAAGTCTCGTTCAGCCAAGGCCTCTTTAAGCGCTGGGGCACCAGCGTAACAGGCCACATCGGCGATTTGCTTAGGGTTGCGGGACCACGCCGCCGAGCGATATCCC
>NZ_JBVVQQ010000043.1:0-27913 GCF_055811135.1 Mesorhizobium sp. WSM4817 | reverse complement strand
CCCAACCAGCCCCCGCCCAACCGGGCGCACCCGCCCAGCCGGCCGCGCCGGTCGATCCGAACGCCGTGGTCGCCACGATCAATGGCCAGTCGCTGACCGAGGCCGACCTTGCGCTTGCCGAAGGCGAGCTGTCGCAGCAGTTTGCGCAGATGCCGCCCGAACAGCGCCGCGCCGCAGCCCTTTCGGCGGCGATCGAAATCAAAGTCATGGCCGCCCAGGCGGTCACCACCGGCCTCGACAAGGATCCCGACTTCCAGCGCCGCATGGCGTTCCTGCAGCAGCGCGCCCTGCATGGCGAAATGGTCGAGAAGGATGTCGTCGGCAAGATCACCGATGCCGAGGTTCGCGCCCGCTATGACCAGGAAATCGCCAACACGCCGCCGGCCAACGAGGTCCATGCCCGTCACATCCTCGTGAAGACGAAGGAAGAGGCCGATGCGATCATCAAGCAGCTCGATGGCGGCGCCGATTTCCAGAAACTCGCCAACGAGCACACCAGCGATCCGAGCGGCAAGACCAGCGGCGGCGATCTCGGCTGGTTCGGACCCGGTCAGATGGTGCCGGAATTCGACAAGGCGGTGTTCGCGCTGGCGGTCGGCAAGTACACCGAGCAGCCGGTGCAGTCGCAGTTCGGCTGGCACGTCATCCAGGTCGAGGACAAGCGGGCCAAGCAGCCGCCGGCCTTCGACCAGGTCAAGGATCAGGCCCGTCAGGCTGTCATCCGCGACAAATACATCGCGCTGGTCAAGTCGCTGCGCGCCCAGGCCAAGGTCGAGATCCCGGACGAGAAGCTGAAGAAGACGGTCGACGCGCTGGAAAACACCAAGTAGGCGAGGGCAATCGCCTGTGCAAAATTGTTGGCGTCGGCGCCGCCCCTCATCTGCCTGCCGGCATCTTCTCCCCGTGTAGTGACGGGGAGAAGGGGGCTGGCCGCGACCCCGGCGCCATTCCTGCAACGCTGGAGGTTGGCGAAATCCGTTGCGAAGGCGTCCTTCTCCCCGTCACTATACGGGGAGAAGTGCCCGGCAGGGCGATGAGGGGCAGCGCAGCCTCCGACAATTGTTCCTCTGGTGGTCTGCACCACGCCAGGGTCTTGCCCCGCCACCCTGCCGCTCTACCGGGCGGTGCGACCGATGACACGTCGACGCCTCCGCCGGACAGCCGCGGCGTCGACCGAGCCGGCATCGTCAGCTTCTATGCCTTTCAACAGATAGCCAACCGCCTTGCGCAGCGTCGTTTCGTCTTCGTCGAGGCGATTGGTCAAAAGATGCGTCCAGGCAAACGAGGCGACCAGGTCGGCGACGAGCGTGGAATCGACGTCGGCCGCGACTTCGCCTCTTGCCTTGGCGCGTTCGATCATCTGGCCGGTATGGGCATGGCGTCCTTTGGTGTATTCGGCAAACACGGCGGCCACGGTCGCGTCCGACTGCGCCTCGGCGATCAGCGATCTGAAGATGCTGCCTGACGATGTTTCGCGCCAGTGCGAGAACAGGCTTTTGAGGAAGCCGACGAGATCGTCCTCGAGGTTACCGGTATCGGGATAATCGACGCGCTTTAGCCGCTGATAGACGTCGAACAGCAAGGCGGCTTTGCTCGGCCACCAGCGATAGATTGTCGGCTTTCCCGCACGCGCCCGCCGCGCCACCGCTTCGATCGAGAAGCCGGAATAACCGGCCTCGACCAGAACTGCCTCGGCGGCGTCGAGAATGGCGTCGGCGCTGTCGGGGTTGCGCCGCGCGCCGATCGACCTGCGCCCCGGAACCAGCCCCATCCTGTTTTCCTTGCTCATGATTTTCGTCGGCACATCGTACACACTTTCTAGTCGAAACGAAACGGTCCGTTTCGTGCAACTGAGCGTTTCGTTTCGATGAGAAAGGGGAACGTGCTCAACCACCTAACGCCCTTGCGCCGGCGCCCGCTATGGGGCAAACCGGCGCTCTCTTGCGTTTCTCCCGCCCGAGGTCCTCATGTCAGCCACGATTTCGCCGCTTGCGCCGAAGAAATATCCCAAAATGCCTGACATCGAGGGCGTCCGCATCGCCACAGCCGAGGCCGGGATAAAGTACAAGAACCGCACCGACCTGCTGACCATGGTCTTCGATGCCGGCACCACGGTCGCCGGCGTGTTCACCAAGTCGAAATGCCCGTCGGCGCCGGTCGATTTCTGCCGGCAGAATCTTAGCGCCGGCAAGGCGCGCGTCCTGGTCGTCAATTCCGGCAATGCCAATGCCTTCACCGGCAGCAAGGGCCGAGCCTCCACGGCAATGACCGGCGAAGCTGCGGCCAAGGCTGCGGGCTGCACGCCGGACGAGGTGTTTCTGGCCTCGACCGGCGTCATCGGCGAGCCGCTGGATGCCGGCAAGTTCGGCCATTTGCTCGCCGGACTGGTCAAGGACGGCAGGCCGGACCTGTGGACCGAAGCCGCCAAGGCAATCATGACCACCGACACCTATCCGAAACTGGCGACCGCGACGGTAAAACTCGGCGACGCCGACGTCACCATCAACGGCATTGCCAAGGGCGCCGGCATGATCGCGCCCGACATGGCGACGATGCTCTCCTTCATCGCTACCGACGCGCCGATCGCAGCCCCCGTGCTGCAGGATCTTTTGTCGCGCGCCACCGCCAAGACCTTCAATGCGGTCACCGTCGACAGCGACACCTCGACCAGCGACACACTGCTGATGTTCGCCACCGGCACGGCCGCCCGGCGCGGCGCGCCTGATATCACGAATGCCGGCGATGCGCGCCTTGGCGCCTTCCGCCGCGCGCTCGGCAAGGTGCTGAAAGCGCTGGCACTGCAAGTGGTGCGCGACGGCGAGGGCGCGCGAAAACAGGTCGAGGTCACCGTCACCGGCGCGAAATCGGCCCGCTCGGCCAAGCGCATCGCGCTGTCGATCGCCAATTCGCCGCTGGTCAAGACGGCGGTCGCCGGCGAAGACGCCAATTGGGGCCGCGTGGTCATGGCCGTCGGCAAGGCCGGCGAACCGGCCGACCGCGACCTGCTGTCGATCTGGTTCGGCGACATCAGGCTGGCGCATCAGGGCGAGCGCGACGCCGCCTACTCCGAGGAGGCGACGTCGGCCTACATGAAGCGCGACGAGATCCGCATCCGTGCCGATATCGGCATCGGCCGCGGCAAGGCGACGGTGTGGACTTGCGACCTCACCAAGGAGTATGTCGCCATCAACGGCGATTATCGGAGTTGATGGCGTTGGTTTCCAGACATCCGGCAAGCGTGCTTGCCATCGTGCGCCGCTACGAGGCGGCCAGCTTTCGCGCCTGGCCGGCGGCGGCCGTGCATTATGACGGCACCTGGGTGGTGCGACTGACGGCGGGCCATCCGGCCAAGCGGCTGAATTCCGTCAACCCGCTCGATCCGGGCGACATCCAGCACATTGTCGATCGCATCGGCCGCGCCAGCCGCCGTTTCGACGCCTATGGCCGGCCGCTGACCTTCCGCATATCGCCGCTGTCGGGGCCGATACTTGCCAAACATCTCGACAGCGAGGGCTGGAGCACATTCGACGAATCGCTGGTGATGCGGCTGCCGCTGGCGGACGCCCAGCTCGATGCCGCCATGGACCAGATCCCGCTGAAGGACATCAGCCGCTTCATCGGCGCGGCGCTCAAGGTAAGCGGCTCGGATGTGTCTCTGCGGCCGGGCCTGTCGGAGATCATCGGCGCCATCCAGCCGGAAGCCGGGCTGTTCGCGCTCGAAGACGGCACCGAACCGCTGGCGACGCTGATCTGCGTCCATGACGGCGATCTTGCCGGGCTGTTCGAGATCGCCACCGACAAATCGGTGCGCAACCAGGGCCATGGCCGCCACCTCATCCTGTCGGCGCTGAAATGGGCACGGCTGCGCGGCGCCCGGGAAGCCTGGCTGCAGGTCGAGGCCGACAACGCGCCGGCGCTGGCGCTTTATCGTTCGCTCGGGTTCGACGAAGTCTATCGTTACCATTATCGCCGGCCGCCCGGCGCATGACCGGCCCGCACCCTGTCGGCAAGCGCCTGCTCCTGGTCGCAGCCTGCGCGCTGGTCGATACCGACGGCCGCGTGCTTCTGGCGCAGCGCCCCGAAGGCAAGCAACTGGCCGGCCTGTGGGAGTTTCCGGGCGGCAAGGTCGAGCCCGGCGAGACGCCGGAAGAATGCCTCATCCGCGAATTGTACGAGGAGATCGGCATCGAAACCGATATTCCCTGCCTGGCGCCGTTCACCTTCGCCAGCCATTCCTACGATGATTTTCACCTGCTGATGCCGCTGTTCGTCTGCCGTCGCTTCCGCGGCATCGCGCAGCCGAAGGAGGGGCAGGTGCTGAAATGGGTGCGGCCGCGCCAGATGCGCGATTTTCCGATGCCGCCGGCCGACGCGCCGCTGATCCAGTTCCTCATCGATCTTCTGTGATTTGCCCTCCGAGACATAGACAACGTTAATGGAAGATTTATCTGGCCGTGAAAAAATGACGGCAGAAATCGAAGGAAGGTCGTGTCCAGGCCTTCGCCGGAGGGCGGTTGCATGAGCCTCGACAGGGACTGGGATTCGATCCGACCCGACCGCAGCTTTAGGGCTGCCGGCATGGGAATATTGCGGATCACGCTTTTGTTCGGCTCGGCCGCGGTGGCGCTGGCCCTGATCGCCACGCCCTTGCTCGACAACCGGACGCGATCAGCCCGCGACGATTTTGCCGGCGGCCTCGACAGGATGAGCACAGGGTCGGTTGAAAGCACGGGTTCGATTGGAAGCACGGGCTCGACCGGCCGTCGTGATACCTACACGCTGCGCAGGAGCGTGCTGCAGCCGCTGCCCACTTCGATCTGCGTGATACGCGACAATGGCCAGCGCAGCGGCGACTGCTGACACCGGCCAAAGCGGGTGCTTTCATCGCCTGTTAAGCCTGTGTCATTAACCTTTCTTAACAGGTCCGCGCTAGGGTTCCGGCAAGCGGGATCGACGGCCATGAAAACATTGCTGCAACGATTTTGGGAAGACAAGACCGGCGCGACGGCTGTCGAATATGGGCTGATCGTGGCCGTGCTGTCGCTTACCATTGTAGGCGGCGTCGGCAAGGTCGCCGACGCAATCACGTGGCTGTTCAGCGACAATGCCAGCAAGCTTGTGAAGGCTTTCGCGCAGTAACCGACCAGCCGCGTCCATAATAAACCGGTCAGCGCCGGCCGGGATTTTCCAGGATTGTCTTCAGCGACAGTTTTGCCGAGCCCGGCTTCAGCGGTTTTTGCTGCGAGGCGTCGGGCGCCCAGCCTGACATCCAGACGATCGGAAAACTCGCCCTGACGCGGCCATCGGCATCCGAAAATCGTTCGGCATAGATTTCGGCGGCGCGGGCAAACAGCTTTCGTGTGGCCGGTCGCCTGCTGCGGTCGATGAGCGCGCTGGTCTCGCCCATCGCCCGCAGGTCCGCCATCAGGCCGAACAGGGAATCGTAGCGCACCGTCACCGTCTCGACGTCGGCGACGGGCAAGGCCAGACCGGCGCGTTGCAAAAGCGCGCCGGCGTCGCGCACGTCGGTGAACGGGATGACGCGCGGGCTGGCGCCGCCGTAAAACTCGGTCTCGGCGGCGAGCAGGCATTCGCGCAGCTCGGAAAGCGTGCCGGCGCCGGCAAAAGCGCCTAGGAAAAGACCGTCCGGCTTCAGTGCGCGGCGGATCTGCACCAGCATGCCGGGAATGTCGTTCATTGCCTGAAGCGACAAAAGCGACACCGCGAGGTCGAGGCTTTCCGGCTCGAATGGCACGGTCTCCAACGGCGCCACCAGTCCCGCGGCATCGCCCCCCGCCCCGTCGCCCAGGAAAGCCGCATCCGCCTCGACGCGCACGATGTCCGCCACCTTGCCGCTTGTCGCGAGCACGTCGACTGCCGCCGGCGTCTGGCAAAACAGGACGGCCGCCCTGTCGAATTTGCGTTCCACTGCGCCCAGCCGGTCGGCGAGTTCCTCGGCCGCCCGCCGCATCAGGAAATCCGCGCCGGCAGCCGGGCTGGCGAGGGCCCGGCGCTTGTGCGCCAGCCAGAGAGAGGTATCGACTATAGGTTGCAACTGACAGTTCCTGGTTTCCGCACTCTGATATAGGGTGGCGGAGAAAGAACCACGTGGCCGATCCAATGCCGGATATCAAGAGTGTCGCTCGAAAGGCGTTGGACTGGCCGGCGCGCATCCTGTTTCCGCCGGTTTGCGCCGGTTGCCGACGGCATGTCTCGCAGCCCGGCGTGCTGTGCGGCGCCTGCTGGCCGAAACTCAGGCTTCTGGAGCGGCCATGGTGCCCGGTGATGGGCACGCCGTTCACCCATCACATGGGCGAGGGGTTCCTGTCGGCCGAGGCGATCGCCGACCCGCCGCCCTTCGAGCGGGCACGGGCCGCGGTCGCTTACTCAGGTGTCGCCCGCCAGATGGTGCAAGGGCTGAAATACCAGGATCGCACCGATCTGGCGCCGTGGATGGCGCGCTGGATGCTGCGCGCCGGTGCCGAACTGATCGCGGAAGCCGATGTGGTCGTGCCGGTGCCGCTGCACTGGCGGCGCTTTTTCAGGCGTCAGTTCAACCAGTCGGCGGAACTGGCAAGGGCGGTATCGCAGCTTGGCGGGCTGCCTTTTGCGCCCTCCGCGGTCAGGCGCGTCAAACTCACCCGCCAGCAGGTCGGGCTGGAGCGGCGGGAACGCGAGGAGAATGTGCGTGCCGCCTTCAGAGTGCCGGAGGAGGCCGAGATCGAGATCGCCGGCCGCCGGGTGCTCCTGATCGACGATGTCTATACCACCGGCGCCACTGTCCGCGCGGTCGCCAAGGCGCTGAAGAAGGGCGGTGCCGGGACCGTCGACGTGCTGACCTTTGCGCGCGTGCTGCCGGGGGACTTTCGGGCCGACGAGTCCGCGACTATATAGATTGGGAAAAGGCAGGATTGCTGACCGATGGTCGACGTGACGATCTATACACGGATGATGTGCGGCTATTGCGTGGCGGCCAAGCGGCTGCTCGAGCGCAAGGGTGTCGCTTACACCGAGCATGACGCCTCCTTCTCGCCGGAACTGCGCCGGGAAATGATTTCCCGCGCGAATGGCCGCTCGACCTTTCCGCAGATATTCATCGGCGACACGCATGTCGGCGGCTGTGACGATCTCCATGAACTGGAGGCAGAGGGCCGGCTTGACCGTCTGCTCGCCAATGGCTCGACGAATTGAGGACAAGACGATGGGTGCTTTCAAGGGGGCGGCGATCCAGATGCGTTCGGGCACCAGCCCCGAGCGCAACGCGGTCGATCTGGAGCGGCTGGTGCGCGAGGCCGCGGGCCAGGGTGCGACCTATATCCAGTCACCGGAAATGACCGGTGCACTGGTCCGCGACAGCCAGGCGCGGGCCGCCGCCTTCACGTCCGAGGACAAGGACATCATCGTTTCGACCGCGCGAAAGCTGGCGAAAGACCTTGGCGTCTTCCTGCATATCGGCTCGACCGCCATCCTGCGCGCTGACGGCAAGCTCGCCAACCGCGCGCTTCTGTTCGGGCCGGATGGCGCCACGATTGCCGCCTACGACAAGATCCACATGTTCGACGTCGATCTCGACAATGGCGAGAGCTGGCGCGAATCCGCCGCCTACGAGCCAGGCACCGAGGCCGTCGTCACCGAGATCAGCGGCGCCGGGATCGATGGGGCGAAGCTGGGTTTCGCCGTCTGCTACGATTTGCGCTTTCCGCAGCTGTTCCGCGCCGAGGCGATGGCCGGCGCCGACCTGCTTTCGGTGCCCGCCGCTTTCACCCGCCAGACCGGCGAGGCGCACTGGCACGTGCTGCTGCGGGCGCGCGCCATCGAGAACGGCGCCTATGTCGTTGCCGCGGCGCAAGGCGGCCTGCACGAGGACGGCCGCGAGACCTATGGCCATTCGCTGATCGTCGATCCTTGGGGCCGTATCGTCGCCGAAGCGTCACATGACGAACCGGCGGTGATCGTCGCCGAGATCGAGCCGGCGCAGTCGGCCGCCGCGCGCAAGAAGATCCCGAATCTGAAAAATTCACGCGACTTCGCCGTGAACGGCACTCCGGTCGAGGCGCATAGTCTCAGGGGTGCGGCGTCTTGATTCGCTTTTCACTGATCTGTGACCACGAGCATGAATTCGAAGGCTGGTTTCGCAGCAACGACGATTTCGACACCCAGAAGAAGCGTGGCTTCGTCGATTGCCCGACCTGCGGCTCGCACAAGGTCGAGAAGGCGTTGATGGCGCCGGCCGTCTCCACCGGGCGCAGCCGAGAAAAGATCGCGCTCGCCATGGGCGAGGCCCAGAAGCAGGCGTTGGCGCAATTGAAGGCGATGGCCGAGAAGGTGCGCGAGAACGCCGACTATGTCGGCGACAAGTTTGCCGAGGAGGCGCGCAAGATCCATTTCGGCGAGAGCGATCCGCGCGGCATCTATGGCGAGGCGACGCTGGAGGAGGCCAAGGGCCTGGCCGAGGACGGCGTCGAATTCATGCCGGTGCCGGCATTCCCGGAGGATCGTAACTGACTGCTAGGAGCCATCCTGACCAATCGGGATGGGGTTCTGCCGGCCTCCAGCCGCCAATCTCCAACATTTGCGACTAGCTACAAGCCACCACACCTTCGTCATCCTAGGGCGGAGCAGGAGCGAAGCGACGTCGCGCAGACCCTGGGATCCATGCCGTTACACCGGCCGAAGAATGCAGCGGCTCAGAACGGCGCTTGTATCCGCACGGTGCGAGCTACCACCATGACCGCGAGCCAGAAGCGCGGCACGATTTACATCGGTGTGACCAACGACCTCGGCCGCGCTGAAGCGCTGGCCGCGCCAATGGAGATCGAGCTGATCGAGAAGGCCAATTCAGAATGGTTCGAGCTTTTCGCGGAACCGGGTGGTAGCGTTCGGTTCTGCGCCGCAGGAGCACTGCCGCCAGATAACGGAATGGATCCCAGGGTCTGCGCCGCGTCGCTTCGCTCCTTGCTCCGCCCTGGGAAGACGACGGGAGGGATGTTTCGGTTAATCTCCAAGGTTTGCGATTTGCCGCTGAACGGAATGATCAGCGTTCGCTGCCGATCGGCCCAGATCTGTCAAAATCACTGATATTCACCCCCGGCTGACGCTCCCTATCAACTTCTCAAGCAGGCCAGCGAGTGTGTCCTGTTCGGCGCGCGTCAGGCCGGAAAGTATCTCGTGTTCGTTGGCGACGTGAGCGGCGACCGCCTCATCGACCAATGCGAGACCTTTCTCGGTCAGTTGCACGACAACCCCGCGCCGGTCGTTGGGATGCGGTCCACGCATGATCAATCCGGATTTCTCAAGCCGGTCGAGCCGGTTGGTCATGGCGCCCGACGTCACCATCGTCGCCTCATAGAGGGCGGTTGGCGTCAGCGCGTAAGGTGATCCGGAACGGCGCAGCGTCGCCAACACGTCGAATTCCCCGGATTGCAGGCCGAAGCGCGCAAACAGCGGAGCGAGGCGTTCTCGTGCTATCAGCGACGAGGCTTCGTTCAACCGTCCGAGCACGGCCATCGGCGAGACATCCAGGTCCGGCCGTTGTCTTTTCCACTGCTCGATCGCTTTCGCAGCGCGATCCATCTATCTCACCGTTAAATATCTTGACGTTAAGAATCTTTGCATTATCTTAGCTTGAGTCACAGTGCTGGCCAAGGGCCCCCCGCAAAAGACGAGAGGCGCGAGGACAATAAGGTTCGTTATGAAATTTCTCTGGGATTCAGCGCTCGGTCTTTTGCTCGTCACCGGCGGCCTGCTCGGCCTGACGCTGCCGTTCGGCAAGATCGCTACGGCGGCCGGTGTTTCGGCCATGGTCTGGGCCCTTCTCATCTCGCTCGGCGCCGGCGGCGTGCTTTTGTGCGCCTTGCTGCTGCGCGGACAACGCAGCCGGCTCACCCCGCACAGACTGCGTTATTTCTTCGTCACCGCGGCGGTGTCCTATGCCCTCCCCAATCTCTTGATGTTCTCGACCATTCCGCATCTCGGCGCCGGCTACACCGGTATCATGTTCACGCTGTCGCCGGTGGTTACACTGGTGTTTTCGATCCTGCTCGGCGTACGGCGTCCCAATCTGCTTGGTATCGTCGGCATTGCCGTCGGCTTCGTTGGTGCTGTCATGGTGGCGGTGACGCGCGGCGAGGCTGGCCAGCCGGCCGAATTTTTCTGGGTGGCGGCGGGGCTGCTCATTCCGGTCAGCCTTGCCGCCGGCAATATCTACCGCACGGTCGACTGGCCGCTAGGGACCGGACCGATCGAGCTTGCCGTCGGCAGCCATCTGGCATCGGCCGCGCTGCTTGTTTGCGGCATCTTCACGCTGCAGGGCGGCGGTTCGCTCGCCCTGCTCGCCGGCGTGCCGCTGGTCGTCGTCGGGCAGGTCGCATCAGCCGCGGCCATGTTCGCTTTCTTCTTCCGGCTGCAGGCGGTCGGCGGCCCGGTCTATCTCAGCCAGATCGGCTATGTCGCGGCGGCGGTCGGATTGTTTGCCGGGACGATGTTTCTCGGCGAGCACTATCAATTGCTGACCTGGGCCGGCGCTGCCATCATTGTCGCCGGCGTGTTCATCACCACCAAGGCGCAAAGCCAGATCGCCCCGAAGACGCAAAGTCAGACGGGTGAGAAGGTGGCGGCGTGAGAAGGCGTCGTGAGAAAGTTCAGGCGGGTGCCTTCTCCGCCAGCACCATGTAGTTGACGTCCATGTCCTTCGAACGCTGCCAGCGGTCGGCGAGCGGATTGTAGGTGACGCCGGTGCGGTCGATGATGGTCAGGCCAGCGCCGGCAAGCGCCTTTTCCAACTCGTCTGGCCGCACCAGCTTGCCGAACTGGTGGGTGCCGCGCGGCAACCAGCGCAGCACATATTCGGCGCCGATAATGGCCAGACCGAGCGCCTTCAGCGTGCGGTTGATGGTGGCGACGACCATGATGCCGCCGGGCTTGAGCATCTCGCCGCATTTGGCCACGAACAGGTCGATGTCGGCAACATGCTCGACCACTTCCATGTTGAGGATGACGTCGAATTTCTCACCGGCGTCAGCCAGGTCCTCTGCTGTCGTGGCACGGTAATCCACCGTCACGCCGACCTCCGCCGCATGCAGCCTGGCCACTTCGATGTTGGTGGCGGATGCGTCGGCGCCGACCACTTCGGCGCCAAGCCGCGCCATCGGCTCGCACAACAGCCCGCCGCCGCAGCCGATGTCGAGGATGCGCAGGCCCTCGAACGGCCGCGCCGCGCGCGGGTCGCGGCCGAAGCGCGCCGCCACCTGGTCGCGTATATAGACAAGCCGGATCGGATTGAACTTGTGCAGCGGGCGGAATTTGCCGTTCGGATTCCACCATTCGGCGGCAAGAGCGGAAAAACGCTCCACTTCTCCGGCATCGATCGTCGATCGTCGGGGTTCTGGCATCGTGTGGTCTCCCGCAGACTCAAAAATTCAGAGCGCGATCGGGCGCAAAACCGGATACCACTTTTGCTGATCGCGCTCTGGTGCGCTAGGAAGTCGGTCGAGAGCCGGCGAATGTCAAGGCAGCAAATTTCGGCTGTTGCCGGCTGCGCCTCTGCGACAGGCGTTCGGGTAGGCGCGTTGCGCTCGTATGTCGCCTTCGTCGCCTAAGGGGGCAAGCAGGGGGGCAAGCGGTGGCACGCCTTGCGAAACCCAAAGCATTTGGCTAAGGAGGCCGCGAATTCAGCGGCTGGCCCAGCCCGACGCTCCGTTTCCGTTTTTCGGCCGCCGTTTCGGCACCCAGTCAAAGGCATTTCGCTTCCATGGCGCGCATCGTGATGAAATTCGGCGGGACCTCCGTCGCCGACATCGTCCGCATCCGCAATGTGGCGCGCCATGTCAAACGCGAGGTCGATGCCGGCCATGAGGTCGCGGTGGTCGTCTCGGCGATGGCCGGCAAGACCAACGAGCTCGTGCAGTGGACGCGCGAAGCCTCGCCGATGCACGATGCCCGCGAATATGACGCCGTCGTTGCCTCCGGCGAGCAGGTGACCGCCGGCCTGCTGGCGATCGCGCTGCAGAACATGGGCGTCCATGCCCGTTCCTGGCAAGGCTGGCAGATCCCGATCAAGACCGACAATGCGCATGGCGCGGCGCGCATTCTCGACATCGACGGCGCGTTCCTGATCAAGCGCTTCGGCGAGGGCCAGGTGGCGGTGGTGGCCGGCTTCCAGGGCATCGGGCCGGACAACCGCATCGCGACGCTCGGCCGCGGCGGTTCCGACACCAGTGCTGTCGCCATCGCGGCGGCGGTCAAGGCAGACCGCTGCGACATCTACACCGACGTCGACGGGGTCTACACCACCGACCCGCGCATCGAGCCGAAGGCGCGGCGGCTGGCCAAGATTTCCTTCGAGGAAATGCTTGAAATGGCCTCGCTCGGCGCCAAGGTCCTGCAGGTACGCTCGGTCGAACTTGCCATGGTGCACAGGGTGCGTACTTTCGTGCGGTCGTCCTTCGACGATCCCGACGCGCCGGGAATGGGGGATTTGCTCAATCCGCCCGGAACGCTTATTTGCGACGAGGAAGAGATCGTGGAACAGCAGGTCGTCACCGGAATTGCCTACGCCAAGGACGAAGCGCAGATTTCGTTGCGCCGTGTCGGTGACCGGCCCGGCGTCGCCGCCGGCATTTTCGGGCCGCTGGCCGAAGCCAACATCAATGTCGACATGATCGTCCAGAACATTTCCGAGGACGGCAAGTTCACCGACATGACCTTCACCGTGCCGTCCGGCGATGTCGACAAGGCGCTTGCCGTGCTCGAGCGGCTGAAGACCACGATCGGCTATGACGTCGTGCAGTCGGAAGCCGGCATGTCGAAAGTCTCGGTCATCGGCATCGGCATGAGGAGCCATGCCGGCGTCGCCGCCACCGCCTTCAAGGCGCTGGCCGACAAATCGATCAACATCCGTGCGATCACGACATCCGAGATCAAGATTTCGATCCTGATCGACGGTCCCTACACAGAACTTGCTGTTCGCACTTTGCATTCCATCTACGGTCTGGATAAGCAGTAGCAGACTGCTCGGTCCGGAAATCGGAGGTCGATCTTCGGAAAGCACGATGCAGCAGTTCGAAGTCTTGGAGCGTCCTTTGTGGGTCCAATTGGACCGACGCCGCTCTATTTGAGTTGTTGCGTGAGCGCCGGCCGCGGGAGAAACTGCGGCGGGCATAATGTCCATTGGAGAACAAGCCGCGATGCGTGATACGGCCAGTGGCCCGCGCGTTTTGCTGAAACGGCTCCGCGAGCTCATGCAGGAGCCGCTGGAGCCGCAGGAGCGGCTCGACCGCATCGTGCGCGACATCGCCGCCAATATGGTCGCTGAAGTGTGCTCGCTCTACGTGCTGCGCGCCGATTCGGTGCTCGAACTCTATGCCACCGAGGGCCTGAATCCGAAGGCCGTCCATTTGGCGCAGCTCAGGCTGGGGGAAGGCCTCGTCGGCACGATCGCGGCCTCGGCACGGCCGCTCAATCTCTCCAACGCGCAGGAACATCCAGCCTTCGCCTACCTGCCGGAGACGGGGGAGGAGATCTACAATTCCTTCCTGGGCGTGCCGGTGCTCAGGGCGGGGCGCACGCTCGGTGTGCTGGTCGTCCAGAACAAGACCATGCGCCACTATCGCGACGACGAAGTCGAGGCGCTGGAAACGACGGCGATGGTGATCGCCGAGATGATCGCCACCGGCGACCTTGCCCGGCTGACCCGGCCCGGCCTCGAACTCGATCTGCGCCGCCCGGTGAGCTTTACCGGCCTGTCCTTCAACGAGGGCGTCGGACTTGGCCATGTCGTGCTGCATGAGCCGCGCATCGTCGTCACCAATCTGTTCAACGAGGACAGCGATGAAGAGATCAAGCGGCTCGATGCGTCGCTCGGTTCGCTCCGGCTCTCCATCGACGACATGCTGGAACGCCGCGAAGTCGCCTTCGAGGGCGAGCACCGCCAGGTGCTCGAAGCCTATCGCATGTTCGCCAACGACAGCGGCTGGGTGCGCCGGTTGGAAGAGGCGGTACGCAACGGCCTGACGGCGGAAGCGGCGGTGGAAAAAGTGCAGAGCGACATGCGTGCCCGCATGCTGCACATGACCGATCCTTATCTGCGCGAGCGGATGAGCGATTTCGACGATCTCGCCAACCGGCTGCTGCGCCAGCTGATGGGGCGCGGGCCGGACGATGTCGCGGTCTCGCTGCCGAAGGACGCCATCATCGTCGCCCGCTCGATGGGGGCCGCCGAACTGCTCGATTATCCCAGAGACAAGCTGCGCGGGCTGGTGCTGGAGGACGGCGCAGCGACCAGCCACGTCGTTATCGTGGCGCGGGCCATGGGCATACCGGTTGCGGGCCAGATGAAGGGCGCCGTTTCCATGGCGGAAAACGGCGACGCCATCATTGTCGACGGCGAAGAAGGCGCCATCCACCTGCGCCCCCAGCCGGACCTCGAAGCCGCCTATGCCGAAAAGGTCCGCTTCCGGGCGCGGCGGCAGGAGGTCTATCGCGAGCTGCGCAAGAAGCCGTCGATGACCAAGGACGGCGTCCAGGTCGACCTTTTGATGAATGCGGGCCTGGCCGTCGATCTGCCGCAGCTTGCCGAGGCCGGCGCCGCCGGTATCGGCCTGTTCCGCACCGAGCTGCAGTTCATGGTCGCCTCGACCTTTCCGCGGGCGGAAGCCCAGGAACGGCTCTACCGTGACGTGCTCGACGCGGCGCGCGGCAAGCCGGTGACATTCCGCACCATCGATATCGGCGGCGACAAGGTGCTGCCCTACTTCAAGGACACGATCCAGGAAGAGAACCCGGCGCTCGGCTGGCGCGCCATCCGCCTGACGCTCGACCGGCCGGGCCTGTTGCGTACCCAGATCCGAGCGCTTTTGAAGGCATGCGGCGGGCGTGAACTGAAGCTGATGCTGCCGATGGTGACGGAGCTCGGCGAGATCGCCCAGGCGCGCGAAATCATCGATCGCGAAGTGCGCCATCTGTCGCGTTTTGCCCATCATCTGCCGACCAGCCTGAAGCTCGGGGCCATGCTGGAAGTGCCTTCGCTGCTGTTCCAGCTCGATGAGCTGATGAAGGCCGTCGATTTCGTCTCGGTCGGCTCGAACGATCTGTTCCAGTTCGTCATGGCGGTCGATCGCGGCAACACGCAGCTCGCCGACCGCTTCGATGTGCTGTCGACGCCGTTCCTGCGCGCGCTGAAGCAGATTGCCGACGCCGGGGTGCGCAATCAAACCCCGGTGACCTTGTGCGGCGAGCTGGCCGGCAAGCCGATCTCGGCGATGGCGCTGATCGGCCTTGGCTACCGATCGATCTCGATGTCGCCGGCCTCGATCGGTCCGGTCAAGGCGATGCTGACGGAACTGCCGCTGGCCGAGCTGGAAGCGTTCTTCGACGACAATCTCATGGCGCCGGCCCAGGGGTTGCCGATGCGGGCGCTGCTGCAGGCCTTTGCCGACGACCGCTCCATTCCGCTATAGACTTTCGCCATGATCAACCTGCCCCGCGACCGCATGGATCAAGTCGTCAAGCGTTTCGACATGCTCGAAGCGCAAATGTCGGCCGGGCCGGCGGCGGACGCCTATGTCAAGATGGCGTCGGAATATGCCGACATGCAGGAGATGGTGGCTAAGATCAGGGCGCTGCGCACCGCCGAGCATGAACAGGCCGACCTGCAGGCGATGCTCGCCGACAAAAGCACCGATGCCGAAATGCGGGCACTGGCCGAGGCCGATCTGCCGGAGGTCAAGGAACGCATCGAAGCGCTGCAGAAGGACATCCAAATCCTGCTTCTGCCCAAGGATGCCGCCGACGACAAGAATGCCATCCTCGAAATCCGCGCCGGCACCGGCGGCGACGAGGCGGCTCTCTTTGCCGGCGACCTGTTTCGCATGTACGAACGCTATGCCGCGGCACGCGGCTGGCGTTTCGAGACGGCGTCGGCCAGCGAGGGCGAGATCGGCGGCTACAAGGAAATCATCGCCACGATTTCGGGCAAGGGGGTCTTTGCCCATCTGAAATTCGAGTCCGGTGTGCATCGTGTGCAGCGCGTGCCGGCGACCGAGGCCGGCGGGCGCATCCACACCTCGGCGGCGACGGTTGCCGTGCTGCCGGAAGCGGAAGAGGTCGACATCGACATCAGGGCCGAAGACATCCGCATCGATACGATGCGCGCCTCGGGTTCGGGCGGCCAGCACGTCAATACCACCGATTCGGCAGTGCGCATCACCCATCTGCCGACCGGCATCATGGTGGTGCAGGCGGAGAAGTCGCAGCACCAGAACCGGGCCAAAGCCATGCAGATCCTGCGCGCCAGGCTTTACGACCTCGAGCGCAGCAAGGCTGACGAGGAACGCTCCGAATCGCGCAAATCGCAGGTCGGTTCGGGCGATCGCTCGGAGCGCATCCGCACCTATAATTTCCCGCAGGGCCGCGTCACCGACCATCGCATCAATCTGACGCTCTATAAGCTCGACCGGGTGATGATGGGCGAACTCGACGAGATCATCGACGCGCTGATCGCCGATCACCAGTCGAAGCTGCTCGCCGATATCGGCCTCGATGGCTGACAGTCTGCCCAGTAGGCCGGTGTGGCTTTGAATTCGAAATTCGTATCACGTTGGGGCAGCGCAATGACGAATTTCGGATTCAAAATCACACCAGCAGATTGCTGGTATCTAGGTGGTGGATTTGAGGTCCCTGGACGCTGATGCCAACAAATAGCAGGAACCTCAAATCCACCACACTAGGGCTGCTGCTGAAAGCGGCGCGGGCACGCCTTGCTGCGGCCGCAGTCGCCGATCCGGCGCTGGATGCGAGGCTGATCGTCGAACATTTTTCCGGTACGACCCGCACACAAGCCATCGCCGATCCCGAATGCGGTGTCGACGCCGGCGCGATTGCCGCGATCGATGCAGCCTTGAGGCGGCGGGTCGCCGGTGAGCCGGTGCATCGCATCCTCGGCCATCGCGAGTTCTATGGCTTGCGCCTGTCGCTGTCACCGGAAACGCTGGAGCCGCGACCGGACACCGAAACGCTGGTCGAAGCGGTGCTGCCCTTCGTGAAGGCGACAGCGGGACGGCAAGGCGAGTGCCGCATCCTTGATCTCGGCACCGGCACCGGCGCCATCGCGCTGGCGCTGCTCAGCGCCGTTCCGGCGGCGGTCGCCACCGGTGTCGATATTTCGCAAGGCGCGCTGGTGACCGCCATGCGCAATGCCGGGGAATTGGGGTTGGCCGATCGGTTCCAGGTGCTCAAATCCGACTGGTTCGAAAAAGTTTTTGGCCGATACCATGTAATGGCCGCCAACCCGCCCTATATAGCGTCCATAGACATCGAAAATCTGCAGGGCGAAGTCCGCGATTTCGATCCGCGCCAAGCCCTCGACGGCGGCGTGGACGGTCTGAGTCCCTACAGGATTATCGCCGCCGAGGCGGCAGGTTTTTTGGAAGCCGAGGGTAGGATTGCGGTCGAGATCGGCCACACCCAACGTAAAGAGGTCACGGGCATATTCTCCGCAGCCGGCTATATGCCGGCGGGGGTATTCCGCGACTTTGGCGGAAACGAGAGGGTTCTGATCTTTGAACTGACAAAGCCGTGACGCAGTGCAAAAAAAGCGCTTGGCAATGCCGGGGAATGCGGCTAGGGTCGCCTTAACCGGATGAGACGAAGCAGGCAGTGCTCTTAGCGATTCGGTTTCCTTGGAAATAGCTGCCTTCTTGCGCAAACGACGCCCAAGCTTCGTGCGGGAATCGTCCGGCAAGTGATGTAACCGGAACAGGATGACACGTGGCGCCAACGCAATCGATGCGGGCGAACGCCGGTGAAGAGACGAAACGGCTGGCTGCATGAGCGCCTCCGTTCGTGAAAAAGTTTTCGAAAATTTCAAAATGAAGAGAGTCGAATGAGGCCACAACAGCAGAACAGGCGCATGCGCGGTCGCAACAACAATGGCGGCGGCAACAACAATAACAACAACCGCAAGGGTCCAAATCCCCTGACGCGCAATTACGAGAGCAACGGTCCGGACGTGAAGATCCGCGGATCGGCTCAGCAGATTGCCGAAAAATACGCAACCCTTGCCCGTGACGCGCAAAGCTCCGGCGACCGGGTGATGGCGGAAAACTATCTCCAGCACGCCGAGCACTACAATCGCATCATCGCTGCCGCGCAGGCGCAGCTGCCGATCCAGAGCGCTCAGCAGAACCGCGACGATTTCGACGATGACGGCGACGAAGATCGCGACGAGTTCGACAATGCCGGCAACAGCAATGTCGGCGAGACTGCGGCTCCGGTGGTCAACCACGGTGCAGGCCCGCAGCCGGTCATCGACGGCACGCCGGCCGAATTGACGTTCAACCAGGAAAACGGCCGCGACAATCGTGATGCCAGTGGGCGTGATGCCAGTGGGCGTGATGCCAGTGGGCGCGATGCCGGCGGGCGTGACAACCGCCATCGCGACCGTCGCCCCAATGGCGGCTACGGCCAGAACGGCCAGCGCGGCGAATTTGGTGCGCGCGGCGAGCAGGGCGGACAGCGTGGCGATCAGAACCGGCGCAACGAGAGACCGGTTCAGAACGAAACCCCCGTGCAGGCGGAAGCTGTGTCTCCGAACGAGCCTGTTTCTGTGGCCGAACCCGCGCCGCAGTTCGAAAGCTTTTCGCCTGCGGCTCTGGCTGCCCAGGCCGAGATGAACGAAGCCGCCGCCGAAAGCGGCGCTGCCCGCCGCCCCAGGCGTCCGCGCCGTCCGCGCGTCAATGCTGATCAGGTGGCTGATCAGGTGGATGGCGGTAACGACAATGCTGGCGGCGATAACGTGAATGCTGCTCCGGCGGAAGACGCCGGTGGCGAGCCCACCATCGTCGACGTCAATAACTGATCGAGCAAGGCCCAGACATTCCTGGACGGCGGAGAGAAATCTCCGCCGTTTTTGTATGTGCCCCCGGGAAATATTATGAGTCCGCCGTTATCGGGACGTCTTGAGGGTCCGTGGATTGCGCCCCATATCTCGCGTGAACAGGACCCGGCTCGAACGGGCGGGTCCGTCACCGCAATCTGATCCGGTGCCGCAAAGCGGGCCGGTGACGGAAGGAGACAGATATGAACCTTGAAAAATATTCCGAGCGCGTGCGCGGCTTCATCCAGTCGGCGCAGACCCTGGCGCTCTCGCGCAACCACCAGCAATTCACCCCCGAACATATATTGAAAGTGCTCGTCGACGACGACGAGGGCCTGGCAGCGTCGTTGATCGAGCGCGCCGGCGGCAGCGTCCGCGACGTCAAGCTGGGCGTCGAGACGGCACTTGAGGCGATGCCCAAGGTGGAAGGCGGCAACGGCCAGCTCTATCTGGCGCAACCGCTGGCCAAGGTGTTCTCGACCGCCGAGGAACTGGCAAAGAAGGCCGGCGACAGCTTCGTCACGGTCGAGCGGCTGCTGACGGCGCTGGCGGTCGAGAAATCCGCCAAGACCGCCGACATCCTGACCAAGGCCGGCGTGACGCCACAGGCGCTGAACCAGGTGATCAACGACGTCCGCAAGGGTCGCACGGCCGATTCGGCGAGCGCCGAGCAGGGCTATGATGCGCTTAAGAAGTACGCGCGCGATCTCACCGCCGACGGTCGCGCCGGCAAGCTCGACCCGGTCATCGGCCGCGACGACGAGATCCGCCGCACCATCCAGGTGCTGTCGCGCCGCACCAAGAACAATCCGGTGCTGATCGGTGAACCCGGCGTCGGCAAGACGGCGATCGCCGAAGGGCTGGCGTTGCGGATCGTCAATGGCGACGTGCCGGAATCGCTCAAGGACAAGCAGTTGATGGCGCTCGATATGGGGTCGCTGATCGCCGGCGCCAAATATCGCGGCGAATTCGAGGAGCGGCTGAAGGCGGTTCTTTCGGAAGTCACCGCTGCGGCCGGCGGCATCATCCTGTTCATCGACGAGATGCACACGCTGGTCGGCGCCGGCAAGGCGGATGGCGCCATGGATGCGTCGAACCTGTTGAAACCGGCGTTGGCACGCGGCGAACTCCACTGCGTCGGGGCCACGACGCTCGACGAATACCGCAAGCATGTCGAGAAGGATGCCGCCCTTGCCCGCCGCTTCCAGCCGGTGTTCGTCAATGAGCCGACGGTGGAAGACACGGTCTCCATCCTGCGCGGCCTGAAGGAGAAATACGAGCAGCACCACAAGGTGCGCATTTCGGATTCGGCGCTGGTCGCGGCAGCGTCGCTGTCCAACCGCTACATCGCCGACCGCTTCCTTCCGGACAAGGCGATCGACCTTGTCGACGAGGCCGCGTCGCGGCTGCGGATGCAGGTCGATTCGAAGCCCGAAGCGCTGGACGAGATCGACCGCCGCATCATGCAGCTCAAGATCGAGCGTGAGGCGCTGAAGGTCGAGAAGGACGACGCGTCGAAGGACCGGCTCGCCCGGCTCGAAAAGGATCTTTCCGCCCTGGAAGAGGAATCGACCGAACTGACCTCGAAGTGGCAGGCCGAGAAGCAGAAGCTCGGGCTCGCAGCCGACCTGAAGAAACAGCTCGACGAGGCGCGCAACGAGCTCGCCATCGCCCAGCGCAAAGGTGAATTCCAGCGCGCCGGCGAGCTTGCCTATGGCAAGATTCCGGAGCTCGAAAAGAAGCTGACACAGGCCGAGGCGCAAGACGGCAAGGTCGGCATGGTCGAAGAGGTGGTCACCCCCGATCACGTCGCCCACATCGTGTCGCGCTGGACCGGCATTCCGGTCGACAAGATGCTGCAAGGCGAGCGTGACAAGCTGCTGCGCATGGAAGACGAAATCGGCAAGCGTGTCGTCGGCCAGGGCGAGGCGGTGCAGGCTGTGTCGAAAGCCGTTCGCCGTGCCCGCGCCGGCCTGCAGGATCCGAACCGGCCGATCGGTTCGTTCATGTTCCTCGGACCGACGGGCGTCGGCAAGACCGAACTGACCAAGGCGCTTGCCAGCTTCCTGTTCGACGACGAGAGCGCCATGGTGCGCATCGACATGTCGGAGTTCATGGAGAAGCACTCGGTCGCCCGGCTGATCGGCGCGCCTCCCGGCTATGTCGGCTATGAGGAGGGCGGCGCGCTGACTGAAGCGGTGCGGCGCCGCCCCTACCAGGTCGTGCTGTTCGACGAGATCGAGAAAGCGCATCCGGACGTGTTCAACGTGCTGCTGCAGGTGCTCGATGACGGCCGCCTGACCGACGGTCATGGCCGCACGGTCGATTTCCGCAACACGCTGATCATCATGACGTCGAACCTCGGCGCCGAATATCTGGTCAGTCTCGGCGAGAACCAGGACGTCGATGTCGTCCGCGACGAGGTGATGGGAGTCGTCAGGGCGTCGTTCCGGCCGGAGTTCCTCAACCGCGTCGACGAGGTGATCCTGTTCCACCGGCTGCGCCGCCAGGATATGGGCCGCATCGTCGAGATCCAGCTCAAGCGGCTGGAAAGCCTGCTCATCGATCGCAAGATCACGCTTTCGCTGGATCAGGAGGCGATCGACTGGCTGGCCGCCAAGGGCTACGATCCGGCCTATGGCGCGCGACCGTTGAAGCGGGTGATGCAGAAGGAACTGCAGGATCCGCTGGCGGAGAAGATCCTGCTCGGCGACATCCTCGACAGTTCGACCGTCAAGGTCACCGCTGGTTCCGACCGGTTGAACTTCCGGTCGAAGCCGACGATCGTAGCGACCGAGGCGGCGGCCTGATTTTCGAGGCCGCCGCATAATCAAAAAATTAAACGGGGGCGCAGATGACGTTGGACGACTACAACAGCTTCTGCGCCTCGCTGCCGTCGGCGACCCATGTCGTCCAGTGGGGCGGTGCTCATGTCTGGAAAGTCGGAGCCAAGGTCTTTGCGATCGGCGGTTGGAGCGATGGCAAGGCCGACATCGCTTATGACATCTTGAAGGAACAGCCGGGCCTTCGGCCCGCGCCCTATCTTGCCTCACGCGGCATGAAATGGATCCAGCGCCAGACAAGCCAAAGCATGGACGATGACGCGCTAAAAGACTATCTGCGCGAAAGCCACCGCCTTGTCGTACTCAAGCTGACGAAGCAGGCGCGCAAGGAATTGGGATTCGCCGCCAGCTAGTGTTCTTGCTCCAGGCCGCCAGAAATCCGCCATCTTCATGCCCGGTTCATGTTGGAACCTTATGGTTGGCAGCTGATTTGCTGGCGAAGGGTTCGCCTGCCGCAAAGGCCCGAAAATCGAATTGGATTTTCGGAAAGCATGATGCGGAGTTTTTTAAGTGTTAGAGCGTCCCTGCGCGTCCGAAGGGACGCGCGGCGCTCTAAAGAGACAACGCCGGGCGGCGGCAATTACGGACCGGAGAATTTGGCCAGCATGTTCCGCACGATCTTCACCCTTTCGGCGTTCGCCGCCGGGCTGCTTTCTTCGAGTGTAATGGCCGCGCCGACGCAGGACATCGCGCCGCGATCTGCCCGCGCCGCGGATGCCCGAGCCGCGGATAGCCATGCTGTGCTGGTCGCCCAGAACGGCGATTTCGACGTCTACTACGACGCCAGAGGAAACCGCGTCATCGTCGATACGGAAACCGGCAAGGTGCTTGCCATCCAGCCGCCGCAGACCAGGTTCGATCGCCGCGCACTCCGCCGCGAGGGCTTGCGCAATCTCGGACCGGTCGAGGACGACCGCTATTATCTCGACGATCCGGAGGACACGGCGCGCTTGCGCCGCAGGCAATTGGAAGAGGAGGGCCTGATCGTCGTACCGCCGGTCGAGGAATATGATCCCTACGGCGATCCGGTGGACGCTTTTCCCGAAGCACCGCTGGATGGCGGCAACTATGGCAACAATTATCCGGAAGCGCCGCAGCCGGTAAGGCCGCGCACCGTCAAGCGCCAGCCGCTCAACGAGGCTGCGATCGAACCGGTCGAACCGACGGCGCCGGGCGACCAGGCGGCACTGCCGCCAAAGATCGACGGGAAGATTGTCGTCGATCCGTCGCTTTCACTCGGTGCACGCCAGGAGGTCGCGGCGCTGCAAGTGCTGCTCGACCGCGCCGGCGCTTCGCCCGGCGTCGTCGACGGACGCTTCGGCTCGAATGTCGACAAGGCGCTCGCCGCCTATAACGAGATCACCGGCAGCAATCTGCGGTCGACCGATGTGGTCGGCATCCAGGCGGCGCTTGAGCAATCCGGCGGCGATGCCTTCGCCTCCTACAGCATCACGCCCGAGGATGCGGCCGGCCCCTATGTCGCCTCGGTGCCGGAAGACTACGGCCAGAAGGCGCAACTCGAACGGCTGAGCTACACCTCAGTCACCGAAGCGCTGGCCGAGCGGTTCCACATGGACGAGAACTATCTGAAGGCGCTCAATCCGGAAGCCAATTTCAACCGTCCCGGCACGATCATCAAGGTCGCCAATTTCGGCAGGCTGGTGGCCACGCCGGTGGCACGCATCATCGCTGACAAGGGCAAGAAGCAGGCCCGCGCCTATGACGCGTCGGGAAAGCTGATCGCGGCCTATCCAGCCACCATCGGCTCGGCGGACACGCCTTCACCCACCGGCACGCATGCGGTGTCGCGGGTCGCTCTCGACCCGAACTACACCTACAATCCCAACATCAATTTCAAGCAGGGCGAAAACAACAAGATCCTGACCATCCCGCCGGGCCCGAACGGCCCCGTCGGCTCGGTCTGGATTGCGCTGGACAAGCCGACCTACGGCATTCACGGCACACCCGACCCCTCCAAGATCGGCAAGACCGAAAGTCATGGCTGCGTGCGGCTGACCAATTGGGACGCGCGCGAACTGGCAAAAATCGTGTCGCCGGGCGTCACGGTGGAATTCATCGACTGAGCCCTATCCCAAATCATCGCGCAGTCCTGGGTCAACCCGGGAGCAGGCTCTTTGGGCGACGTGATCCTGTTCTGGTTTCAACGACAGCAACCCTCTGGCCGGTTGTTGCCGGCGCATAGGAGGTCTAAGCAGGCTTCATGCGTTCTCCAAGCGAAGTCGGCGCCGAAGCCGTCCCCCTGGTCAGGCCGCTGCCGGCCGATACGTTCTGCCCGCAATCGCGCCGCAGGTTCGTGCTGATCGCGGCGATCCTGGCTTCCGCGCTCGGCTTCATCGACGGCTCGATCCTGGCCATCGCCACGCCGGCGATCCGCGTGGATCTTGGCGCCAGTTTCGCCGAGGCACAGTGGATTTCAAACGCCTATGCGCTGACGCTTTCGGCGCTCATCCTTGTTGGCGGCGCCGCCGGCGACCGTTTTGGCCTGCGGCATGCTTTCGTGGCAGGCATCGCGCTGTTCATTGCCGCCTCGCTTGCCTGCGCGGTGGCGCCGAATCCACCAATGCTCATTGCGTTTCGCGCCATTCAGGGCATCGGTGCTGCCATCATGGTGCCAGGCAGCCTCGCCATTATCGCCAAGGCCTATCCGAAGAAGGAGCGCGGCAGGGCGATCGGCATCTGGGCGGCAGCCTCGGCGCTGACGACGGCGCTTGGCCCGGTGCTGGGCGGCGTTGTCTTGTCGGCCTTCGGCGACGGCATCTGGCGGGTGATCTTCGCGGTCAATCTGCCGCTTGGTCTTGTCTCGATCTATCTTCTGCTCGCCAAGGTCCCGGCCGACGCACCGACCGAAAAGCGCAGCCTCGATCTCGGCGGGGCTGCACTCGCCACCTTGGCGTTCGGAGCGCTTGCCTACGGCTTGACTTCGATGAGCGCAGAGGGCGAGGGGCAAATGTCCGGCCCGAGCATTGCCGCCGGCGCGGTGCTGCTCATCGTGTTCATTGTCTTCGAGCGCCGCCAGCGCGAACCGATGATCGATCTCTCGCTGTTTCGGGTCGGCGCCTTCGCCGGCGCCAATGTGGCGACCTTCTTCCTCTATTTCGCACTGTCGGCCAACCTGTTCTATCTGCCGATGCTGCTCATCGCCGGATGGGGGCTGAGCGCCGCCGAGGTCGGCTTCATCTTCCTGCCGCTGTCGGTCTTGATCGCGCTGTTGTCGGGGCCGGTCGGCCAGTGGTCCGACCGGATCGGTCCGCGTTTTCCGATCGCCAGCGGCAGTCTCGTCGTCGCTGTTGCCTTTGCCGGGCTTGCCTTGCTGGCCTACGCCGGCATCCACAGTTTCTGGTGGGGCGTGTTTCCGCTGATGGCGCTGATGGGGCTCGGCATGGCGCTGGTGGTGTCGCCGTTGTCGACGGCGGTGATGACGGCGGTCGAGGACAAGGATACCGGTGCTGCCTCGGGAATCAACAATGCCGTCTCGCGCATTGGCGGCCTGATCGCAGTGGCGGCGATGGGGTCACTGGCGGCCTGGGTCTATGCAGCCGTGCTGAACAGCGGTGCCGCATCCGGCATTCCGGGTTTCGGCGAACCGGCGCCGGATGTCGATGCAGCAAGGCTTGCCGCCAGCGACGCAGCGTTCGCAGCAGTCGCCTTGGTGACCGCGCTGCTTTGCCTGCTCTCGGCGATCGTGGCGTGGACAACTGTTTCCGGCGAGCGACTGCCATGGCCGCGTGGATCCGAGGCTCCGCAGCGCTGAGCAGCCAGGCCCAACTCGGCTCAGCCTTCGATCTTGGCGCTCGCGACCTTCAGCGAATCATTGTCTTCCTGCTTGAGCAGATCATCGATGCGCCCGCGCTCGCGCTTGAAGGCAACGAGGTCGTCGCCCTTCAGCACCTTGCCGACCGGCAGGCGAACGCGCATCGGGTCGACCTTGGTGCCGTTGACGATCAGCTCGTAGTGGAGATGCGGACCGGTGGCGAGGCCGGTCTGGCCGAGAAAGCCGATGGTCTGGCCTTGGCGGACGCGCACGCCCGGCGCGATGCCTTTGGCAAATGCGCTCTGGTGATTGTAGGAGGTCTCGTAGCCATTGGCGTGACGGAGGATGATCTGTTTGCCATAGCCGCCGGCCCAGCCGGCCTTCTCGACGACACCGTTGCCGGCGGCGATGATCGGCGTGCCGATGGCGGCTGACCAATCGACGCCGGTATGCAAGCGCACATAGCCGAGGATCGGATGCCTGCGGGCACCGAAGCCGGAGCGGAATTTTCCTGCGGGCAGGGGATTGCGCAGCAGGAATTGCTGGGCGCTGCGGCCGTCCTCGTCGAAATAGTCGGTGCTGCCGTCCTGCATCTGGAACCGGTAGAAATTACGCGTCGTGCCGCCGAAGCTCGCCGAGACATAGAGCAACTCGGATTCGTCGGATGCCCGGTCGTCGCCATCCGGCTGCGAGAACAGCACCTCGATGCGGTCCGACGGATTGAGCCGCGACTGGAAATCGACGCCGGACGCCAGGAGCTTGATCAGCCGCTTGGTCATCGCCTTGGACATGCCGTAGGAGTAGGCGGCGCGGTAGATGCCGTCATAGATGTTCGGCAGATTGCCGCGCACCACCACCGGCGGCGAATCATCGAACGCGGTCAGCAATTCGGGATTGGGCTCCGGCTCCTGCGCCGGCACATACTGGCCGTGATCATCGAGCGCGATGGTGACGATATGCTGGGCCCTGTCGTAGATGCCGGTGCGAACGACCTTGGCGGCTTCGCCATGGATCTCGAGGCCGACGCGCAGCACGGTTCCCGCCTTGAGCGCTGTCGCATTCAGCAATTTGGCGATCGCCTCGGCCATACCGGTGGCGTCCTCGCCGGTATAGCCCGAATCTGCGAAAGCCTCGACGATGTTGCGGTCCCTGGTGAAGGGGATGATCTCCTCGGCGAAGGCCGGCGCCTGATCGTCGGGGGCAGCACGCGGCGACACCGAGACGTTTTCCGGAACGATCCTGACGTCGTAGGAGCCGGCCATGCTCTCGGCGAATGCATCGCCGAATCGCTGCGGGTCGACATAATGCAGCGACGCGACCTGCACGGCGCCGTCGCTCAGACCCGTGCCGGTCTCGCGCACCACCTTTTCCACCTCGTCGGCGGACAAGTCACTCTTTTCGTCGAACGCTGCCGTCTCGATTGGGAAATCGCCCGTTTTCAGGCTCAACTCGCTTTCGACCTTGGCGCCATAGATCTGGCCTGCGGCGGCGGTCGCCGGCTGACCGGCATTGCCGTCGCGGTCGTCGCCAAACACCTGCATCGGATTGAAAGGCGGATAGGCGCGGCTGGTCGTGTGCCCGGCGGCAAGCGCCATCTTGATCTGCACGAAAGGCATGGTGTGGATGACATCGCGGTCGCCGACCTTGGTCACCATCGGCACTTCCATGCGCCGGCGGTCCTTGGCCTTGGCGATCTGGCGCGGCGCCACCAGCCTGGTGGTCTTGGCGATCTCGCCGGAATCGTCGCCTCTCGCAAGGCTGATCAGTTCGGCGATTTCGGGCGGCGTCGCCAATTGCTGACGGCCGTCGAGGGCTGCGAACAGCGCCACACCCATCAGCACGCTCGACGTCACGCCGGTAAGAAAAGTGCCCGACAGCCAGCGCGCCGAAACCTCGCGCCGGTCGGGCGGGCCACTGCGACCGTCCGCAATCAGCGGCGGCTCGTTGCCGAGTTCGGCTATGACATTTTCCGTATCTGGCATCCAGAAAGGCTGCTTCTTCCCCGGGCGGGACGGCTTGTCGCTTTTGTTGTGGCCATGACATTTGCCTGTCACGGCGGGCGAAGTCAACGAAGCGGCTGGCTTCGGCCGAGATCCCCAGTCATACTTCTCTCTTAGTGGCTCTCTTAGTGGCTCTCTTAGTGGCTCTCTTAGTGGCTCTCTTACAGTCTCTTGTAAGGCGCCGCGCCAGTGGTGCTGCGCCAGCTTCGTTGGCGTTGGTGTCAAACCGCAATGCGGCGGCAATAGGGCTCCGTGGCGGTGTTCGGCTTTGTTATCCCCATGCCGCCGCGGAAGTCGGCTACCGAAAATCGGCGCCGCAATCTTTCGTCGCAAAAAATTCAAAAAAGACCGAAATGGTTGTTGACACTTTGGATGGGCGCCGACTATATACGCCTCACCAACGAGGGCGGCGCGCCGCTGGCGACGA
>NZ_JBVVQQ010000042.1:0-29909 GCF_055811135.1 Mesorhizobium sp. WSM4817 | reverse complement strand
TTGATTTCGTTCGCATGCCCGCCCATTAGCGATCTTGCCGCTAACAGCCGATGAACCACACAAAGTGAGGAAGAACCCAATAAAGTGCAAAGCGACACCAGGTCGGCGCCGGGACCGAACTCTATGCCAATCCGGCGACGCGTTTTGTCGCCGAGTTCGTCGGCGACTCACACTTTCTGCAAGCGCGTGTGGAGAGCGCCGCCGGCAGACACGCCGATATCCGCATCGGCGAGCATCTGCTGATGGCGGCCGTGCCGGTGCACGGCAAGGCCGCGCCCGGCAGCCCGGCTGCCGTCATGTTGCGGCCCGAGCGGATCGCCCTGTCCCAGAAACCACAACCGGCCACCGCAGCGCTGGCGGTGACGGTCCGCGACATCACCTTCCTGGGAAACAACACGCATGTGCTGGCGGAGACTTCAACCGGCGATGCGATCTCCGTGCGCATTCCGTTCGGTCATGCATCGGCAAGCGGCCTTAGCGCAGGCCAACGCATATGGCTGAGCTTTGAAGCCTCTGACGCACATGCCTTCTGTACCTGATGGCAGTGCACACCGTCACGATCAGGTGGACAAGCCTCCGTACCACGTCCCACAGCCGTCTACTCCCCGCTGGGATCCCCGACCGGAACCTCGGCGAAATCAATTCGATGCTGAGGTCTAATTCGGGCTCGAGAACCGGGCAGACCCAAGGGATCGACGTTTTGGGCAATTACACGCTGCGTCAAAGGCGTTCCACTGTGCCGTTCAACATTATCTGTCGCTGTCCGGAATTAAGCCGATCTTCGGAGGTCGTTCCCGCGCTCGTGCAAAAGCTTGAGCGCATCGCTCCCGCACGACATGACACGAAGTGGTCTCGATCCGGGAAAGACGAATGCTGCCAACCCCGTTGGTAACCGCGGCGCAGTTCTGGAGGAGGTGGCAAAGCGCGCGAAGGGAGGTGTTCTCACCGTACATAACAATGGCTTCGTAGGCGTCGGCTCCCTCAATGTTGTGTTCGGCGCCTGCGAAAATGCTCGATGTCAGGGATCGGTTGCTATCCCAGTTTCTAGGGCCGAGCCATCCCATCGAGCGCGACGAGCGCGGCGTAAGACCCGAGGAGCAGTCGGATATAACCGGCCTGTGTCCAGTCGGGGAAACGGGTCGCGAGCCATGAAAAATGAATATAGGCTGCAATCAGGTGACGAACGGGCCGTCCCTCGTCTTCTTTCGGCGGGAAATTCGTGAAAGCCGTCTTTCGGATCAGGGCCACTTCCTTGAGGTAGCTCTCCCGTGGCGTTGTATCGCTGACCGCTAAATCGATCTCCTGTTTGAGGAGGGCGGCAAGATTGCCGATGTCTAGCGGCGCGCCCCAATCGATCCTGATGCTGCTCTCGAAGGAGATGAAATCCCGAAAAATATTATGATAGCCCGTGTTCTGAAAGTCGATGAAGGCGAGCGCCTGCCGATCAGAATTTACCAGGATATTGTTGGCGTTGAGGTCGCCATGGCAAACGCATTCCTCGATCGCGCCCCAATCCTCGGTAAAGAGTAGCCGGTTCGCGCGGGTTACAGGAATATTGAACAATTTGAAACCAGTATCGTCGGCGCTGAAGTCGGCACGGAAGACTTCCTGCATTTTCTCAACATATTTGTCCTCCCGCTCCTGCACCTGCTTGTTTTTCGAAAAATAAGGAGGTTGCTGGAAATATTGTGAGGCATCCTTGTCGCTGGCGCGCCGTTGGTCATACCATGTCTTCTTGACCGGGTTAAAGACGCTTTCGCAAACGAGCCGAGTAACCCGGTTGTCCGCGGCTCGCAGAAGGTCGGTGCAGGACTGTGGTTTACCATCTCCGTCAAAGGCGAACGAATAGCAGATCGCCCCCAATCCCTCGGTGAATCCCGTGCCAAGCACCTCCACCTTCCAAGTGTAGGGGAGCACCCATTTCACGTACCGATTGTAGTTCTTATATTCCTGCAGGGCGTTGGCCTTGCTCGAAATTTTCATGACGCCGGTGACGCCATAAGCGAGTTTGCCGGCAAGACGGCAGGTCATCACTGCGGACCCCGATCGACCACCCGGCAGTTTTTCGACGACAACGGATCGCTCGTCGTTTTCGAATGTCCCATCGAAGAGACATTGTTCGATCAGTGACTGCACTATCTCCTTCGTCGCGCGCTTGCCCGCGCTGTCGCGCAACGAGCCGAAAATCTCCTCGAAGGGGGTGGTCCATTCGACGGACACGCCGGAATTGCGACACAGCAATTCGGTCAACCTGCGCCCAACATATTCGCGATATTCATCGGAGCCGCCCAGGGTGCCCTTGTCGATAATCATGTCCGGATTGGGAGTTTGGAGGCCGAACTGCTCATTCTTGACCGTTTCCCGCGTTAGAAGGCACATGACCGTTTCCGGGAGCTGGGGCTTCATTCTTGCCATAAAGGCCTGACCCCAGGCCTCCAATCGATTGGTGGCCTTGTTGTCGCAGAAGATGATGTGTGGCCGGGTTTTGAGCGCATGCGCCTGAGCCGACGCTACGGCTTTGTCGAACGGGATGGTCATGTCAAGCGCGTAGGGATCGATGAGAGCCTCGATTCCGACCCGAAAGAGACTGTCTCGGACAAATCGCTCATAGCGATTGAGCTGCGATGGCTGGTCGTCGACGAGAAGGACTTTAATCACGCTGCGCCTCGGGAATAGGAATGCGGACCTGATATGAGAATGGTTTGTAGTCGAACGGCTTCCGGCATTCGGGATCGACCTCGATGGCTCCGGCCAGCAGGCGTGCATGGCAACCGATGAGAAATAGGCCGAAATGCCACCCGTCGGCCGAAAGCGCAGGTATGCTGAAGCGCTGCTCGAGGCGGATCAGAACGTCGGGATCGACAAAGTTCACATTCGATCGGTAGGTGATCGTGAGAATCTCGCGATCGGCAAGCTTGGTCTTATGCACCACGATCGTGTTCCGCTCGTAGGTCGAGTGGCGCGTATTGCTCAGCATCGACTGGACGATGAGCCGCAGCGAGCCCAAGAATCTCGCGCTAATTGGCTCTTCCTTGTCGATGCCCAGCACCGTCCAAATGCGATCATAATATTCGGGCGGCAGCAACCGGTTGTGAGCCCTGTGGGTGAAATTCACGAAGACAGCCCAGGTTTGAGGCGTTTGCTGGTTGAAATGTTCGGCTGGCGAGATGGTATAGATAATATTTTCGAGCGCATGGCGGTGCTGCCGCGTGAGCGTCGATTTGAAATCCCGGAGTTCATGCGTGGCAAGATGCGTTAGCGAAAGCTGCGACAGCCACCACGCATCGTCAGACGCGGTGATCACGTCCCAGAATTGAAAGATGTGAAACGCAATGCTTTTGAGGAACTCGATGTCCAGCGCATAGGCGCCGAAATTGGGCGACTCCATGTTGAGCGTGCCAAGCCTGAGGGGGTGATTTCCGATCGCTAGGCAAATCTCGGAATTGGTGTTTTCCCGCGACTTGAGGACGCTGTTCAGACCGGCACTGCGATAGTGTTCGGGAACGTTCTGTACGTCGGGCAGATATACGAATGACTGGTCACTTCCGACCTTGAAGCAAAAGGCGTTTACGCTCTTCTGCGGATCGCAGTCGATGCTCATAAGGGTAAGGTCGGCCTTATCCTGCTCCCAGCTCGAGACAAGATTCAAGGCGTTGGCGTAGGCGCTGTACCGGCGGATGGTCACGCTGTGCGAGTTTGTAAGCTGGGCGAGTTGTGGGGCCACCCAGTCACAGAACTCCTTGAATGCATCGGCGTCGGAGCCGCGTCCTCGTTTCGCGGAGATTATGCGCGCTTGAACCTCGCGCTCGAAGGTCTGCCGTCCGCGCTCCATCAGCTTGTCGGCGGTGAGCCGAACGAAGAATTGGCTCACCTTAGTGCACAGCATCGAAAGAGGCTGTCCGGTGGATACGAGCACTGTGACCTCGTGCACACGATTTCGGGACCCCCTAAGCATCGGGATGGCGTGGATGTGCCAGTGCAGGCCGCCGTGCTCGGCTTGGATGCTCGTTCGTTGCCGGAAGCGCTCGATGTTTTCGACCAAGCCCGAGAGCAGCTCCCCGGGGGGTTCGATCGCCGCGACATAGCCGTCCTGTAGGTGGAGGGTTTTGTCCTGTGCGACGCTGTAAATGAAAGTGCCGACACCAAACTGTTCTGCGTTGACTTGCTTGAGAGTTTCATATTGTTGGCCGATGCTGTCGCTGTGCTGAGACCGCTGTTGCATCAATGCATACGCTCCACTCTCGGCGCATCGATCCAGTTCGTAGCTAACAAAATAGCTGTGCAGGAGGCGGTGGATCTTCCCGATGACCGTTCGGTCAGCCGCTTCCCCCGTGACCACCGCGAAGTCGGACTCAATCCGGACCTCGGCCCGGATCGAAGCGTGGATCATCGCCCGCATTGGCTCGTCGCCGAGCATGATGAGCCGGGACGCGGTATCGCCGTCGAGGGCGAAGGAGAAGAAGGGGTAGATGAGGTAGCCATCATGTTCGACCTTTGCCGGCCGATCAAGCAGCTTGCGTTGGCGAATGCACGCGAGTATCGGCCTGTGCCGGCTCGCTTGCGTGACCGCCGCCTCCACCTGGCTGAAGCTGACGAGTTCTTCCCCTTGACTTATCTTTTGTTCTAATTCAGCCAGCCGCATTGCCCCCCCGGCACCCACCAACCCGATCACCTCACATCCCCGTACGTGCAAAACATGTTTGAGCAAGGTAAGAGTTCAGAATCAGCAGTTACCGCTAGAAATATGAAACTGACAAGATCGTCATTGCAATGGATGCATTCCAGCAATTGCTTGCCAGAGTATTTCAGCGCCCGAAGAGCCGGGCGATGATGTTACCGTCGATAGACGGCAGCCGCGAAGCGTCAAGGTCATTACGCTCATAGAAGGCGAGGAGTCGATTATAGGTCTTCTCACCGGACTGCAGACCAAAAAATCGCAAGGCATTTGTCACGAAGACGCGGTCAATCATCGCGTCGGACCAGTGACAGTCCTTCCTCAGGAAGGCGTCGACTGTTGGGATGTAGCGATCATATCCCGTCTCCATACCCAGCATCAGCCAGTCGGTACCAAACACCAGGTGCTCAGCATCGGGATCGAACTCCCGCACCCATGCTGAAAAATTCGCTGCCAACGCCGCCCTTTCCCGATCGTCAGCATGAAGCACTTCCGAGAAAAAGCTCAAATCCGCGTAGATCGGCGCCTTTGGATTTTCACTGATGTATGAGCCCAGCCGCCATTCCCAACTGTTGGCTGGAAGCTCAGTCGCTGAAGTGCCGTCGGAGACGACACCGAACCGACCGAAATGTGCCAGGCACACTTGCAGCTTCGCATGGGTTTTGAAGACGGGCAGCCAAAATGCCGGATCGGCTCGTGCGTCATACTTTGGGCCAGCACCGTTTGAAGCGTGACCATGCGCAAGGATCGGCGCTCCGAGCTCTTCGCAGAGCCCATAGAGTTGGTCGAGCGCCTCATCCAGTTTGCCGCTTGGATCGAAGCCCAACTGTGTCTTCACCCGCATCGGATACGGGCTCTTGTTCCCAGAGGCTCTGAAGCCCATCGGAGGATAAAGCTTCACCCCGAGAAAGCCGTGCTCTTCGAGCGCCGTCCGAGCCCAGGCCAATGGGCTGACGGAATCCTGCCCCGCACGAAAATAGATCTCGCGGAGGGGATCGAAGCCGAAGTATCCATGGACCACCGGGCCGCTTTTGCGTTTGGCCAGAAGACCCATGACCTTCACTTGCTCGGGCAAGGGAGACTGCTCGACGGACTCGCCCAGCCAGTGATCGAAATCCACCTTTGCCGGAGCTAGTAGCAAAGGCTGCCTGCCCTGCCTCTCGTGGTCGGTCGCCAGGCGTTCGACTAATTTGTATCGATAGAGCTTGAACAACGGAATCCAGCGAAGATAGGCGCCGATCTGATCCAGACGCGAGAACGCATTCGTTGCAATGCGTTTCGATTGGAGCGGTGTGATCGCCGCGATGCGCGGCCCGCCTTCACCGACCGCTCTTAAGAAGGCGTCGAGCTGCCTCGCCGCAGGCGTACTCTCGGCGATACCCATCGTCGCCGGTCCACCAGCGCGGGTTTCGAGTTCACGAATGAAACGCGCAGTGCCATTTACGGCCCGCGCCTTTGCCAGATCGTAGTCGGCGTTCTCTGCAGATGCGGCACGCGCGCCCTGCAAAACTTGGATTTCTTCATTCGCGGTGGGTGCGCTGCCTGTCCCGAGAAGACTGGTCACGAGTTCCAGGAGGAAGTCGAGCAGATCGGGATCCTCGACATCGAGAATCCGCTTCTCGTACTGTTCGGGATAGCGTCGTAGGAACGTCTGCTTGATGAAGCGCACAACGGGCAGGTCGGACGCGTTGAACACATGACAATGCGCGTCAATGGAGCGGCCCGTCACTTCCAAATCCTCAGTCGTTCGGCAACCCGCCAACGGCAGCGTTGCGGCCATTCCGAGTTTGATGAATTCCCGCCGCAGCATTAAGCCTTCTCTTCGTGTGTAGACCGAGCTTAGGGGACGCCGTGCAGGGGGTTCCTCGCCCTACTGCAACGACACTCGACCCCTCATTGGAACGCTATTTTCACCAGCTTCGGGTCGTGGTCGCTGACCTTTCGGCTATCCGGGTGCACCGAATTGACGTGCAGCGTTTTCATGGTGGCCGACTGTCCTGGTCCCAGCAGCGCTAATGCGTGGTCGAGCGATTGCGAATTGCCGTCAAAGACGTAGCTGATGCGTTCCGAAGGCGGCTCGTCGAGGGCGAGATTCTTGAATTGCGGCTCGCTGCCGGTCAACAGGAGCAATGGGGTCTCGTACCAAAACGCGTTGAAGTCTCCCAACACGACGACTGCCCGATTGCTATCTGCAGGCAGGCTTCTAACGAAGTCGCGTACCGCTCGAGCCTGCGCGATGCGCGCCGGTTCGGCAGGATCAATCGGTGGTTGGATGGCTCCGTAGGCGCCACCGCTACCGGATTTTGACGAGAGATGAACGTTGATGACGGTTACTTCGCTGCCGCGGAATCTGAACGACGCGACCAAGGGCAGACGGCTCCGGCCGAACGCCGGTGCATCGATCTGCTTTGGTGTCGAGGCGTCGACTGTGAGGCGTGCGGGATTGTAAAGGTAAGCGACCCGGATATTGCCTCCGGGCTGGCCACCCGATGTGTCGTCGAGCGGATCAATGGATAGCGGTTGATAGGCCGGGCCACCCGCCGCAGCGATTGCATCGATCAGAAGTTTGAGCGTCTGGTCGGCCGCGACCACATCGCCGTATTGGCCGCCGTCATTGTCCTGCATCTCCTGCAGCGCCACGATATCGGGCGAGCCAAGAAGCTTGACCACGTGATCTGCAATCGAACTGAATTTTCCAACGCCGACATCGTCATCCGGATCGTTGACGGGCGTCTCGTCGACAGCCTCTACGATGGGATCCAAATTCTCGACATTGTAGCCAGCGATCGTCAGTACGTCGTCTTCCGGCGCCCCTCCGATAGGAATGGGCTCCCAAACTTTCGGGTTGGCGGCGGCAGCGTTAGCCAAGCGAATTTCATAAAGTCCGCGGTCGTAGGTCACGTATCCTTCGATACTGGCAAGCGTGTCACCCAGCGCGTGTTGGAATTGCGGCTTCTGAGCGTCCGTCACCTGGATCTGGATTCTTTCAGGATTGCTGTCGCCGGGTGTGGATGTGATGCCGCCGAGCGAGTTCATGCCGGAAGCGCCGGCGCCACCGTCGGCGACGACCCAGAACTCGCCAAAGTCGTTAGTCGGACCGACGACAACCGGATTGTCGATCCGGACGTATGTGCCTTCCAGGCTCTCGTAGAAATCAGCGCCAGAGTTTTGCGGATCGGCGCTGTCTTCCGAAATGAAGAGGATATCGGTCGGCGGCAACCTGCCAGCCGCTCCAATGACCACAGGCGGTAGAGGCGCGCCTGAAGAAAGTCTCTCGAAGACGGCATCATTGATGTCTGTGGTTGTCCGCGGTTCATCGTTCTCATTGAACTCGCGAACGACTCCCTCCACACGGACCCGGTCACCCACGGTCAAGCCGGTCGCTTTGCGCCGGACGATGATGCTGTCCGAAGTTGCGTCGTTGCCATCCCCCGCTTCATCTTGGACAATGAAATTGTTGCCGAAAATGTAGGTCACAGCACCCTCGATGATCACCGTCGATCGAGCGTAGGGAGAGATGTGCGTCGAACCCTGAATCTGGGGGATTGTCAGCTTTTCGGCTGCGTGAACATAGGCTGGAACCGCAAGGAACAGTACGGCGGTCAGAATGCAGACCACGCAGTGCTTCATTTCACCCTCCCCTAAATCGATGACTTTTACCCATCTCGCGAAATCAACAATAGGATAGAACAACGCCCCCAGCCGCAAGACGAGAAAACGTATTAATGTCTCAAAAACAGTCCGCCCTGTCTGTACAAACGGATCGGAAGAGCCTCACAATGACATCAAGGCAGCCTGTCACTCCATTCCCGAGTTGGCCGCCCTATGGGGAATATCCCAAAGGGACATCGAGAAGGCTAGTGGTTCTATGAGTTGGTCAGCAAATTCGAGGCAAGCATGAAGTCTCTCTGGCTGGCTCTTTTGACCTACTTGGTACTCGGACACTCGACTCAGCCTGGGTCGGCACAACCATTAGAGCTGAAGCCTGCCTCCACTGAATTTGCCCGCGCGCAAATGGTTGATTGGATCGATTCCGAAACCTTTGTCGTCGGACGTTGGGATGGCTCCGTATCGGTCTTTAGAACACAGCGTCCCGGTGAGTGGACGCCAGTCCTGCTTCAAACACAAACAGCCGCAGGCGGTGCCGGTGTTGAGCTGGTCGTCGCGCTGGACGAGAGGACGATCCTTTATTCAAATGGTGAGAATGAGCTGGCGCTTTGGGGACGTACCGGGAAGGGAGCGTTCGATGCCCCTCTCCCTATCGGCTATGATGTCATGTACGGCGTTGCCAACAGCGCAACCCAGCTCAACTATTTAGGTGACGATCTGGTCGTTACCGGCCATGCCAACGGCTTCGCCTTGGTGTGGAAACGGGATCATCAATCGTTGACCTTGCTGAGGCCGGTGGACCTTAAATCTGCTGACCCGATTCCGAGCCCATACCCGCTGAAGAACATCCGCGGTCTCGCTGCCTGGAAGGGAGACCTTGTGCTCTCCGGTTCGGAGGACGGCGACATCGTCGCGTTTAGCGTCACCACGGGGAACGAACGCTTCCGTCAGCGATATTCGGCCACTGCCCAGCGCGGCATCAACGGCATTTCCGAGATAGACGGGCAATTGCTTGTCGTTAACTGCTCGGTCGGGGCCGCGGACAAGAACCTTTGGCTGTATGAAGTTACCGACGCCGGACTCACTTTGACAAGTTCCCTCAATCTTATTCGCGACACCACTCGGCCACAGGTGTTCGATTTCGATGCGGATCTGTTTGGGATGCAAGGGAAGGTCCGCTTCGTCGCCAGTACGGAAGAGGGCCTCATGTGGCGAGGCGTCGTCAATGCCGGTGTTCTGGAGGTGGATGCGGTCGCAACCGTGGCGCCGAGCGGCGGGGCAAGCCTTGATGTGAATGACACAACCGGCAGCATTGTTGCGGCCGCCTACGATGTGATGTTGTTTGAGGGAGGGAACTAGGGCGTGATCTGGCTGAATCGCATGGCCGTTGGGTCAGCCGACGCGGCGCACGTCCGGCGGCCTGTCCTTGTCGCAATGGCCCTTTTTCTGATTGCGACATCCGCCGAAGCGGACCAGTTCGCTGTTGATCTCGACAGCGTTCTGCCAACCGTACGTGCAACCTATTCCTACCTCCATGAGAACCCTGAACTCGGCAAGGCGGAGACCAAGGCGCACGACTTCCTCCTTGAACGCCTTCAAGCCATCGGTGGCTTTGCTTTCGTGAAAATCGAAAGCCTTCCAACCGCGATCGTCGCGGTCATGGACACGGGCCAAGCGGGGCCAGTTGTCGCGCTTCGCTCTGAATTGGATGCCCGCAAGCTAAATCCAGGACAAGTTGAACCTTCCGAACATCAGCCGCGCTCTCTGCTCGACGGGTTCATGCACAATTGCGGGCACGACGCTCATGCGGCGATCCTTCTCGGCACGGCCGAACTCGTAGCGCGCCACCGCGATCGTTTCCTTGGGAAAATCGTGATCATATTTCAGCCGGCGGAGGAGGTTGCGGGCGGCGCCGACGATATCGTGAAGGAAGGTATCCTGGACCAGCTGAAGGTTGAGGCGGTTTTCGCGCTCCATTCAGCCCCCGGTCTAGCGGTAGGATCGATTGCAATCGCCCCCGGTAACGTCCTTGCCGGGAGCAGTTATTTCACCCTGAATCTGACCGGTAAAAGCTCGCACGCCGCTGCCCCGTTCGAGGGAAGCGATATCCCAATGCTTGCCGCAGAGCTTGCGCAGAGCCTGTCCTACCTGCCTGCACGAAAGGTCGACATTGCCAACCGGCCGATGGTGGTATCGGTCACCCGACTGAAAGCGGAGTCCTCCGCATCAAATAGTCTGCCCAGCGACGCCGAAATCGGAGGAACTATCCGCGCATTTGAGGACCCGTTCATTGCCGCCGATTGCGAACAATCGATCAACACAATGATCAGCGACCTGACAGCGCGTTTTGCAGCCGCCAACAATGTAGCAACAAACTGGTCGTTGAGACCCGGAGCGCCGCCGACGCGCAATGACGAAGCTCTATTTCAGCGTATTGTTCCAAAACTCCAGGATGCATGGCCAGGGACCGTGGCTACCGCGGCGTGGCGCGGCATGTTTTCGGAGGACTTCGCGTATTACACCGCAAAAAAGCCGTCGCTCTATTTCTCCCTTGGCATCGCGAAGGACGGCCTGGGCCAAGCCGGCGTGCACACGGTTGACTTTACCATTCATCCGGACAGCCTCGTCGAGGGCGTTCGCTTGATGAGCCTTGCGGCGCGCATCGCGACAACTGGGGAAGCAACTTGGAATTAATCTCGGTGGCATTTGCAGAAAGCCGTGAAGAAGCAAACCCCAACTACCAGGCAGCTAGAATGACGTTCAGATCGGCACGTAATTCATAAGATCGGCAACCGCACCGGTGGGCACCAATGGCATCGTTCGCAGTCGTCATAACCACGCAAATTCACAAGCTCCAAAAGGGGGCCCGGATCGAGCTCTCGAGTTTTAACACCACGACGATCGGTGGATTTGCCTCAGCAGCACACGCGGGTCAGGCGGCGAAGTCTCTGGAGTTCCACAATATCGCGTGTGACCGCGATGCTTGGGTTGTTCAACTGACCGACTGAGATTTGTCGATAGTGGGGACTCGCATGATTGGTCACTCTCTTTGGGATCGTGTCCCGCCGAAGCTGCGCCTGGGCCTTGTGCCGATACTGACGACGGCACTGTTGGTGCAGGCTGGCTCCCAGACCGCCACGCTGTTGTCATGCCTGTCTCGGGGGACACCCTTTTGCGACAATCCCAGCAAGCTGTCCGTCACCGACATTCAGGGGCTCCTTATTCTTGTGAATTTCGTGGTCGTTTTCTGGTTCGCCTATCGGACCTTGGGTGAATTGGTAACGAAACCCGGACCGATCAGCCTTGATGTCAAGGTCATCGGCCTTGGAACCGCGTTCCTGAGCAGCGTAGAAATTTACGGGTACGCTTTGAGAAATGGCGTGCCCGAGCGGCTGGTGTTCGTGCTGCCGATCATCTTTTTCGTTTTTATCGTGCCATTCGTGCTGCTGCGGGATGCCCGAGCAGGTGGCAATATTGACGATTCCAGCGAGACCGCGCGCCAGGCCTATTCGGCTTTGAGGCAAGTTGTTGTTGCATTTGTCGCCTGCGCAGCGGCGACGGTCGCGGGTTCGGTCTACTTCGTCCTGCTCAACGAAGGGCTGCACTTTGGCGACGCGATTCTCATCCAACCCCTGCTCGTCGCGCAGGAAGCGTGGGTCTTCAACCCGGCAATCCTTGGTATGGGTTGGATTCCAGTTCTGTGCTTGGCGCTGAAATCCGACGGGTCCAATCCTAATGTTGTGCCACTTGGCATGACCGTCAACGGTGCAAGATGTCTGTTGGTCGCTCCACTGCTGATAAACGCGGCAATAGGGATCGTCCTGATCGGCGATGGCAACATTCTGGCCGGACCAGGACATGCAAGCTGGGCACTTTGGCTTGCCAAAGCATGCCTGGGGGCTGGCCTGACGGTCGTTTTTATGGCCGCCTTCTTCTTCAGCAAACGGTTCGGCTTCGATGCTTCCTCGGGAGTCGCGGCCGGAGCAGCTATTTTTGCGGCAGCTGGCGCGTTGGCGGGACTGGCGACCGCAGGCCTTCGTTCAGGCTTCGGGGGCGATGCCTCGTGGAGCACATCGGCGATAATTCACGCGGGTGGATTCGTAATTGCTTTTCTGACCGGCGTCGCGGCCTTGCGCCTGATGAGGCGCACCTTTTCTGATCTGACTTTTTTGACGCCATAACTCTTCCCCTCAACGGAGGCTGACATGGATATCTCACGAAGTGCCTGCCTGGTTGCGTTGTGTGTTGCAATTCTCATGGGCGGGTCCATCGCCGCACGGTCATGTGACGAACTCGTCGGCCACTTGTTCGCCAAGGCGATCACCCCCGCGATCGAGGGCCTTGGGTGCGAAGGCATCAATCAGGCTGGGCTGGATAGACCAGATCATCATCTGCAGAGCGTCTGCTACACATCCGATGGTGCGACCTCAAGTCTTGAGGTGGTTGCCAATCTGCGTTGTAAGACCAGCGACAACGCCTTCTTGAAGGCATCGGTATCCGACACCGTCACAGCAAAGGCGCAGGTGCGTGGAAAGGACTGCCAGCTGCTCGATATCGATGTGAACGCGGGCGGCGATATCGGTAAGATCTTCATAAGTTCGTTCAATGTGAACGGCATCGCCCGCAAAAAGCTTCAGTCGGCGCTCGACAAACTCTGCCAATAGGAGGCTCGTTGGCGCTGCCGCAATCATTCGCACCGCGTTACATGCGAACTATTTAACACGCATTCATCAGCGGGAAAAAATGCGAGCTCTAGAAACTCTCAGATATGTTGAGCCTAAAGACGCAGGACGGGCGCAGGCTCGCGCCTATCAACAGCGCCGTAGGGCCGTAGACTATTCTGTCCGACGTTGTTGAGGGGATGCTGAGTACCTACATCTGTCGCATCGATCTTTCAGGAGAGGCAATCAACATGGATGCTGCGACCGGACTTGGGCTTTCACAGAAAGCACTCGAGGTGGTCCGCACCCTGCCGTTCTGGCTGCTTATTGCTGTCTCCATCGTCCTGGCAGCGATATGGTGGAGCCCGGCTCTCAGCATGCCACTGCCCGCTGAGGTTAATATCTGGATTCCGCTTGCGGCTTTCAGCTTCATCGTCCTATCGCTTGTGAGCGCCCTAGCCTGGATCGCCTCGGCCTTGCAGGCCTCCCGAACGCGATGGCGCACCCGCGACCTGGAGCGCTTCACGAAGATCTACCGTCCGCTCTACGCGTTGTTCCTAACCCATCACGTCACCACGTACCAATCGACGGGCTATCCGAAGCTCCGGGATCGGGTTGGGCATGCCTGGGAAGAGTTCAACTATTACCGTTATTGGCCCGCCCGCATTCGCAAAGCCTACCGCGCGTTATCGGACCGGAAGATCTCTGTCTCTGCCGAAGTCGAGTTTGGCGGAGGTTTTCCCCTGCGCGAAATGCATGCGATTGTGAATGACAATATCGAACTTGCGGATAAGGAATTGCTCGGCTTCCTGCGCCGCGCGGATCGCTCCTGCTATGAAGACGATCGGCGTGGCGATTCCCTGACGGACGAGCAGTTCGAGCTCTTCACGCATACGATGCAGCAGCATGATCTGCTTGAGATGCGGGTCGGCCTATAGACTGGGTGGGATTGTTGGTTCAACGTCTGTCCCCTACCCCATGCCTTTGACAAAACGGTTTTGACGGAGTCAGCCCTTGGGCGGCCGGGCTATCGTGAACCGAGCTGCAAAAAGCATCATCGGTCCACCAGCGTCCATCTCTGACGCGTGACTTGTTTCCGGACGCAGGACGTGGCCTTGGGAAGCCAAGAAACCCTGCCGCCCCTGACTCCTCAAAGCGAAATTAAGGCGACTTTGCCGCCGACGAGCGCCTAGGTTCCTTTTCGTGGGGCTGTGCGGCTTCCGGCTCCCGGGGGCATAGCGCTGCATGGATAGGCTCGCGTTCCACGTTGCCAATTATGCGACTTTTGGCGCACGCAACGTGAACATAGAGCACGGTCGGCCATAGCAGCTGTGTGCAAACGCGGCGGCCTCGTCAGCGTTGTGAAGAGGAACCTGATGGGAGCAGGGCCGAAAGCGGATCCACTGAACAGCCCGAAGTGTTCTTCCTATGTTCTTGCATTTCAGTGATAGATGTCTATCATGATGGGATAGACTCAGCTACGCAGCAATATGAGATTCGACCGGGCACTCGCGATTCCTCGCCGACACCAAGAGTTGTTGCGCTTGGTGAAGTCGGGAGACTATTCGGCATCAGGACTGGCTCAGGCGCTTCACGTGTCGGAGCCTACAGTCAATCGCGATATTCTCTTCCTTCGTCAGAGCGGTCACCCAATCGTGTCCGTCCGAATCCAGTCGGGTTGGGCATATCGCCTAGATCAAAGCATCAATAGTTCGCGCGTAGCGCGAAGGGGAACGTGATGGCGCGGGTCCCCTCAGATTGGCGAAGCGACTTCGGTCTTAGCCAGTCGCTCCCTCCGGGTCTGTTCACGACCCGGCAACAGCTTACTACTGACGTCCCTCAGGCCCACATTCTCAGGCACGCGTTTGATCTACTGGAACTCGATGGCATCCTATGCATCGAGAACCAACCGCTGATTTATTTCAGAGAGATCGAGGAGAAACAGGTCGCACAGTCCAGTACGATGCATCGACAGTTCTGGAACCATGGCGGCGCGCCGATCCTCGTGCTGATTTCGCCGGTTCGGGTCCATATCCTTTCCGGAATGGTTCGTCCGTCGTCCAATGACCTAACGGGCGAGGTGCCTGCACTGATCGAGACGCTTGAGAGAGTCGCTACCCGGCTCTCCGAGTTCATCGTCGCCGTCGAGTCCGGCTCGTACTTCCATCGCCACAGCCGTGCGTTCGATCCGGACCAACGCGTCGATCGCGCCCTCCTTACAAACCTGCGAGATACCAGGGCCGCACTCGGTGGAGATCAGGCAAAGACTGCTCCGAGCGTGGATGCATTGCTCTGTCGGCTGGTATTCACGTGTTATCTGTTCGACCGCGGCGTGATCGATCCGGAGTATGTCGCTGACGCGGGTCTCCCCAGCGGCTTGTCGCACCTTCGAGACATCCTAAGCATCACGCCCGCGACTGAGGCCAAGGCGCAACTCTATGCGCTCTTCCGCAAACTCGGCGAGGACTTTAACGGCGATCTGTTCAGCGGCGATCTGGAGAAGGAAGCGAGGTCCATCACTCCCGCACAGGTCCGCACGCTTTGTGACTTCTTCCAAGGCACGAGCGTCGCCGATGGGCAACGCAGGTTCTGGCCTTACGATTTCGGCTATATTCCGATCGAGGCGATCAGTGCCATCTACGAACACTTCATCGACACGGCGGCTCAGCGAAACGGTGCCTTCTACACCCCGCGCTTCCTTGTGGAACTGGTCCTCGATGCGGCCTTGCGCAATGAAGAAACTCTGCTGGGCAAGACTTTCCTCGATCCCGCATGCGGGTCAGGAATCTTTCTCGTCGGCCTGTTTAACCGCATCGCAGAAGAGTGGATTCAGCGACACCCAAGGGCGCGCAATGAACGTCGCGCGCGCGAGCTAATGAAGCTCATGCAGGGCAGCCTCTTCGGCGTCGATACCAATTCCACCGCATGCCGCATCACGGCCTTCAGTCTCTATCTGGCTTACCTCGACAAGCTCTCACCCAGAGACATCAAAGGGCTTCAAGCAAAAGGACGGGCTCTACCAAATCTCCTACTCCAGACGTCCGATGCGGGCACGCGTGACGGCAACATCATATGCGCCGACTTCTTCGATACCCAGGCGCAGCTTCCGAATGGGGCCGACTTCGTCATAGGGAACCCTCCGTGGGGAAGCCTGGCAGGTAAGGGCACCCTTGCAGCCACGTGGTGCGCCAACAACAAGAAGGCGATTCCCGACAATCAGATTGCGTCCGCTTTCGTTTGGAAGGCGACGTGCCACGTCAGGCTGGACGGGCACGTGTGCTTCGTATTACCCCATGGGATTCTGCTCAATCACGGCGACAACGCCGTAGCGTTCCAAGCAGCCTGGGCCTCCCAGAACCAATTGGAGTGGGTGCTCAACCTCGCTGACCTTCGATATTTCCTTTTCAACGAGGCAATCCATCCTGCGGTGGTCATTCGCTTCCGTCCCACCCCGCCCACAGGCGATAGCGAGATTGAATACCTTGTCCCCAAGGCCGACTGGCAGATCATGTTCGGCGAGGTAGTCACCGTTCCGTCGAGCGATCGTTCGTTGTTCTCTTCGGACGAGTTGCTCCACGACCTAAAGGGTGCCGATGCGCCTCAACTTTGGACCCAACGTTTCTGGGGCTCGCCACGCGATCAGCGTTTGATCGACCGACTGTCGCTATTTCCGAGACTCCGCGACCGGGTCAGACGGCCGTCTGACGGACCCGAGAGCACAAAGCCCTGGATTATCGCTGAGGGGTTCCAACCGCTTGGCGCCAAGGATGATCAGGAAAAGGCGAAGACGATCACCTTACCATCCTCGTTATTCATCTCCGCCAAGAGCAAGGACATTGACCTGTTTCTCTTGCCCGAGGACTGTGAAAAGTTGCCCCGACGCACGGTCGAGCTGCGTAACAGATCGAACACTAACGTCCAGGTGTTCGAGGGTCCTCATGTGCTGATCACCAAGGGCTTTCAGCGTATTGCGTTTGCCGACTTTAACGTGTCCTTCCGGCACGCGCTTCGCGGCATTCACGGTCCCAAGGCAGATCGGGAGCTTCTCGCATTCCTCGCCGCATATCTGCGTACATCGCTGGCGCAGTTCTTCATGTTCCACACGTCGTCGAATTGGGGGATCTACCGTCCGGAAGTCCACGTCCAAGAGCTTTTGCGGCTTCCGATGCCAGTGCCCGACGACCTCGCGAACCCAAAGCGCGCACGAGCAATCGTGTCTCAGGTGGCAAAGATCGTTGGCGACACAGCGGATCGTGCCCGTTCAGACTTCTTGGGTCGTGGTCAAGCAATCCAGAAGGCGAGTGCAAAGCTGGAGTCGCTGATCGAAGAGTATTTTGGCATTCAGGAGCCAGAGCGGATCCTGGTTCGTGACACCGTTCAGACGGTCACGACCAGCATTCAGCCGACCTTCACGCGAATGCCCGTGCCGTCCATCAAACCAGCAAACTCGGATCAACGGCAACGCTACCTAGAGCGCATCTGCAACACGCTCAATGCATGGGCAAAGCGCGACGCGGTGACCGGCTTCACGATTGCATCTCACTCTCTAGGCGTGGCCGTCGTGGTACTGGACCGTGATGCAAGAGTAGCTACGCCCTCAAGCGACGACAGCAATCAGTTGCTCGCCACTCTGGAAAGGATACGTGTGATCGGTGTCAGTTCCAAACAACCCATCGCACTGCCTCGAGATGTCATGGTCTTCGATCGTTCGCGTCTCTATCTGGTCAAGTCGATCGCTTACCGCTTCTGGACGGAATCCGCCGCTCTCAACGATGCGGATGAGGTCGCCTCGACGCTCCTCATGCAGTCGGGCGGCGGTTCATGAAGGCAATTGGCGTTCCCGACGAATGGATGGACCTTATCGACTCCATGGTTCCTGACATCCTCGAGCTGATCGTTGCCTCTTGGGCACTCATGCCGGGGATCAGCCCAGATTCTCGCGAGGACCCAATCACAGAAGAGCTGTGCCGATTGCTCCGTGCCAATCGTTCCAGCAGCAATCTTCCGTTCCGGATTGATATCCAAATGGTGGAGCTCGATCCTAATCCCGGCGAGGCCCAAGGGCGGTTGGATATCGCTTTTTCACCGATGCTTCCACGCGAGGACATCTACTTCTGCCTCGAATGCAAGAGGCTAAACGTACCCAACGGCAAGCAAACGCGGTCGTTTGCCACAGAGTATGTCACCCGGGGGATGATGCGATTCATACGGGGCCAATATGGCAAGCGCGTCAAGCATGGCGGTATGCTCGGATACGTATTTGATGGCAACTTCGCTTCGGCATTCGCTGCGATCACGGCTGCAATCCGAGTGCGTCTCGCGGACCTAGGCATGGATGCGCCGGGCGAGATGAAGCAATCTTCAAATCGGCCGCATGACAGCAATTGCCGAGAGACCTATCACAGGAGAGGTGAACTGCGCCCGTTAATCTTACACCACCAAGTCGTTCCAGTCGGACGGTAGAGAAGCGTCCCGCTCCAGCGCCTGACCTCGCCGTTGCGGCCGTCAGAAGCCTAAGTGTTCGCTCGATCTCCGATCGCCGGGCGGCACGTGAGCTAACTGATCTGGTTAGCCGTCGCGGGAAGCCGGACATGATCGAAAAGCGAACTGTTTGGATCAAGCTGGCAATACCTCTGCAAATTCCCCACCGCAGAACCCGACATGGGCTGCAAGTGCTCGGAGCAGAACGGGCCGCCAGTGATTGAGGTGAAACTCTCGGCTCTCCACATCTGCCTGTGCAAGAAGATAGTTGCGGACACCCTCAGCGCCAGCACTATCAAACAGGATTCTAACCGCGGTCGCCTGACTCGTGAGATAGATATTGATCTCCCGCGCGTAGCGTTCGTTGAGTTTCAGGCGTTGCAAGACATATGAAAGGCGCGAACTGACAAGAGCTTCGATTGGGGCGTCTGGATCAATGTCAAACGTAGCAACCAGGCCACCCCCTTCAATTGCGACGCCAGCTCGCAAGAACGGCGTATCCGGGATGGCTTCCAAATAGGGATGAAAAAACTGCTGTGCCGGCTCTTCGGCAGCCGATTTGCTTTTCGACTGATTACACTCCTGGCACAGGGGCACCAGGTTGCGGGGATAAACAGCCAACGGACGATAGTCCGATCGCGGAAGATGGTGGTCCAGTTGGCGCGGCGGTGCGATGCCACATATAGGGCACAGCTCAATTCCCGCCATTAGCGACGCTCGAACTGACGCAAGCTTACCGCCCACTTGGGTGAAGTCGTACCCGCTATAGATTGCGTCGCGAAACTGCTGCAGGAGCCCGGCGCCCTTTAGAGCTTCCGCAGGAGCCCCCAAACTTGCGTCATACGAGTCGTAGATTGCGAGCACGCTTTCGATTTCAGCTTCGGTGGCAGAATAGCCCCTTGGAATACCCGCGTGAACATAGGTCTCGATAGCGCGCACGAGGTAGGCTTGAGCTTCGTCGCGAGAAGGACACGGCAGAATCCTCACTGGCGAGCCTTCTGGGCGAGGCCGCTAAGAACGTAGGCCAGCGCCTGCCCGCTAAGGCCGGGCGGAAAATGCTGATTCACCTCCTCGACCGTGTTGTGCGCCTGAATGAGAAGATCAAGGACCTCATGGAAATCCGTCGCAGCTGAGGTCAGACCAAAAATATCGTGGGTCAGGGTGCCCACATTCTCGCCAAACGTCTCTTTTGCCGGGACGAAAACCTCAAACTCCGAACCAATCCGCCTGATCACCCTCACATGCTGTGCCAATGTCTCCTGCAGGATAACAGGTGAGTGCGTTGCGACGATTGCAAACGCGTTCTTTTCCTCAAGTACCAATCTCAAGGCGTGCATGGCCGCTGCGATGAGCGGGGGATGAAGGTGTGTCTCAGGCTCATCGAAGAGCACCAGGGATTTTCTCGTCGTATGTGCGACCAAGGACGCGATCGCATGCAGCGTGATCTTGTGGCCTGTACTCCATCCTAGAAAGCTTGATCGGGGATCGGCACCAAAAAGAGCCTGCCGATCCGTCCCCGCTACATCGGCAAACGACGCGTCGGCGAGCACAGGGGCAAGCGCAGCATCGAACAGCGCATCATCTCCATGCTCCGCAATCTGCCCGATGAGGCGAACAAACTCGTCGGCGAGTTGATCAAGCGACTTCAATTTCGTGCTCGGTCGCCGATCCTCGGTAGCCAACACAGTTCTTTCGTCCACATCCGTCAGGTTGGACCTCGCGGATGACAATTGCTCTCGCACTTCGGCAACGACGTCGCGGAGGCCGGCGTAGACGTAGCGACCGCCTCCCCTCTCCATGTCCGATGCGATCTGCTCTAGCTCAGTCTCATACAATCCCGGCACCGAAAAGTTCTCGAACGCACTATAAGAAACCGCGATTATACGCATAAAGCCGATTGACGGTGGATCGAACACGCCGACCGCGGTTAGCTGGGGCCACGTTCTGTCCGATGGTGAGGCGAAAGCAACCCGCGCAATGCGTGACAGGAGAGTACTTTTGCCCGATCCGTTGCGTCCGATCAGCACCATTGCTCGCCGTGGAAGCAAGACCTTGCGCTTGCTGGGACCAATTTCGCGCGATGGACCGAAATAAAATAGCGGGCTGGGAGCATCGAAATAGAGTTGGATCGGGGCCGCCCACCCAGCTGGCTGGAAGGTGAACGATAAATGGACGTCCGGCACCTCGCTGGCGTTGCGAGAATAAATCTGCCTGGCATCAGCGAGGAACCCCTCGGGTTCCGGATTGTCGCGGAACAAGGATACACGCCAGCCTTCCTCCTGATTGAACAAGGGCTCTAGCTGGGGGTTTGCAACGATGTCGTTCAACGAGGCCAGAATTTCGTCTCGATCCTCCCCGGCAATCTCATTGAGCCGCTGGTAGTAGTCGAGTGAGTTGCCGACAGAGCCGAAGTCAGCCGGAAGCCGGTCGAATGCTTGGGTGATCAGGGTTCCGTCTTGGGTGGTTTGGCCCCGCCTCAGAATCTTGACCGGCCCGATCAAAGTCGAGGGTTTTCCCTCTACCTGATAGTAGAGGTGATACAGCGTCATGAAGGAATAGTCGTTCCATCTGTCCTGCTGCAAGGCGAACTTTGTAGCAAAGCTCTGCACGCCCTGTCGGCTTGGGGGCAGGACGCTAATGGACATCAGCAGCCTCACTTTCGGGCAGTCCGCCTTGCTCGCTTAGCTGGCTTCCCCTATCCAGTAACACGCCAAGGAGTTCTTCGCGGTTCACGTTCGGGTCTGACGAACCGACGCCAATCAGCGTGAACACTACCTCCCGCGCGAGTTCTCGAGCACGCCGTCTATCGTTCCCGGAAATGTCCGCCATCTGCTTGCCGTGCAGGAAGTCACTCCTGAGTCCGAAAAGCTTGGAATAGGCATCACCGGACGCCCAGTCGCCGAGCAACCCGGCAATGCGCAGCACGACACGGTGCGTCGCGCCTTGTTTCTTTCCCTTGATCTTTTTCCGAGCGCGTTGATCATGATCCAGAGGTAGGCCGAGCGCCGCCTCGATCGTCGAAATATGCGCCAGGAATTCATCAACCCCGTCTGACTGGAAGCCACGAATGAAGAAGTGCGCAACGGGACGATCAAATAGTGTCGTCTGGCGCGCGGATATAATGTCACTCCAGGCGCTGTCGTTCAGCCAAGCAATTTCATCGTCGCTGCCATCGTCTAGCGGATACGTGATCGGCCTTTCGTACTCATGCTCGTCACCATTGGCATCGATGTACCCCGCTGGCTCCCAGCTCAGGCTGTCCGGAGACGGTGGCGGAACCCGGCGAGCAAAGACATCGGAATCGAGAGTGTAAACCCACGGAACTCCAAACCCTCGCCACTCCATCTCCCTTAAGCCGCCAATTCGCTCCCACGGGATGGTGAGAAGACCGAAAAGGGCAGCTTCGACCGCTGGTGACAGGCCTGTCTTGTACGGTTCGATCCGTCCGAAATCCTGACTAAGTTCCATGAACAGACCGGGCAGTTTTCTGCCCTCCGGACCCATGTCGTCGTGCGGAACCTGCTCGCTGACGACGAGCCAGTTGAACTGGGAGAAACGTCCGCTATCGAACGACCACTTTTCGTTCGCGCGGTGAAGAAGCAAAACATCGAAAAGCTGGTCAAGCTCGGCGGCAGAAAAGCGCCGGACCTGGTTTGGGCCGAAAGAGATCGCCGGAAGGTGCGCTGCCAGATCAAGCGGGCAAAGGTGCAGCCGCCTCGACGCGGTGCTCTTCACTGCCTGGTCGAGCCGGTCCGCAATCTCGGTCGCACTCGCCGCCAAACCGGATCCCCGGCCACCGACTAGACAGGCCAAGCCGAGCTGCCGGAGCGCCGAGGCAAGCGAAAACCGCAACATGGAGCCAGATCCAATGTGGGGATATCGAGTTTTATACAGCTCGACAAAACGCAGAAACGCCGGCGTGTTTTGCAGGTGATTGACGTCAGTCGCCGGCGCCCAGGCTAGCTGTTCCAGTTCGTGGAGAATATCGACAGGAGGGCCGACCGTGACGTTCATGATGTCTGCGGTCCCGGCGGAGCTCGATAAAGGACGATCCGTCCGGTCGGCAGAATCTGAGTGAGGAAATCAAAATCACGGACGTTGCCAGTCAGCACACTCGCACCCAACTGACGCGCCTGCAGGAACACGAGGGCATCATTAACGAAGCGGCGCTCGTGCCCCTCCCCCTTGGGCAGATTGCTCAGCCGGAAGAGCAGGCCGGCCAAAACTCCGGCTTGTCCCCAGATCGCATCGTCCGGCGCATGAAGTCGGTGGTCCGGAATGTCCTCTACCGTGGCTTCAATCGTCTCAAGGACAGCTTTTGTAGAGGCGTGCTTTGGATCGAGCCGACCAAAGGCATGGGTCAGCTCAGACAGGCAGACTGCGGAATGGTGGCATCCGCGATAGGTAAGCAGCGTATCGACTTCAACCGGTGATCGTCCTTGCAGGACATCCAAATAGACGCTCGTATCCAGAAACACCGGTCCACCGATCGCGGGTTCGTTTGTAACCCATGGGAGATCATCGTCGGCCCTACGCTCCAGCGTTCCGGTGTACTTTTGCGGCTTGAGCGATCGGAGGGTCTCGGAAAGATCAAATCCCAAGATCTATGTCCGCCGGGATGCTGCCCTTGCGTCCGACCAAGCGGGCGCCAAAGTCATCTTCGAGAGCCAAGCGCGACAGCGCCAGTTCCAACAGCTCCGTGTCCGAGGTGACATGAGCGCGCTTCTTGGCCGCCACGATCAACTCCGAAGGCACTCGCCCCGAAAGGCGGGTATTCTTCGCGGCGCCGAGGAGGCCGGCGGCTTTCGCTTGCTCGAGTATAAGCTTATTGCGGGTCGATGCGACCGTTGCTTCGCTTTCTGCAGCCGTCCGTGTCTGCGCAGCCATCAGAACCTCCTGTGTTGAACAGAATGTAGATTGCGTTGAACGCTTAAGCAAGGCTTAGTGGCCGCTGGCCTTTCGGAGGCAGCTGAGCAGACGTATCATAGTGATCGATTGGGGAGATCGATGGATTCCATGCAAACCGAAATTGCGCGTTTCCTTGCGGAAAAAGCGATGCGGCAAACGCGTGCGACGTATCAGCAGGTGGGGGAGGCCGTCGGTTGGAACCATCCGACAGGTCGCGGTCTGGGCAAGAACCTGGAGGTCGTGCTCCACGCGTTGCATGATGGGGAGCATGAGGATTTGTGGGGCAGTTATGCGGCGAGAGCTGTTTCGTCGGGTTCGTGATTGTCGTTAGCCATACCGGGATACCATTGCTGGAAGGTCGAGCGCAGGGAGCCGTCGAGGGTCTGCGTTCTGGTTTGCAGCAGAAGATGTGCGCCGATCCTGCTCCACTGCATCTGCTGCTTTTTCGCGAACCGCTTGCTGATGACGGCATTGACGGTTGCCTCGACGAAGGCAGAGGAAATGCGCTCACCGGACCGGTAGCGTTCGCCGTAGTTGATCAGGCTGGCACTGTTGGAAGCGATATAGGATCGGAACTCGCCGATGGCGGTGAGAAATTTGCGCATGATCGGGTAGTCCGTTTCGAGCGCTTCCGCATCGAATTGCAGGTCGTCGATTTCGTCACGGGCACGGTATGAATTGCCATGCCAGAGGTGCCATTTGATCCTGCGCAGGGTTTCAAGCAGATCCTGTCCGGCCTGCTCATTATGGTTTTCGAGACCCTGGGCGAATTGGCGCAGGACCGTGATGCGCATGGTGATGTGGAACCAGTCGAGGACATGTTCGCTTGCCGGCGCGATCATCTCGGCAAGCGAGCGGACTTCTTCTCCTCCGTCGGTGATGAAGGTGATGTCCTGATTGGCCTGAACACCCTGCTTTTTAAGATGGTCAAGGATACGCCGCTGCGGCTTGCGATCGTAGCCATGGACAAAACCGATGTAACGGGCATCTCCGTCCTCGGGTAAGGAGCGGCCGACGATCAGTTCGAAGTTCTTCTTTCGATCGTTGCGGTCACGGATATACCCGCCATCCAGACCGATGACGATGCGGCCATCGGGAACGGGCAGGTTCATCCAGTCGCGCGGACAGGCATCCTGCATGAAGGAAACCCGCTCTTCGGTCAGTTCCCGCTCGATGCGCCTGGCGGCCTGCAAGGCGTGCTGCCGAACCGTCGTGGCGTTGGCGCCGCTCTCGACCGGCAGCACATCGGCCAGCAGCTCGGCCGCGGCGGCATAGGGCACGAGCGATGCCCACCGCGTTTCCAGATAGAGGCGCTCGGGCGCAATGTGGTCGGGGATCAGTTTCCGGAGTGGAGAGATCGTTGCTGGATCGTTTCCGCCGACCGAGTGCGGCAGGTAGTATCGGGGGCTTTTCAGGCGGACGTCCCCAAAGAGCGTATGGAAGGTTATTGGGTAACTGCCCTTGCTGCGCAGGCGACGCCCATCCAGCTCGCGGTTTTCGCTCAGCCAAAGTTCCACCTGCGTCTCCACCATCGCCTGCTGTAATTTCGTAAGAAGGCCTTTCGCCTCCGACAACGACAGACCGAGATCCTCGGCGCCCTTCGTCACCTTCACCAGATCGGCGACGGTTTCCATTGCAATCATCTCACCATCGTCACCCATAATCTCCAGAACCAGCCGCGCCCGCATCTCATGTCCTCGCAATGAGTTTTCCAGAATGACCGGAGTGGAAAACTGATTGCGCCCATGACGCCCGTTTCTCCTCTGCGGCCTGCCGGAAACGCTGATAAAGACCATCAGTTAGCAATCCGAAAATCGTCCGGTAAACCGACATGATCTCGATCAAGCAGGCCGCAAACGCCATCCCAGCCTTGCTTTCGGGCATCAACACTCGCGGTGATGATGCCGCCCTTCTGGGGCCAATCTTCTTTCGAAAGATCAGGTCATCAGGCCCGTCACATCTGCTGGTGCATGAGGATCAGATGTTCGCTCTGCCGCAGGCGATCATTCACTTTCCGCCGCTCGAACGACTGGCCCAGCAGATGCTATGGGGCGAGCGGCGAGGGTGTGGCATCCTTCGGCGCTGTCAAAACCACCATCAGAAGGAGGCGCCCCATGTCGCAATCTTTTGACACGAGCCGGTCCCTTACCGCTCTCGAACAGGATAACACGATCATCGCCGTCATCGAAATCAGCAAGGCGAAGTGGCTCGTCGCCGCGCTTGTTCCGGGTCTCAAGCGCCAGCCGCTGAAGAAGATCGATGCCGACGCGCCAGCACTGTTGAAGCTGCTGCAGCGCTGGCGCGACGAAGCCGGCCGGGCCGGGCATACGATCAAGCGGATCGCCGTCGCCTATGAGGCGGCCGGCGACGGCTTCTGGCTGGCGCGCTGGCTGCGGGCGCAGGGTATCGATGCCTATGCCATCCATCCCTCGAGCGTTCCAGTGTCGCGCGAGCACCGCCGCGCCAAGACCGATCGTCTCGACACCGAGCTTTTGATGCGTGCCTTTCTCGGCTGGCTGCGCGGCGAGAAACGTCATTGCTCCATGGCTGCGATCCCGACACTCGAAGAGGAGGACGCGCGGCGGCCGAACCGCGAGCGGGGGACTCTGGTCGGCGAGCAGACGCGGCTCATCAACCGCGCCAAGGCGATCCTCGCCCGCTTCGGGGTCCGCAGCTTCCGGCTGAGCCTGCGCCAGGCGGCGGACAGGCTGGAGAGCATCCGAACGGCGGAGGGAACGCCGCTGCCGGACAACACCCGCGCCGAGCTCTACCGCTTCCTTGAGCGCCTTAGCCTCGTGCGCGCGCAGATCCGCGCCATCGAACAGGAGCGCCTGCGCCGGCTGGCGGCTCCGGCTCCGGCTCCGGCTGCGGAGAACGGTCACGCGATGGTTCGCCTGCTGGCGCGGATCATCGGCATCGGCGTCGAGACCGCCGACATGCTGGTCCACGAGATCCTGTCGCGCCCGTTGCGCGACCGCCGCGCCGTGGCGCGCTATGCTGGGCTGACAGGGTCGCCAGACGAGAGCGGCCAACGCCGCCGCGAGAAAGGGCTGGCGCGCGCCGGCAATGCCCGCGTGCGGCGCGGCATGATCCAGTTGGCGTGGCGCTTTCTCCTGTTCCAGAAGGACAGCGACCTGGCCCAATGGTTCCAGGCGCGCACGAGCGACGGCCGCAAAACCACGCGCAAGACGATGATCGTGGCGCTGGCACGCAAGCTGCTGATTGCGCTGTGGCGTTTCGTCACCGCGGGCGAGGTGCCGCAGGGCGTCATCGTACGTGCGGCGTGATGGAGGCACGTGGGAAGAGGGAGAACAAGGCACACCCCAATTGGCGGGCCCGCAGCAGGGTCTGCCGATGACGATCCGAGGTGGCGGCAACCCGAAGCTACACATGGTCCTTCGGACCGCCGGCGTAGAATGGGCCCCGCCGCCCCGGAGCTTCGCCACCGATGCGCATGCTGCATCATGGTCAGATCCCACTGCGATCTACCGCATACAAGTCTGCCGCGCGACCTTCGCGCCTGGCTCGGCGAGCTCGCCTCGGAAATCTGTCGTCGGCATTTGGCCCCCACTGGAAACGGCTCGTGCCGACCCGGAAAAGCCTGCCGCCCGTGCTCGTGACCGTCAAGGACAAGTCGCTTCGCGATGGGGGCCTGCGGCCCCACCCTTGACCGTCACTGCGCGCGGCGGCCAGTTCGAAGCCAGGTCGGCACGATAGATGGTCGCCAAGCCCGAACGAGGAGATGAGGAAACGAACCAGGAGCAAGCTTGACAATCATCGCCCCATACAAGTGTAGCTCCGCCTTTGATCCGAAACCGCAATTCCTGTAATTCCCAAGCGCGGTCCGGATCATCGAGGACCGCAAGGGACCGGGTGTCGCCGATTTCCGTGATGAATTCCAATGCTGTGGCGAGATCCTCATGGAGGTCAGGCCCGAGCGCCTCGTCCCTCTGCCACATCCAGGCTTCCGGTCCACCACAATCCTCAGGCGGACAGTTGCCGTCGCCGCCCGTACACGCCGGATAGTGAGCTCCGGGTTTGACAGGCCGGCGCTGCTCTAGCCGGACCTCGTGCTCCCAAGGGAAGTTGAGGTCGTACTCGTACAGGAACCGGCTGCCGTTACGCAGTTGCAAATTGCCAAGTGGGATAGCCGGAAAGCGGGCACCCGACTCCCACGAGCCGTACCGCACCGTGTGAATGACGAACTGGTAAAGGTGTATGCCTTCCCATCCCATCGCGACCTGAAGGACGCCATGAAACTCGCGTAGCGTCATCGTCGAGGGAACCTGAACCCTACGCCACACCATGGGGCTCACGTCCTTCAGCCAGATGCGGAATTGCAGGATGGAAATCTCATCCTCCGAGGCTGCCGCCTCTCCGGCAGTTTTCGTCGCTGCCCGTTTTGCCCTTTTCACATCCGCCGGCCCCGTCAAAATTCAACGGTGACGACATACTTCGTTCCAGCCCGCCCCACAAATCCTCATGCTCCCCCTTTTGCCACACGAGGCGCGCCAGCTCACGTGTCGTTGGTGCGCGCCACGGCAACCGCTTCATCTTGTCAACCAGCCGCTCCAGCGATCCGGCGCGCTCCAGCTCCGCAAAGAAATGATGCGGGGTGACGCTACCCAGCCGGTGCATCTCGGCCAGGTTCCACACATATGGATAGTCGACCTTGAAATCGGATCGAGGCGAGGCCTTGGACGGTTCAGCCTTGGTCAGGATGCCGCCGCCTACGAGCCGATCAGCCTTCTCGATGATTTGGCGCACCCTCGATTTCGACAGGCTATGTTCCTGCGCCAGGTCGGCGAAACTCTTGCCCTTCAGAAAGCCTTCGACCAGGGCGACATTCCTATCGACGGTCGGGCTAAATCTCCAGCAGGCGCGCAGTTTTTCCAGTATCATTCCGTTCGTTCATCCGGTTGTTCGCCCCCTTGCAAACCCTACCCGGCCAAATCGGCGCTTGGAAGACACGACTCACATCATGGCGTACGTTGCTGCGAAAACTGCCAACTGACATAAACGATCAGCGACTTCTGGTCTGATCTCGGCACCGATGCGGCCGACTGTGGCCATGTGAACACGAAAGATGCGGCGATCACCAGGATCGTTGCTGACCGCCGACCTCGCGAATGTCGGACCGGTAGCTCTCGGCAATATTGAACACTTCAGTTTGAAGATGGTTGATTTGGTCATCGAGGCTCGATCCATCAGGATCGGTGTCGACGATTGTATATTTGACGAAGCCGAACTCGTTTGACTCGCGGAATTCGCTGTACTCATCCCAAGCGCGGGGGGCGTGTGTCCTAACTCTCCTGTGCATCGAGGGCTGAAATGAAAGCCAATGGGATCCACCTCTGCTACGAGGCGGGCTCACGCCTGCGGCTATGCCGCCACGCTAACAGCAACACACGGCTGCGCAACTCGACCGGCCTCGGCGATCGCCCGTTGCCCCATACGCGCTCAGGCGCGCAATTCTCAACCGAGGACTCTGGCGTCAGCCGGTGCCAAAGCTGGTCACAGCATTTTGTCCGAGTCCGATTGACGACAATCTGTGTTCAGATCCAGACATCCTAAGGGTTAGGATCAAGCCGGCCAGGGGGCGACTCCTCCGATTTGTGGTCGCTGCTCACAACCCGTTTGGTGGCATGCCAATTGCATATTCATAGCCATGATACGTGTTCCGACATGGCCCGTCGCGCAGTCTTTAGCCCAGGAGTTCACATGACATTCGTCCGAACGCAATACAGGCTGCGCATCCCATGGGACGCCCCAGCTCCGTTGGATCTCGCTGCGATCGGCACAGACGCCATCGCGCAGACCGCTTTCAGGCTGTTGTCAGCTAGGGCTGCCATAAGGGTTCTCGTAAAACAAACATTCAGGAGAACTTAGGACTCGACCATTGAATATCGGCCGCTTCGCCGGCTCTCGCAACGGGACATAACACCAGATCCTCTTCAAATCCGCGATGATCCAAAAGGAAAACGAAAAATGCCTACCTCAGAAAAAGACGCTGTAGGGCGCTCGAAGCTCCAGAAATTGCGGTCTCATTGGCCACGAATCATACTTGCTGCCACGGCGTTGGCCATTGTAATGACCGCGCCAGCTCCAGCCGTCACCCAAGACGCTGACAAGCACTACTCCGACCAAAGCTTGGTTGCTGAAAGCTTGGATTGTATACTTCGGTGGTGCATTGGCCCTCCACCGGTGGAATGATCGCTATCGCAGGGGAATGGGCAGAGCGGCACAAGACGGCCGTTCGCGTCGGTCAAATACATAATCACCCATGTTTTTGGCGCCGAGGTGCAGGCGGGCGAGATGGTGGGGCGGTGAGGGACCCGTACCGCAGCAGCGAGGCCACGAGCAGCGACCCGAGCCATGCGCCACGCTGCAGGACCTCGATTTCGGGCCAAGCCTCAAGACAGCAACTCGCCTTGCTGCTCGGAAATCATAAGGCTTTGTGGGGCGGTTAAGCAGCGCGATATGGCCGCCGCGATACGAAGTTTAATCATCTTTCCCCTGTTCAGACGGTCAGGCTGCCTTCGCCGCCGGCTTGGCTGCCTTGACATGGGTTATAC
>NZ_JBVVQQ010000041.1:0-31274 GCF_055811135.1 Mesorhizobium sp. WSM4817 | reverse complement strand
CCTCGCTGCAGCTTGCCGACCGACTCATCAAGGCGGGAAAAGATTTCGACATGGTCTATGTGCCTGGTGCCGATCACAACGCGCCAGGCATCTACACTGAGCGCAAACTCCTGGACTTCTTCGTTCGCAACATTCTCGATCAGACCCCACCCGACTGGAACACCAGACCAATCGAGATGCAGAATGAAAAATCATGACGACGATGGCGACCGCCAGCTTGTGCCTCTTGCAATTGTTCGCCCGCATTTCGTGGCTGTAATCAAGGCGACGAGCAGATCGTCCCCGCTCGGACGAGCCTGTCATCTAAGACTTGCGCTGCGTATCCACGATATCGGCTCGCCGCGACAACACCCGCATGCGCATGCCGGCGCAATACGTCGGCGTGCTCATCTCTCCCGGTTGACTCTGGTGGTTCCAAAAAAAGAGCGGTTGCCAGGGGGGAGGAACTGCCTCCGGAGATGTGAGGCTCATGTCCAACGGCTACGGCCCGCTGCGGCAAACGGTTCCGCGGCAAAATGGATTTCCGCCACAAGCCGGACACAAACAAAATTATGGTCCGCTCCAACAGTGCGTCGGCAGGCTGTCCCAAGCTCCCCCGCCCAAGCCTGCTGAAGCACTGTGCCGGCGGGGGAGCAATTTTCCGTCGGCTCTTTCCATGATCATCGCGTGCGCCCGTTTCGACAGGAAGCGCCATGAATAGCAGAGGATGGCGCAACCGAGGCATGCCCCTGCACCTGGTGCGAGCGGCAGAGTACCTTTCCACCAACCTTCAACTCAGATGTTACAGTAGCGTGCCTTGCGTGCCGGAATTAAGGATCTAGATTCCCGGCTTCGGCAGTATGAACAGCTGTTGTTCGGGGATGCGGCTCCCCGCATCATGCGAATGCCGCCTCGGCATCGAACTCCGGCACCCAGTTTTCGACCGCTTCGTTGGTGATCTGCTCGCGACCGCTTTCGACGGCCTCGACGGCGAGGCTGTTGATCATGTGGAAGATGTTGGCCGTGATGCCCTCAGTGATCTGCAGCATACGCCGCAGCGATTTCGGGGTGAGCACCGAAGGTCGATGCAGCGGCGTGTTGCGCAGGATCGACGGTTCTGTTGCAAATTTTTGTTGAACTGAAGCAAGAAGAGATGGCGGGCGGTGCTTATGCGGCGGCGAGGATATCGAACTGCTCGGCCAATGACGGATTTGGGTTGAAGGCGAACCTCGCCTGTCGTTTGCGCATCATGTGAAGCATTTCGATGCCGTCGAGGATGATGCTTGCGGCTGCGGGAGATTTGAAGCCGAGCATCGGCCGAACACGGCGCTTGATCCGCCGATGGTCCTGCTCGATCCGGTTGTTCAAGTATTGGCTTTGGCGGATTCGGATCGGCTTCGGTCGGCGCCTGCAGCGATCCTGCAATCGATGTGTCGTATCGCAGGAAACGATCGCCTCCTGGTTGGTCTGGCTACCATCGATGACGACACGATCGCGACGCCCATGGCGCTCCAGCGCTTTCCTGAAGAAACGCTTGGCCGCCGGCAAATCCCGATGTTCGCTGAAATAGAATTCGACCGTGTCGCCGACGCTGTCGATAGCGCGGTAGAGATACATCCACTGCCCTCGGACCTTGATGTAGGTTTCATCAACATGCCATTTGCCGGTCGCTGCGCGCTTGCGCCGGTTGAAGCGCTCCAGCAGCAAGGGCGAGAAGTGAACAACCCAGCGATGGATCGTCGAATGATCGACCTAATGCCACGCTCGGCCATCATCTCCTTCAAATCGCGCAGGCTCAGTCCATATGCCAGATACCAGCGAACGCACACCAGGATGACCGATCGGTCGAAATGCCGGCCTCTGAACATCACAAACCTCCGAAAAAATGTCAGAGGTCACTTGCCAGACAACCCGTAACGAAAAAGTTTGCAACAGAACCCCGCAGAACGCTCCGCGGCAGTGCGGCGGGACCCAATCCTTCGGCCGGCTCGGTCGCGCCATGTCGCGACGTTCCTGGCGCTTCTCAGAAGCGGACCTTCGCGTTTGGGCCGGAGTCGGCCGCGGCTGCTGACACATGCCGGGCCGGTCTGACTAGCGCCAATATTCCCCCGTTTCACAGCCGGTGATCGACGGTCAGCACTGCTAGCTGTAAAGTGATCAAAGAGCCGCCGGGTACTGATTTGGAGGATTCATTGATGGCGAACCAACACCTTCCGGTCACAGGCGGTTGCCTCTGCGGTGCTGTGCGTTACGTGTCGACCGATCCCCCGATCAAGGGCTACTATTGCCATTGCACTATGTGCCAGAAGAGCTATGGCGGTCTCTTCCAGGCCACTGTGCAGTTTGCGGGCTCCGCCTTCGCCTTCACGAAAGGCGAACCCAAATATTATCGTTCCAGCGCCTTCGCACGGAGGGGCTTTTGCGCGGAGTGCGGTTCTCCGCTCGTGTTCGTCTATGACGGCAATCCGGACGCCTGGATCTTGTTCGGCTCGCTTGATCACCCGGAGGATTGGCCGCTCACAAGAGATGCAGCTTGGGGCCAAACGGAGCATGTCTTCATCGAGTCGAAGGTTCCCTGGTATGAAATCGCCGACGGTTTGCCACAGAACCAAGCAAATCCAAGCGAACTGATGGAGGCGCAAGCGACTGCCATCGAATGCGCAGCCCGAAATTCATGACATTTCTCAGTTTTGGCTGGCGCGATAGACTGTTATTCACGAAGCTCTCCTCAGGGATCATGGGCGTGAATTCTGCCGAGGCAAGCGAACTCGTGAATCGGCGTCCCTGCGTGACCCCACCCACCACTGAGATTTCAATGACCTATAGCGCCGATCGGCCCTGAAGCCCCCCGCCGATTTACACTCAGGGAACCGCAAGGCGAAGCTTACGACACGATGTGCATCGGGGTAGCACAAGGGATCGCGGTTGCGGTGGAGCAGGTGTAGTACCGGCCCGAATGCCTGTGAGCTTGCTGCGCGGTCATTCGCCTACGGACCGGCGAGTGCCTTGCGATTCCTACGCCTGGCCGGAGAAGACGACATGTCCGGTCGCCACGTCGTGCATGGCCCAGGCGATGCGCAGTTCTCCGGCTTCGACCATCTCCTTCATGATCGGGCTGTTCGACGTCAGCAGTTGCGCGGCGAGCTCGGCGTTCTTTTCCGCCACTGCCTGAACGAAGTGCTTGTTCTTCGAGTTACGTTCGCCGTCACTCGTCGCGGCATCGACGGCCGGCCGGATGTTGGCCAGGGTGGCGGTGAGGTTTCCGAGTTGGACGTTGTCGATCGTTCCCTTGACGGCACCGCAATCGGAATGCCCCAGCACCACGATGACGCGGGCGCCGGCCACCTTCGTTGCGTATTCGAGGCTGCCAATGATGTCGGTGTTGACGAAATTGCCGGCGATGCGGGCGCAGAAGATGTCGCCGATGCGCTGATCGAACACCAACTCGGGCGGCACACGCGAATCCATGCAGCCGACGATCGCCGCGAACGGCGCCTGTGCCGTGGCCGTCGCCTTGATCTGCGCCAGCAGATCGCAGTTGATCGTCTTGTCGGCAACGAACCGCTCGTTGCCCGCCTTCAGCAGCTCGATTGCCGCATCGGGGCTGACACTCTGCTGGCGCTCGCGATCGTAGACGTCGCATGCGGACGACTGGGCGTATACGTTGGTCGCGGCAAAACTCGCCGCGGCAAGCGGCAGGCAGCCGCAGAAAAGACGGCGCGAAAGCATGGAGTGGCCCCTCTCGATATTGGTGCTGCCAACTGACGCCGAGTCGCAATCCGGGTCAACCGGCGGTCCTTAAACTGGTTAAGGATTGCGAAACGTGAGGAGCAGAGGGACCATCATAGATGGATGATTGGGCGGATTTACGGTGAAGTTCTGATGCAGGCCGCCCCTAAAGACGCGCACTATCCTCAAGAATGCCGACATTCCGCTCAGAGACTTCGTCGTCCGACTTGGGTCATCAATACTGGTTGCGCTCAACGTCCGGTTCCGGGAAAGAAAATCGGCCTCGGAAGGTCTCGAAAGGGTCATGGTCGTGAATTGGTCCGGAGCAAGCGAGCTTCCGCTTTGGGTCGACTCCGGCCGCACGGCCTTGATCCCGTGCCGATATCACTGCCCAGCGGCATGCCTTTCTCGCGAGAAACAGCCAGCTTTACTCTGGAAATACAGGCGAGCGTCTTTGTAACTACATCGAGGGGTTAAGGTCGCCGGCACTTTTAAAAGCGACGGAAACTGGCCAAGCCGCGCCGGGCAGTCAGGCGGACCTCAAGGCGAGCAGTGTGAAGTTTGGCTAGCGGCGACAAGCTGGGGCCGGGACCATTCGGTGATGCACGACCACCTCACGCCGAAGCTGAAATGTTCGAAGTGCGGCGGCAAGAAGGTGGGGCTGATCCTGTCGCCGCCGACGCGGTCGACCGGCTGGGTTAATCCCTACATCAAGTGACGGTCTTCCGGCGCGAACTTGCCGATCAGACGTTCGCGCTCTTCCTGTGTCAAGTCACGCGTCAGATCGGCGATCAAGGCCGCGTAGTCTTGTTCGGCCTTCTCAAGCGCCGCCCCGATTTCTTCTACTGTCTCTGGCGTGTTTGGCCGACCCATGAACGGCTTAACCGCCGCGAAGAGCATTTTTCCTTTCAGCCCGCGCATCAACGTCTCTCCATCTGCCCTCGAACATCGTGCCTTTTTAGTCGAAACGCTTCAAGTCCCACGCAATGCGAGAGCGCAAGCGCAACAGGCGGTCTACAGGAGGAAAATATGGTGCGGGTGGAGCCCATGCACCGGTTCATCGAGCCGAATGCGCAGCGGAACAAGCCGACAGCGAGGTGAAACCCGGCCGACGTGGTCAGTAGTCCGAATGCTGCCCACGCCGGCCGAAGCGGATTTCCTGCCGGTCAGCCGCCGGCCGAATAGACATCAAAACATTCAAATCGAAAAGCCCGCGTCTCTTCGGAGGCGCGGGCTTTTGCATTTTTGGATTTGGCGTCATACAGTGCCGCTGGATAGAGCCCGCCGCCCTGATCTCCGGCGGGTCTAATCAGAGCTCCCGGCTTCGCTGACGGGCCCAGCGCGGCCCGCTCGGGGCGTCCTAGCCTGCACAGCATTCATGGGACATGGTCAGGATACCTGTTAAGCCGAACTCCGGTTAGTCGGACATTCTGCGCGCTCAGATGGACGCGGCAACGTGAACTTTCCATCCCTGCACGCGTCACGACTCGCCGCCTCAGTCACCGATATGATTCATGATCCACTCGCGATAATCCGACACACGCGTATACACACCGTAGGTCTTTCCGCATTCGGCCCCCCACGATACAATTCCAACCAAGATTGCGTCCTCTGGGCTATTGCCTTTGGTCAGAGGACCTCCACTGTCCCCTTGGCAAGAATCGGTCCCGCCGCTGGCGCGTCCGGCGCACATCATCCCAGGAAAGATACCACCATCGTATGAGTGCGGACCATTGCACGTCCTGTTGTCTACGTATGGGACGGTGCCCTTTAGGAGATGGTTTGATGGTTTTCCACCTTCTGTATTTCCCCAGCCCGTCGCAGTAAGGTTCTCCCCAATAGCAATTTGCGTACTGGAGGTAGCAAGGCGGATGACCTTTGCGGGTCGCGTACTGTGCACCCGCACCAGCGCCACGTCATGTTCACATGTGTCCGGGTTATATTCTTCGTGAACAACAAAACCCTTTGCATCGAACCAATCGCCATCATTGATATCCGTAGCGCCTACCTTGACCTCGACCTTCACGTCGTCTGCTTCATCCGCTAAACAGTGCGCTGCTGTGACGATCCATTCCTCTCCGATCGCCGATCCACCGCATGCAAATTCCCCGTCAATAATGAGTGCGACCTGCCAAGGATGCTTATCGATCGTGGTCACCTCGCCGTATACGATGTCCTGTCCAAACGACATCGTGGGCTTCAGCGGGTCCGACTCGCTGCACGTTAGAGCATGGGCGTGTGGTGCACCAAACAGGATAGCGAGCGCGCAGAGGGTATGACGGGTGATCGGTCGCATGGATTTCCTTCCTACTATTGCAACGGCCGCGTGCCGTTGGCGCCACTCCTGCCTTCCAACCCACCACGTAGCAACCCTCATCTCGGATGTGATTCGGAATGCCGCAGGCAACATGCTTTGTCCTCGATAGGACGCTCTGGACTCGCGGCGCGCGCCGAAGAGGCAGGGTTATCGGCCGAACCCATGAGTTCGGTCGCCAACGCGCTGATGCTGCTTGCGCGACACCTGGGACACAAGCGAAACGCCACCGCGCATCCTGATCGGCGGATCGCTCTATCTCGTCGGCGCGGTGCTCGCCGAAAACGGCACGCCGCCGAGCTGATATTCAGCCAAGAAAAGCCCGGCACCCCCGCCGCACTCCTTGAAACCTTGGGCGGCGGGCTTTTTCTTGCGCACCGGACCACCCGCTTTTAACGTGGGCTTAACCCGGCGCACCGCAGATTGCGACTGCGGAACTTGTTTCCATTCCGCGGCGGCGCAACGCCCTCCAATGCTGTATGCGCCTAGCTTAGAGGGCCCACGTCTCTTTCCGAGCCGTGGGCCTTTTGCGTTTAGACTGGTGTCATACAGCGCCGCTAGATTGACATTCCCACCGGACGGCGCAGTAAATTAGCCCCGGCTCATGGAGGTCTTTTCGATGAGGAAGGTAGACCACTCGGGCACCCGCGAAATCCTCTTCGACATAGTATTTCTTCTGGGGCTACCGATCTGGATAGCAATCATCCGGCTGTACGACAGGTGGCATTGCCGATCACCTCTTAGGCCAGGTCGGCATGTCGATTTTTCTTGAATCCATCGTTCTCTCTCTCTAGCTCGCCAACTGAGATTCGTCAGCGCCGGCTACTCCGAAGGGAGTAGCCGGCTTTTGCGTTTTAGGGACTCCTAAAATACGAGTCAGATGCCTAGATTTTGCCGGGCATGAGTAAGCGTAGCGCCGCCGCGCCCCGGCTCGAGTTCATTCCCCCCCGCAAATACCGGCCCTGATGGATCAGCCGCCCGAGGGCGAAGTCTTACGACAAGCGGGCGAAGAAATACGTCCAGCCATAAACAGAAAACGACGCTCAACCCGAAGGGAGCGGCGAGCGGCTGTGACCAAGTTGCAGGAACGCCTTTCCGAGCTCGTCGCCGCTCATTCGGTCGAGGATTTGAACGGCGTTCGGTTGAAGTACGAGACAGCGCACGGGCTGGAAAGGGTCAATGTTTGGGCAATCACGGGCGTCGCCCCCGCACGATCTATCCCGACCCCGATGCGCCAAACCCGAATGCAATTTGAGTTCCTACATCGATGCCTGATTTCAGCAATGACTGCTTTTGGCGAAGTTATGCGATTGCTTGAAGGACAAGAATGGGGCGCAAAAGCTGTCATGCACGGCTTCGTTTGCGAGAGTCTGCTTGGGTGAAGGTTTTTCGATGTGGGCCGCAGCGTGACGGTGGCGGCTGGGCCTGTGTCGGCCCGCGTTGAAAAACCTCCCAAGGAGGAGGCCGCGGGGGGCTGGGTCGAGCCTATGGGGAAAGCGCGGGGCTGGCGGTGATCGGCAGGTACGACAGCAGCAATTGGGTTTGCCCAAAAGCTGCCGATGATGTGATTGGGGTTGGTTCCTGAGTCCGTCTGCCGTTGTGTCTCGGCGATTTTGCCGTGTTCGGCAAAGCTTGGTGTAAGGCGACATTGTCCCGAAATACAGGGCAGATCGGGATCAGCTTTGGGCAAACTGACGGGCATCTCGTCATGCGGCCTTTTCCCTCGGTGGCGCACGGGATCTGGGCTGCTGGCCGCGACGGAATATCTCGACGATGCGCATCGGGCCGCCGCAGTGCGGACATGGCTCCCTCGGGGTGAGCGGGATGCTCTCGGCGCTTGGCGCTTCATCCTGCGATGGCGTTTCCGCCCCGAGCAATGTCCTGATCTTGGTGACAATGGCCTTACGGCCTGCTCCGGCCAGCAGGCCGTAATGCCGGATGCGGTGGAACCCGTCGGGCAGCACGTGGATCAGGAAGCGGCGGATGAACTCGTCGGTGGCCAGCCGCATGACCTTCTGACGGTCACCGTTCTTGATCCGGTAATCCTTCCAGCGGAAGGTGACCGTCTCGGCATCCGCGTTGATCAGGCGGCTGTTCGAGATCGCCACGCGATGGGTGTAGCGGCTGAGATAGGCCAGCACAGCCTCGGGACCGCCGAACGGGGGCTTGGCGTAGACGACCCATTCGGATTTGCGCAGCGGCGCGAGCCAGGCGGCGAAGGCATCCGCCTCTGCCAGTCCTGCCAATTCCCCGAAGAAGGCCAGATTGCCAGCGCGATGAAGCGCCAGCAGTCCTTCAATAAACAATCGTCGGAACAGCCTGGACAGGACTCGTACGGGCAGAAAGAACCCGGGGCGGCAGGCTATCCAGCGCTGGCCATCCGGTGACAACCCGCCGCCGGGCACGATCATATGCACATGCGGGTGGTGGGTCAGCGCCGAGCCCCATGTGTGCAGCACGCCGGTTATGCCGATCCGCGCGCCGAGGCGCCTGGGATCGGCGGCGATTGTGGTCACCGTCTCGGCCGATGCCCGAAACAGCAGGTCGTAGACAGCCTTCTTGTTCCAGTAGGCGATCTGCGCGATCTCGGCAGGCAGGGTGAAAACCACGTGGAAATACTCCACGGGCAGCAGGTCTAAGGCGCGCGCGGCCATCCAGTCTCGCGCGGCTGGTCCCTGACACTTCGGGCAGTGCCGGTTCTTGCAGGAATTATAGGCGATGTGGTTATGCCCACACTTGGTGCAAGCCGCCACATGCCCGCCGAGAGCTTCGGTTCGACAGGTCTCGATCGCTGACATGACCTTGAGCTGGGTCAGGCTGACATGCCCGGCATTGGCTCGCCGCCACGCGGGGCCGTATTTGCGGAAGATGTCAGCGATCTCCAGCTTCTGACGGGACACCCGCCCCGGAGCGCTACTCCAATCCGCGTCGCAGCGTTTGGTCCTGAAGCTTCTTCAACGTCTCGAACGGGCTGACCGTGCCGCGGATCGTCTTGGTGGCAACGTGGGCATAGATCGCGGTGGTGTTGAGCCGGGCATGCCCGAGCAGGACCTGAATGACCCTGACATCGGTGTTCGCTTCCAGAAGATGCGTGGCGAAGCTGTGCCGCAACGTGTGCAGCGTGGCCGGCCTGGCGATACCCGCCATGTTCTTGGCCGAGGTGAAGGCGCGGTGGAGCTGCCGTGCCGAAATCGGGTTGATCCGGGGTTTGCCAGGGAACAGCCAGCCCTGCGGTCGTGCCTCGCGCCAATAGTCGCGCAAGAGTTCGAGCAGCCCGGGCGACAGCATGACCTTACGGTCCTTCTGGCCTTTGCCCTGTTCGACATGGATCAGCATCCGATCGCTGTCGATGTCGCCGATCTTGAGGTTACAGACCTCGGATGCCCTGAGCCCGGCCCCGTAAGAGATGCTGAGTGCTGCACGATACTTCAGGCCCGGCCCCGGGGCCGCCATCAGCAGGTCGCAAACCTCCTCAACGCTCAAGACCACGGGCAGCTTCCGCGGCTGGCGGCGAAACTGCATATACCGCTTCATGTCCTCGCGCCCGCAGGTCGTGCCAAAGAAAAAACGGAGCGCGATGATGCGGGAGTTGAAAGTTGGCGGAGTGATGCCCGCGTTGGTCATGTGCAACTGGTAGGCGCGCAGGTCCTCGGGGGTGGCGGTATCTGGAGACCGCTTCAGAAAACCGGCGAAATCCCTTGATGGCCCGGATATGGGCTTGCCGGGCTTTGTCGCCCATCCCACGGATGCGCATGTCTTCGATCATCCGCTCGCGCAGCGGGGTGGTCCTCTCCTCCGTCATGGAAACCTCCTGTCTGATGATTGAGAAGACCCCAATCGTCAGCCAGGACCGCAAACTCACAAATGCACGGCGTTCAGATCATCGCTGTACCCTCGCCACGCGCGCAAGTGCCGCGCGAGCGGCTTCGTCCTCGGGTCAAAGCCGCTGGTTCCAGTGAATGTCCGCTTACGAGCCGACAAATCGGCTCACCTAGGGCCGGTTTGGGTCATTGCTTCCGGTAGACCTTTCTCGAACCAAGGTCCGAAAGGGGTCGATTCGCGCTATAGGCGGTTCACTGAAATCACTCCGGCTGACTTCAGATCTCAGCGATTCTGCTCCAGTTTTCTCCTGCGCGCTCAGGTTCACTTCTGCACTCTCAATGCCCATGTCAAGCGAAGCGAGGATTTGACCCCACCTATTGCCTCACCGATCAATGTTACCGAGGGCTGCGGTGGCGACAGTGCTCGTATTAGCTGCCACGGCGGCGGCAGGTGATACCGGCAAGCTCTTGATCCAGCCGCCATCGAGGATGACCAGCCCAGCCATTTCCATGCGCCAAGCCTTCACCAGCCGTTGCACCATTCTGATGTTCTTTTCCTTGAAGCGGGCCGGATCGATCTCTGTCAGGCGTTGCAGCACAGCGGCTGCCGAGAGGGCTGGGTCTTCCTTCAGCCATTCCTTGATCCGCGTCTCGAAGGGCTCGTACATGCTGGGTCTTTTCGGCCAGGGTTTGGTCCGGCGATATGGCCGCCGATGCGTTGGCCGTGTCTCGCCGTTCTTCCAGGCTGTTTTCAAGTTCGCAGCGAAGCTCTGGAGATCGATAACCAATGGCTCCTCGATTTTCGCATTCAGGCCACGACGATCGACCCGCTTTCCAAGCTCTTCCTGTGCGGCGCGGATGCGGGCAAACAGCAGCACCGGGTCGGCTGTCTCCAGCAAGGCCCGTAGCCGCTCCTTATCGGCCTCGGCCACATTTGGATGAGCAAGGACACGGGCCGCGGGTGGAACTGGCGGATGATAGCGCTTGATCACTCGGGCACCGATCCGTGTCTTCTCCTGCAGCTTGAATGACGGCTGGAACAGATTACCGTTAAGCCGCACCACCGCGTAGAGGCGTTCAAGGGCAGCTGTCGCGTCCGTGCCGACAAACCGGCCGTAGCCCACAAGGCGGCGCACGATGGCGCCGTTCTTCTGCTCCACATGCGCTTGATCGTTCTTTCGATAAGCGCGACAGCGTGTCACCTCCAGATCCTCGCTGCGGCACCAGGAAACGACCAACGCGTTCATAAACGCGCTGTCGTTGTCGAAGTCGACACCCAGCAGCGGAAAGGGAAACCGTGCGCGGGCCTGCTTGATTGCCATGATCACATTGCCGCTGTCACGCGTGCGGACCGGAATGCATTCGGTCCAGCCCGTGGCAATGTCGGTCAGCACCATCGTCTGCACGAAGCTCCCCGACGAAGACGTGCCCGAATGCGCCACAAAATCGACCTCGACGAAGCCGGGCGGCGGATCGTTCCAATCGCCGAAAGTGCGCACCGGAACCGAGCGGCGAACCGCTGAACTCATTCCCGCACGCCGGCGCTGACCGCCGCGAGCGACGATACGGACCTCGGTCAAAAGCCGATCCATCGTTGCTGGACTAACCGTCAGCAGCTTAGAGCGGAGCGCGTCATCCAGCCCAAGCCGGCCATGCCGCGCAAGCGCCGGCAACAAGACCGGTATCAACGGTCGCAGCCGTTTGGAACACAGCCGCTCCGATGCCTCCCACAACACGATGAGAGCCTGGCGGACATCGCTGCCATAACGAAGGCTGTGGCTCTTGTTGCCGGATGGCTTTTTCTCGCGACGGCCCAGAACACGGATCGCGTGCTTGCGATGATAGCCGGTTACCGCCACGAACTCATCCAGAATCCGGCCCTTGTCGTCTCGACGCGCTACCCGATAACGCTCGACGATCGCCGCTGTCAGTTCCGACCGTGTCGCCATGCTGAGCCCCGCCATCCAGCGCCCATAGAAACCGTGTGGGCCGTGCCAACCTTTGCCGAGCAACGCCGTGAGCTTGCGCCCATATGCGCGCATAACCACTGAATATCCCCGCCAGAGGTGGTCGTAGAGGTTGCCCCCTTGCTTTGTCTCCTCGACCGTGAGAGCGCACGGGTAACGGAACCAAGAGTCTAGCCCACCCTCAAAAGCCTTCAGGATCGAGACGTGCCGCTTCTTGTAGGGAACGAGCTCAGACTTTGACTGAAGCGCCGTCAGGCTGTGTGACTTCAGGTTACGCGACAACCGCCCGTTCGAAACCCACTGGGGGTTTTCGTAGACGAGGAAGGCTTTGATCGCGTTCTCTAGGGCGAAGCCGCCGAGAAGAAATGCCGATCGATCGATCCCCGGCCCTGCTGAAGGATAATATTGTCCGCATCAATCTTCGTCATGATGGACGAAGAGGCGCGGCCCGTATAGATCGCGGCGGCCTGTTCGTGAAGATTGTCCGCGGTTAGTAGCCAGGAATGTGGATTGGCGAACTCTTCTACGAAGAGCTTGCCTCGAATTCATCCGAAGGTCTGGGTATATTGTTCAAACTGCAGCGATGCGATTAAAGCTTCGATGAAGCTGTCTTGCATATGACCGCTTGGGTCATGCCTGTGAATTGCTATGATGATACAAAACATGTAGTTCTGGCGGTGCACCACAGCGTTTTCAGTGTATCTCGATCACTTTTGCCGGCATCAAATCAGGGAGCGCGCCTAAGCGCGCTCACCGTAAACGGGTTTGGACACGCCGGCAGTCACACCACTGTTGCGCTCTATTCCTTCTATGAACTGACGATATGTCGGATTTTCCGCCAGCAATTCGTTTTGCATGCCGTAAAAGGCCGTCTCGGACGCGCAAAGAAAGAGAACGCGTGACATTGGTTTTATCAACGAAAGGTCGTGGGTAATGAACACGCTCGAGTTATCTTTTTGAAGCGTCTCAATGGCAGCCAGAGCGCGCTTGCGGTTAACCTCGTCTAGCGCAGCTGTGGCCTCGTCCAAAAGAAGCAGGCGCGGTTTTTTCAGTAGGGCACGGGCAAGCGACACACGCTGTTTCTCACCGCCAGATAATCGATTGCCGCGCTCTCCCACCGTTAATTCGCCTTGCGCCTCATGCCGATGAATGACGTCTGCCAGCCCAAGGATGGAAATCACCTCCTCGATCTCCGCTTTCGGTCCGGAATAGCCGAAGGCAATGTTCTCCCGGATCGTCCAATCGAACAAAAGGCAGTCCTGCTGTACCACCGCGATGTCTTCCCGCAGCGCGCTTGCATTGTCATCCGAAACAGGCTTCCCGTTTATCAGGTACTCCCCATCGCTCGGCATGGTCAGGCAGGATAAGAGCTTGAGAAGAGAGGTTTTCCCAACACCCGACGGCCCCACGATGAAGAGCGGTTCCTTCGGCTGAACACTGAAGCTAAGGCCGGACAACACCCGATGGTCAGCGACATCAATTGAAACATCGCGAAGTTCCAGGGTGAGGGGCCGCTTTCCCGACGGCAGCAAGACGTTCCTTGGTGCCGGAACGTCGACCGCCAGCAGATCGGCAAGAAGTTGGGCCTCCCCGAGGGCCGCATGCACGTCACGATATACGCGTGCAAACGTTTCGACCGGCTGCAGCAGTCGAATAATGTAGGTATTCAGCAGGACGAGCTCCCCGATGCTGAGAATACCCTCCCCGGCATTGACACCGCCGCGCCACAATACGCCAAGTACGACCAAGCCAAAGACGAGCGCCTGGAGACCACCATAGTAGGCCCTCTGTCGGAACGTTATTGCCCAGGCCCGATCGTTCACTTTCAGCTTGTCGTCAAGTTTGCTGGTGAATTCAGAACCCAGATTCGATTGTTGAACCAGCTCGGCATTTGCCACCCCGTCGAGGCCGAAGCTCCAGGCATCGATGCCGCTTTCCATGGCTTCTTCCGTCGACGAGCGAATGCGCCCGGCAGCGATGTTCGCGATGAAACCGTACAAGATCAGCGCGACGACAAGAAACCCTGCGATCCAAAAATCAATCATGAAGGCGATCACCGACGCCGCGATTACCAGTTCGATGATCGTTGGGATCAGAAAAAAGGTCAGATTCGACGTAATGTCTCTGACGGCATCCAAACCCTTTTCTATCGTACGGCCGATCTCGTAGGTCGTGTAGGTCTTGAGACGGTAGTAAGGTAACGAGACGGCATGTTGAAAGACATGGGTAGTCAAGTGGCGTTGGAGCCTCAGATTCATGGGCCCGAAGGTAAGCCACTGCATTTGCTCAAGGATTCCAACCAGCGTTAAGCCTATGCCGAAGGCGAGGATGTAGGTAACGGCAGCATTGATCCGACCGTTACCCTCTGTGAGCGCATCAATACCCAATGAAAAGAACACCGGAAAAATCGCAGCACCTACTGCTGTCGCCGCAATGGTGAGGATCACCAGCGCAAGCAATGCCTTTTGCCTGCGATTTTGCGTAATTACCAGAAACACAACCTGTAGTACCTTTAATATATCTGTCATTTTACCCAACAATTACCATCAAACAAAGATATCTACCAATATGCCTCTAAGAACTTATTAGCAGAATCATAATATACAGCAAGACATACTCGTTGACAAATCGGAGTTAGATCTTATGAGTCGCCCGTCACCGCGAGGTGCGGTGCGCTGAAGAAGGAGAATTCTATGAATCAGAACCTGAACCCTCCGCAGTTTGGTACGGCAGTCGAGTTCCTCGATGACGAATACGCCGCTCCGGGCCTTGCCTCGGCAGCAGCATCCTCACGTTGCGACAGATCCAGCCGCAGCGGCGCATCGGGCAAGTCTTCCGGCTCGTCGAGCTGCAGCAAGACCCCCTGATCTGGACCAGCCCCACCCCGGCGCCAGGAGCGCCGGGGTGAACACGCGCCTTACGCATGCAGAACAATTCACTGCATCGGTACCGCTGTCGCTATTCTGGGATCGGAAACTATGTACGTAATATCGCCCTTTGTGCTTGAGCCCGCCGACATTGACGGGGTCTGCAAACTGTTCACGCCGACCGGGGCCGCTTCGATTAGCGATGCCAATCTTGCAGCGGCTCTGCGGGAATTTTCATCGATACGGCCGCACATCGATGAACACTGTGTCTCGGAAATTCTGGAGCGCAACGCGCTGCCCGTCGATGCAGCGGAGCAGTTCCTGACCCGGCTCAAAGTTCTGCGTCGCATGAAATCCGATGAAAGCGTTGTGATCTATTGCCCTTCGGATGAGATTTCGCGATCCTTGGGAAAGTGCATTGAGAACAACGACGCCATATTCTGCACTTCGGTTGACGACCTGGCGCTCATCGGCAATCCGACCTTCCTCGTTGCGATTCAGGCCGCCTATTCTTCAACCATGGCGCGGGAAATCTACGCCGCATGCGCGCGGAGCCCTGAGTGCATCGTACTCCACGCATATTTTGTTTTTCGACACTTTGTCATTGACGGTTTCTACTCAGCGTCGATGGGCTTGCCAGACCATTTCAGCGGGCTTCATAACCTGGCCGGTCTCGACAGAAACCCAGGCTTCAAGCCAACCAGTTGGGCCGACTTCTTCCTTTCTGACCCCTATGCCGTCAACTCGCTCTCAGTTCCAACGTTCTCTGCGTTAGAGATCGAAGCGGCAGCAGCACTACACCTCCTATACACGCGCCTTCGCCCCCTCCTTGCCGACGGCGTTGCACCGCTTTTCCCCGATGACCTCAGCACCATCATTGAGATGAATCTGGATACGGGTCGCATTGAGCGCCATCGAGGAGCCCATTCCACCTACAGCGCGGAACCGCGAACCATTTGAACGAGGGAGCAGATGCTATGCCGACTGACGACATCTCAGCCTTGAACCAGATCAGTTTTACCAGCCAGTTCGTCGACCCTGACGTCGAACATACTGTTCGCACCTTTCACCATCATTGTTTTACCTGCGCAGGGTCCACTCTGGAACAACGCATCAGTGCGCCGTTTCTTTCGAAGGAAAAGCTACTTCTGGCAGAGACTAAGGAATCTCGATTTTCCCATTTCAGTGACATCGTCATCGGCCACTCCACCTCAACGCAGACAGCCGTTTCACGCTGGCCGTCCCTCAAGGAAGGCCAGCTTGGTATTGTGGAATTCGAAAAGATTGCATCGATCATGGGCCAGGCAATTGGAGGGGATGGCTTGGGACGCAGGCCATATCCATCCGGCGGCGCGCTCTATAGCGCTGAGGCCATCGTAGTAACCAGCGAAATGGTTGAGGGCATACCTCCGTTTTCTGTCGCGCATTACCTCGCGGGCAGCAACCGCTTCGAACTGCTGCCGGCGCAATTTGATCAGGATCGGTACAATGCCATCGCCACCATTCAAGGGGCCGCTTTCTACGTCGCCTATTTCATCAATTTGAAGAAAGCGACCTTCAAATACAGGTCGCGGGGCTATCGGCTCGCCTTACTAGAGATCGGTTCGATGTATCATCACATCGCAACTGTCGCTCAGGAAAACGGGTTTGCTTCTCGCGTCTTGGCGGGCTTCTCCGAGTATGAGTTTACCAAGACCTGTGGCCTGGACAGCAGGTTGCTTCTCCCCGCTGCCATTCAAGCGTTTGGTTTTCCGGGAGACGCGAATGTCCAATAGCTTCCGCAATTTCGACCTCAACACGCCGAGATTCCGCCTGTCGGCAAGCTACCCTGCCTCCATTTACGAACCTGCCGTTTTCTCGGCTGTCGACCGTCTTGCGGTCAACGGGCATGGTTTTGGTTTCGATGGCGACGCACATATCAAGGCAATTGGGGAATATTTGGAACGGTACGCCGCTTTTCGTACCATTCGGCCGACCCATACCGGGCGGTTACACGAGATGGGACTTTCAAACGCGGAGCAAGTGGCCCTCCTAGGCGTATTGCTGCAGACCTGCCAACCCGATATCTCCAAAGAAGATCTCGTAGAACACGCCTTTAACCTTGTCGAAGTGCAGCGGTTTTCGACGGGCGAACGGTGCCTATATCCTGCCGTCTATCTTTCTCTGCACAGGTTCAGCGGCTGTCGCGACGCTGATTTTCTGCCGGTGCGCGACACCTCCGGCAGTGCTATTCACCCGGATCGCGCCACGGCGTTCCGATCGGCGTTGTTAGAATTCGTTGAACGGCAATGTACAACCGCCATGTGGGTGTCGCGACGCTGCAATAAGATGGCGCCCCTTGACGAAAATCTCCTCGGCCGCGGCAAAGCCGGCACCACCTGCCGGCAGATGACGCGGGAGGGTTCTGTTACCGTGTATGACATCTCGTTTTTGAAGGGCGTTTCAGTGCTGTTTGCGGAGTACCGGTCACGCAAGGAGGACGACATTATCAATTTCGCGTGCGGCTGTGCCGCAGACTACGACGCAGAGACCGCGATATTGAAGGCGTTTACTGAGGTATGGCAGACCTCGCTGTTGCTTCCGCAGATGGAATTCTTTGGCATGCACGAGTATGGAAGCGATAAGCTAAAAGCAGATTTCAGGGCGGCCAATAGGCCGGATTTCGAACTGGAGATACGGGTTGCCCCCCTCCACATCGGCCCCGAAATCGAAAAAGGAACGCTGAAAGATAGCCTGCTCTCGGTCTCTCACAACATCTACGTCTACGAGAAGACCATCACGGTCTGCGGCGCAAAGATGTGGTTCTGCCGTGTTGTCTCACCCGACTTCTTTGTTCACATGAGCCCTGGCGAGGGTAATAACAATGAGAATGATTGGATAAATCTGTTCTGCGCGCCGGGGACCGGAAGGCTGGAGCCGCTGCCATTCTCATGACGAGAGAGAGAGAGAGAGAGAGAGAGAGGGGAGGGTTTGCCCCCTCTCTCCTTACGTCTAGAGCGCGTCCTGTTTAATCCGGTTCATATCCTGCGGCTTTGAAGTAGTTGGCACATTCGGCTGGGGTGAAGAGGTCGACGACCGCACCGACCGCGTCCCACAAAGCGTTGATGGTCCTCTCGGCCTTTGCTCGCAGCAGCGCCTTGAGTTTGGCGAAGGCGTTCTCAATCGGATTGAAGTCGGGACTGTAAGGCGGCAGGTAGAGCAGGCTCGCGCCTGCGGCCTCAATCGCGTCGCGCACGCCGGCGGCCTTGTGGGCGGGCAGGTTGTCCATGACGACTACGTCGCCCTCCGACAATGTCGGGACCAGCACCTGTTCGACATAGGCCAGGAACACGTTGCCGTTCATGGCGCCGTCGTAGACGAAGGGCGCAGTCATGCCCGTCAGCCGCAGCGCTCCGGTGAAGGTCGTGGTCTTCCAGTGGCCATGCGACACGCCGGCCCGGCAGCGCTCGCCGCGCGGCGCTCTTCCACGCAGGCGGGCCATCTTTGTGGAGAGGCCGGTCTCATCGATGAACACGAGCTTCGCCGGATCGAGGTCGAGCTGGCCGTCGAACCAGTCCCGGCGCCGGTTCAGGATGTCGGGGCGATCCTGCTCCAGTGCGTGCGCGGACTTTTTTTGAATGTCCAGCCGTGGCGGCGAAGCCAGGCGCTCAAGGCGCTGCGGCTGATGCGCACCGACTGCTCGGCGACGAGCCGCTCCACCATCTCGTTCAGCGTGATGTCCTTGCGCTCCTCGATCAGCCTGACGATGAAGGGTTCATGCGCATCGAGGCTGGAGGCGCGGCGGCGGCCCTGCGGGCGGGGCGTCAGTTCGCCGATCTTCGCCCGCGCAATCCAGCGGATCGCGCTGGAACTCCCACGCCGAACCGCGCCGCCGCTTGCCGCGCCGACATGCCCTCGTCCGAAGCCTTCAAGACCCGCGACCGAAGATCCATGCTCAATGCTTTTCCCATCGTCAACCTCCATCGAGGTGGACGTTGAATCAGCACAAAACGCAGCCGTCACATCACAATCGATTCATCGATCACAGGAAGTGCTCTAGGTACTTTTGCGGCAGCGCTTCGAGATCGTTACTCCCAATCCGATGTCTCTGGCGATTTTAGATCGGGCTCGTGCATATGCAGGGGCGACCATTGGATAGTCGGGGGGGAGGTGCCATTTCTGCCTGTATTCATCAGGTGTCATATGGTACTTGTTCTGCAAATGTCGTTTCAACGACTTGAAACGTTTACCATCCTCCAGGCAAACGAGATATTCTTCATGTACTGATTTTCCCTCTTCTACAATCGACCCTACCTGCATGGTGCTGTTTTCCGCAAAACCAAGGGAAGGATCGTCATGACCCTTGCTGAGAATGTGCTGAAGGCGCGCCACAAGCGGTGGGAGGTCGCCCGGCGATATATCGTTTCGATTGAGATAAGCCACAATAATGGCTGTTAGAGACACGACAGTAACGTTCTCGGAAGTAATTGGAGGCTTGGGATTCATATTTTACCTACAACAAAGACGGCCACGTAACCAGCTAAAAAGCCTTTTCATGCGTTTCGCAGCCATAATACTGTTGATTTACTCAACCTTCGCCGGCTATTACGGGCAAGTGCCGAGAATTACCGTAAATACAGAGCCGTGTATTTTAGATCATGTTGGATCGCAAAAAATCATCTCCCCATAATTGTCCAAAGCTCTACCACAGCATCTGGACAGTGTCAGTCATAATATGTCGCTTGGCACTTAATTGGGTTCTTCCTCACTTTGTGTGGCGCGGCGGCAGCATGCGTGCTCTCAGCAGCTCAGGGCCTGCCCTACCGTACATTGCGCGCTTGAGGGTCTTGAGTCGGTTGATCTGGCCTTCGGCCTGTCCGTTGCTCCAGGGCAGCTCAATGGCGTTGTTGACGGCATCGATGTCTCTGCGCAGGACGCGGGCGAACCGCATGATCGGAACGAGTTCAGAGTCGATTGCATCGTCGATCCACGCATCCAGCGGTGCCGATCTCTTGCCGCGAAGGATGCCGTTGAAGCGCATCGCCAAGCGTCGCATCTCGGCGAAAGCGTTTGACCCCTGTTTCAGGGTGTCGACCTTTCTTGCCTGCCGGTCTGTTAGCCGGCCACGCGGCTTGATGCACAGCGCTGCGGCAACCACTGGCGAGATTGCATGACCGGTTTCTGGATCTCGAACCGGCTCCAACTTCGACGCAACTGGCGGCAGATCGCTGGCCTGCTCCCTTTCGGCCCGCCGCCAGGCTCCCAGCAGCCGCTCCAGATTTGCGAAGCTGCCGGTGTAGCCGCGCTGCTTGACGTCATGAAACAGATGCCGCCCGCGGCGGTTCCCCTCTTTCCAGCATTGAGCAAGGAAGGCTTCGAAATACCATGGTGATGTGCGGTTCAGTGCCGCTCGTCGCCTGTCTAGCGGAGCCTCGAACTTGAGCCACTTCGTTACGCTGCGACGTTCATAGCCGGTCCGTCGGGCGATCTCGCTGTAGGAGAGCCCTTCCTGGCGCAAAGCGTGGAGCATGTCGAATATCTCCTGACGAGATTGGCTGTGCGCGAAGCGGGCGCGCCGGCGATGTGTCGCAGCGTCGACGATTGCATCCTCCGACAGGATGGCCCTGCCGGTGGCACGCCCAGAAAGGCTCATCTGTTCTTCGATGGCCGAGCGAAGGTTCTGGACCAGGTGAAATCGATCGGCAACCTGCCAGGCCTGCGGTGCCCCTTCACGGACGGCCTGCGCATACAGGCCGCAGCGGTCCCGGCTAACGACCTCGACGGAAGGACGTTCCCGCAGCCACTTGGCCGCACTCTCGACGCTTCGATCGTCCAGAATGTCGACAACTGAGCGGCGCTCGAGATCGACCATGATGGTCCCATAGCTCGTCGCCCGCCGCCAACTCCAGTCATCGATGCCTACTACCCGGACCTCGGAGCTGCGATGAGAAACCGCGGCACCCCGCTTCAACTGCCGCAGGATGGTGTCGTCGCTGATCGGCATGCCAAGCCGTTCCATCAAGCGCTCGCCAGGACGGCCGCCGGTGCTGTGGCCGAGCAAGCCGACAATCTCCACGACCCTTGTCGTCCGGCGCGCATAAGGGAAAGCAACCGTCGGCAGACGATCGGTAAACGTTCGTCGCTCACATTTTTGATGCGGGCATCGCCAGCGGCTCAGCAGAAGCTTAACTGTCACCGGTTTGCCCTGGACTGGCAGATCCTGGAGGCTGCGGCGGGACCAGCCATGCCTACTTCGGCTTCGCCGTCCACAATCGGGGCAAATACCGATCGCGGATCCGGCTGCAGAAACAACCCAACCGTCATCAACAGTGAGCGCGACACCCAGAATCTTGCCCCCTGGGCCGGGCGACCATTTCGATTTCTTTCGCATGCCCGCCCATAGCGACACCGTCGCTAACAGCGAATGAACCACACAAAGTGAGGAAGAACCTAATTAACTGCAAAGCGACACCTCTGGTCCGCAACGGCGCAGGCAACGCGCCGAGGAGCAGGGGTGCATGGCAGACTGCCCCTCGGCTCGACGTCGCCATGCTCGACAGGCTTCGGGATGGGGTCAGGGAAAGCATGACCGGCAGGGCCGGGGGGCGTGTGCGCCGCGGGACTACCGATGTCCCGCCGACTGGTTTGACGACGCCACTGCAATTCGCTCCACAACGGGGTCGCGAGCCGAAATTCAACCAGGCCGTTCGCCCTAAAATTGATCCAGCTCATGGCAGCCCACCGCTACCCATGTAGAACGGGCAACGAGCGCGGTGCGCACCGACAAAGGGCAATGACCAAAGCCGTCCCCGACATCGCATCGGAGTTCAACGTCTTTGCACCAATGCCCAGGAATGGTCGACGCGACAAACAACTCCCCGCGAACGGGCGCTGAGAGCCGCCGACGTTTAACGGAAAAATCACAACGGGCTATCCCGATCCTTGGGAGGCCAAGGAGGCCGCTCCATGAATCGCTGCACATCATCAGTTGCAATTCTTGCTTTGGGCACCTTCTGCACATGGTCGGCCCGTCGCCACGGCAGCGGATCGGACCATCTATTCAGCGCCCGACAAGAGCTTCGTGTTTCTTGGCGGCGTCGGCTACACGTGGCTCAAGGCCAACGAGCTTGTCTACGAGGGGGGCAATCGTATCAGCAAATTGATTTGGGAAACCAACGCGCCGGTTCTAACGGCAGGCCTCAAGGCTGACGTCATAAACGGCTGGACCTTTTCAGCCAACGCCGTGGTAGGTTTCTCTGGCAACAGCCACATGGTAGATTATGATTGGTTGGCATTGGCGCCGAGAGTAGATTGGTCGGATCAGTCGATCCACCCCGACACTGACCTTGACCGCTACATCAACCTTGACCTCGCAAGAGGCCGAGACTTGGTGATCAACCATGTCACGACCATCAACCTGCATGGCGGCTTCAAATACACCAACATGCAGTGGAGTGCCTATGGCGGTTCGTACATACATAGTAAGAAACGCTTCCGCGACACTCGCGGTAAGTTCCAGGACGGCCGACCGGTCGTCGATTACGAACAGCGCTATCCGGGCGTTTTCCTTGGTGCGGAATCGATCACAAAATTCGGCAATTGGACGCTCTCGGGTCTGCTCCGCGGCGGCCTTTCGATCAACCCAAGCGATATTGACCATCACTGGCCGAGTACAGTGTACGAAGACGACTTCCGTACCATTCCCTTCATCTCGCTCGGCGCCAAGGCTGATTGTCAAATCACCGACCGCGCTAGCCTCTTCCTAGCCGGCAATTTCGATGAGTACTTCCGCGCGAAAGGCGATGCGACAGAGTACGACATCCCGACGGGCGCCCGAAGCAGCACGACCTTCAAAGATGGCGCTGGCATGGACTTCTATGCCTTCACCATGTCGGCCGGCTTCAAGCTGACGTTTTGAGCGCAATCGCGTCTGACGCTGAGCACATACGTGACGCCAGTCCGCCATCTGCTCGCGGATCGTGCCTATAGCTCGATCGGGGGCTTCCGCGATGCCCTCGTCCAGCACGGCATCACCCCTTGATTCCGGCTCATGCGAAGCAAACTATAACTACGATCCGGTTCTCTACCGCCAACGTCACAAGAGGTTCTGTTGCAAACTTTTTCGTTACGGATTGTCTGGCAAGTGACCTCCGACATTTTTTCGGAGGTTTGTGATGTTCAGAGGCCGGCATTTCGACCGATCGGTCATCCTGGTGTGCGTTCGCTGGTATCTGGCATATGGACTGAGCCTGCGCGATTTGAAGGAGATGATGGCCGAGCGTGGCATTAGCGTCGATCATTCGACGATCCATCGCTGGGTTGTTCACTTCTCGCCCTTGCTGCGCTGCCGACAGTGAATGTCGGCAGCCACGGCAAAACGCCAGACGATAAGGGCACGGCCTTTGTCGCCTCGATTGTGAAAGGCATTGAACCGCAGGATCAGATCGAAGCTATGCTGGCATCCCAGATGGCTGCGGTGCACATGGCGACAATGACGTTCGCCCGCCGCCTTGCTCATTGCGAAACTATCCCGCGGCAAGACAGCGCCGAGCGTGCTTTCAACAAGCTCACCAGGACATTCGCGGCCCAGGTGGAAGCCCCTAAAGGTATACCGCACGGGCGGCCAGCAGCACGTCACGGTGAACGGCGGACGGGTTGCCAGTGTCGATCGCCAGCGGTGAGGGGCAGCGCAGTCTGTCGCATGCACGGTGCGGGCGGTGGCGCACCTGAAGGCAAGCGGAACGGCAACTATCGCAACGGAGGCAGGACGAAACGCACAATGGCAGCCTTGGCGGTTGTCCAGGCAATGGCGCGGATATGTCGGCAGACGATCGATGATCTATCGGATTAACTGGGGACTAGTCGCCATGCTGCTCGCCGCGGCCTTCATTCTGGCGTTGTGCCTGCGTCCTTAGCTTGCGGCCTTGATCGAATGTAGCGTCAATTCATCCACCGCGCAGAGTGTCCAGCGTTCGCTTTAGCCACCTGTGTTCGGCTTGCGCTTCCGGCGGCGCACCTGAGGGCAAGCGTAACGGCAAACTATCGCGACGCGGGCAGACAAAGAAATCATGGCATCCTTGGCCAACTTCCGAGCAATGGCGCGGCTCTGCCGACAGACGCTAGACGGCATCGGTTGAGGCTCGGGGGGGCATCGACAACCCTGCGCCATCTGAGCGTGCGTACCGGTCGGGTCGTCTCTCTTCCATAAACGCCACGAAAAAAGTTTTAGTGGTTCGACGGCACGCGTGGGCAATAGATTCGGCTGTTGCTAGCACGTGGTTTCCTTCTAGGGTTACATTCCCATTGCACATCTTTTCGTCTCAGTTCCCGCAGGGCCGGCTCGGTCGCGTGTCGCTTCTCCAGCGTCTTCCTTAAGGCATCCCGAGCCTTTCCGGCCAATGTCACCATAGCCCTGGTGCAGCCGTCCGCCATCCTCGGCCGCGACAAGCAGGCGGAAAATGGCAAAAGGCGCCTATTGTAAGCTGTCCTTACATAACAGAAAGGGACACAGGACAATGAAACGGGCCGTCGCTTACATCCGCGTTTCGACAGCACAGCAGGGCAAGTCTGGCCTGGGCCTCGAAGCGCAGCGGGTTGCGATTGCGAAATTCGCTGAGGCCGAAGGCTTAGAGCTGATCGCCGAGTTTCAGGAAGTCGAGACAGGCAAAGGCACGGATGCTTTGAATAAGCGCCCCCAACTCGCAGCTGCCTTGTCTGAAGCCAAGCGCAACGATTGCGCGGTCGTCGTCGCCAAGCTCGATCGCCTGCCCTGAGACGTGGCCTTTATCTCGGCTTTAATGGCGAAGCGGACGCCGTTCGTTGTCGCAGAGCTGGGAGCGGACGTGTCGCCTTTCATGCTGCACATCTATGCAGCCGTTGCGGAACAGGAACGCCCCATGATTTCACAGCGCACGAAGAGGCGCTCGCAGCTGTCAAGACCCGTGGTGTGCGGCTCGGTAATCCGCAGATCCGCCAGGCTCAGGAAGCGGCTGCAGAGCGTCGTACAGCCATTGCCGAGGACTTCGCAGCCAACGTTCTGCCCATCATCAGAGAAATTCAGGCAACGGGCGCGTCCATGCGGAAAACGGCCGCCGCTCTCCATGCGCGTGGAATCCCTACGGCTCGCAGTGGCACATGGGCGGCAACGCAGATCAGTGATATTTTAAAGCGCGACGGGGTCTAACGGCGCAAGCCAGATTGGTGCGTGGGCATGTGATGTCTATCATCACCGCGTCGCCGATCCGCCGCGGCCCCGGTGCCATATTCAACTGCGCGTGGCTTTAACGCTCGACATCACCCCCTTGAAAGGAGACGATGATGTCACGCTGTCGAGCATGGCGCACATCTTGTTCGGACCGTCAAAATTGAAGCCTAGACATCTCTGGTCAGCGGCGCAGGCCACTACGCAGTCGGCATAGCTGCTCCGCACATTCGCGTAAGCCGCCCCAATGACTACTGTGTCCTTGGCGAAGACGAGGCTAGAGTACTGGAGATTTGCCTTGATGGCTCCCTTCGCCGCCATCACTGCGTCAGGATTCCTAACCAGAATCGACGCATTATGTTTCATGAAACAAGCGGCGTGCTTCTTGTCATAGGTGAGTGCTAAGCAGCTGCGATCTGCCTCGCATTGGGCCTGGCACTGTTCAAGCGAGACATTCCAAGCGGGCATACCCCGCAGATCGTTTCCCATCGCGTCCCATCCGTCCTGCACAAAAAGTTGTTCGGCCGCGGTTGCTGCGTCCTTCCGCTCCTGGTCCATGTTGAAATCGCTTGGCGCGAAACTGGCCTCGTCGAGCCAAAGGCAACGGCTGGCGAGTTCTCGCGCCGAATTGTCGTCAAGGCCCACCGATGCGAGTGTCTGGATTGATGACACCGGCGCCTGCGGCATCGATGTAGGCGAGGGTCTGTTGACAAGCCGTACCTGGACCTCGACTCCGGTGTTGGCCAGCCCCCGCGTATAGCACCAAGCCGTATCCCAAGTTGGGTCTTTCTCACTGTCAAAATGATGACCGGACTCGAGTTGCCAAGTGCTGCCAGCGTAGTTCACTTGGCGATTGGCGAACTTTACGAAATCGAACGTATCTGGATTGGCTGGGTCTGCTTGCGGCAGTGGCGGTTGCTCGGTTGACGGCGACTTCGGCTTGTCTGTCTTTCCCTCCTCGGCGATGGTCTCGCCACCCGGAATTCTGTCATCTGGTTTCTTCGTCTCTTTTGGCTGGTTCTCGTTCGGGTTTGACGGTTCTTTCTGAGCGATCGGCGGCTCCGGTTGGTTCACCGAACGGTCGCGATCAAAGACCAGCCATACACCTACGCCGATCCCAACAGCCGCCACGGCGATGGCAGCGCCGGTAGCCATACGCCGAAATGCATTGGCGCGGGCGATCATATCGTGCGCAGCTGCTTCTGCCTGCAGAGTTGGAATGGCCGACCGTTTGACCTGCAGATCGATCGCTTGTTCGAGAAGCTTGGTGTTATGTCGTACGAGCACGTCTAATACCCCGTTTCGCCCCTTTGTCGGCTCGTCAAAGTCTGATCGCAGTTCGCCTTCTAGAGCCCCCTCTATGCTGTCGTTTTGCCTCTTGCAGAAACCTTTACCAGATCGACTACTTCCGGGGGGAGTTCCCGATCCAACGCCCGACGTAGCGCTTCCGGGTCGTCAGTAAGGACGGGAACATAGAGAATCTCTTTGACGACCTTCTCGACTTCGACAGGAACCTCGATGCGCCTTTCGACCTCTCTGTCGACTGGCACCTGCACGGTTACTTTCCGGACACGGCGCCACCGCCACCGTATCAGCATTCGGCGTAGCAAACGCGAGAGTTTGCTTTCGCGATGAACGTCGGCCTGTGCACCGATGCGTTGTAAGGCCAGCGCGACCATCGCTGTGATCGGCCCCGCTATTGCAGCGATGAATGCAAGCGAGGCGAACCAGATCGTCGACACCGTCCCGGCCTGAGCGTCTGTAACGTCCTCTGGCTTCACCCCATACCAGCGAGCTGCCAGCCTACGGATCTGATCGTTGCGAGCGAGCGGGAGGCGCTCTGTTTCCAGACGGCTCAGTTCCGCTGCGATGCCGTCTTGCCGCTGCTGGTTGTTCGCGAGCGTCTCTGACTTGCGAGTTGCGGCTTCCTGAGCGGCCGCTAGTGCAGTACGTGCTTCGTCAAGCTTACGGTCCCAATCGGCAGCGGTGCCGTCGTAGAGTTTCTCCAGATCATTGCGCCTAGCCTCAAGGCGCTGTTTGTCTTGGGGGGTCATCGCAGGACTATCTTTTCGCAGCCTCTCATATTCAGTGCGGGCCGCAGCGACTGCCGGCTCCACTTCGGCCAATTTCGGCGCGAATTCGGCCTCTTTTTTGAGCCGCGGGTTAGTCAGCTTGTTCAGCCCGTCTTCGTTGCGCTGCACCGATGCAAGGTCGTCTGTTTCGCGTGCGCTCTTTATGCGATCAACGTAGCTATCCCGCTGTCGCTCGAATTGCTCCACGGCGTCCTTGATCTCTCGATCGCGCCGTTCCACGAGCGCACTCAGCGCTGCTTGTTTCTCCTCGAGATACTCCTTGGCTCGCGCCGCCGCTGGTGAAAGGGTGGTTGCGGCCTGCAGCTCCTGGTCAACGTCTGTTATCCGTGCACGCAATTTGTCGCGCTCGGTGTCAGCCAATCCACTGAGCTGCTCCAGATCGCTTCGGGCCTTTGCCTCGTCGTCAGTGTTTCGCAAGCTTTCGGCTGCGGCCTTGAGATTTTCGCTCTCTTGCTGGAGTGCTTTAGTTTGGTTGGCGAAGTTGGCATACTGCATCTCGCGCATAGTGCTGGCACGCTCCAACCCGAGAAGCACGGTCTCAAAAGTGATGCCGGCCAATACGAGCAGAAACGCCAGGATAACAGGTTTCCAAAACCACGAGGCGCCGAACAGAAGCGTTGCGATCGGGATTTTCGTCAGCTCAGCAATCGCGATCATAAAGAACGGGGCACTTGCAAGGACAAGGTCCATTGAGTCCGCCGCCTCATTGGCAACAAAGCCGCGGTAACTCAGAGCCACGCCGGTTGCTAGACCGATGATCGCCGCGACGATTTCAAGTGCCCACGCACCGCGATACGTCCACTGGCCATAGCTCGCCAGTTTCTGGCTCATTGCCGTGTTCATATGCAAGTCCCCACCCTCAGCAACCCATCTTGACATGCGACGCTGGCGTTTGCAGCAAAATTTACCGCTAGACACGGGGCAACTTGGAACAGGGTGAATAACCGGGCGAGCGGCGCGTACACGTTAGGTGCCGCGCATTTCAGCAAAGGGTTTCACAGGCTATGCCGTCTTTGTCGCGGTCTAGCTTCCCACCCCACGAGCAGTTGCCCAAATACCAGTTCGCTTCATCACATGAGCTGATTTGGGAGCAAGTTCGCCGGGGTTGGCATGCAAAACCCTGCGCGAGCTGCCGGTCGCTGATGATGCCGAGAGGCTGGCTGATAGCCGGTCGCGGATTTTCCGAATGCTCTGCGCGCCACTCCCATGGCGCCTGAAAAGACCCAGCCCAAATGCCGCGCTTGCCCGCCTTTGCCGCTGCCTGCAGGCTCGCATCGACGCCGCTGCTATATTTCGGCGAGTGCCAGACCTTGCTCTACAAGCCACTGCTGGACGTCGCGACCGTCGGCACGCGCACAATCACCGACGAGCCGACCGTGGCGATCCCGGTCGACAAAGTTACAGTGTAGGGGCCTAGATGAGGCCAGGAAGGTATCCAACGCGGCGGGAGCGCGGCGCCCGCAGGGGTATTCGAAGCCTTTGGCGTCATCGCAATACTGCCGGCTCTCAGGCGCGTCGATGCCGCTGAACCGAATCCTTTGGCCTGCAATCTCTACCGTGTCACCATCGATCACGGAGGCGCGGCCTTCCATCGAACCAGGTAGCGGCTCGGTCCAATTTGTTACCGTGCCCTGAAGGCTTGCGGTGCTCTGCATTACCAATTGAGTGATTGTGGCGGCAAGTGTACCAACGCTGAGGAAGATCAGCCCCAAGAGCGGTCGCGGCAGCCGTCGTGCTGGCATTCTTCTGCCGGCGCGCCTTCGCCAGCGGTCAGCCTGATTGGCGCCCTGATAACGGTGACCTTTGCCCACGCCCGCTCTCCCCGAAGAGAGAATGCCGCCATTCCGGGCGAGAGTCCAGAAGCTGCCCTAGTCGGTCGGCAGCGGAATCTTGGCAGAAGGTATGGGCGACCGGGAAACCTTCCTTCTTTAAAGGCATAGCGCCGCAATAAGCCGCCGTGCCGGATGGTGCCAACCGCCGGCTCCTGCAATTTCCGAAGTAGTAGGTCAGGGGCGGAACTTTAGCAATTTCTAGAAATTGTCTGTGACCAGTGGGCATGCCCCTCTCGCTGCCCGCTGCAGATCGGGTCGGCAACACCCGATCGGGGCCCGCGCTCTCCGCCAGAGGCGCGGGCTTTATTACTCACAGGGAACATCAGGGCGCGGGTGCGCGTTTCGCCGGCATGACGCAACTTCTCAGCGAAATGGCCGCTTTGGCAGATCCAGGCTTTTGGGTCGCGGTGGCGGTTGTTCTGGTTACTTACGCCCACCGGCGTCGCACTGCTTGTCTGGGTGGCTGGTTGAGGGTTGGTTGTGTTGTTCCCCGACAGCCGCGCTTTCCCTTCTCGGCGCCGTTGGATCGGGTCTTTGGTCAAAATTTTACATTAGAAACTTGGAACATAAGTGAGGCAGAGAACATTGTTGGCGCCATGGACAAGAACGATGGCGACAATCTTCCTGAGGGGTTTCCGGGCAACCTGCCCGAGGATCCAGTAATCCTAGCCGATATCACGCAAAGAATTTCGAGAGAGATCGACGGTAAAATTGGGCCGGACGGTTTCGCGGTCACGGAGGCTAGGCGGGACCGCAATCTGGTTGAGGAAAAAGCTGACGCGGCCCTCGACAAGCAACCGTCCGCGGTTCCATTGCTCCTGGTCCTGTATGTGCTCTCAATGTTGGGTTTGGCAACGTACGCCCTCACTAGTTGGATCTTCCATAGCGCGCTTTGAGTTTCCGTTGCGCCGTCGCGCGATTGGGAACAAGCGCGAGATGGGGACGTTTGGCGTAGGGAGCTTTCCTATGGCTGACGAACAGGATAGGGTGCCGAACAACATTGATTTCGTCGTTCGACGCTTGGTCAAAGAAACCGGCATCACCGAAGAGCAGGCCCGAGAGCTTATCTTGTTCCTCGGGCTCCATTGGGCATCGCTGCTCCGGGAAGCAAAGGCCCTAGCTGCCAAGCGGTAGGCGGCTTCAGGTATATAATCGGCGCCTGGTGAACTAAGGCGTCTCGCCCGCCTGCCGAAAAATGCCAGGCGGGCTTTTGTTGTTGTCCGAGATGTGCTGAATCGTATTAGAGCGCAGCCGGAGGGGGTGGTATGCCGATTAATCGAAAGGCTAAGGAATTTGGCGTCTTCAGTTCATCTGAAGTAGCTACGCTGGGCCGTGTGTTCGACCGGCTCAAGAGGGAAGGCGACTCCGAACATCTACGTGAGGCTCTCGCGTCCCGGATCCTTTCAAATTATGCGGCCGGTATCACTGACGAGGACGAACTCGTCTTAGCGTCAAAACTGCCGTTAGGTCGGTAGACGCAACGCAAAGCCCCCACAGGCCCGACGAACTTCATGCAACCACCGCCGTGTCTTCGCGTTTAGACACCTTCAATTCTGGCGAGCGAAAGATGCCGGCGTTTGTACCGATTAGAATTTACCTGAATGACAGATCGATGCTGGTTGCGTCGATCCCTGATGCTGAGACGGCGCTTCAGCAACCATGGCCATTCATGCAAAAGCCATCCCGACTTGAAGCAATCCGAATGGTCGAGGAATGCCTGGCCGGACACTGCACCCAACAAGCCGCGTTCGCCGCCTTCAAGGCGGCCGCGAGTGAACAGGGCCTTCTTAAGCGGAAGCTTCCAAGGGTAGGCCTTAGGAAATTCGACTGGGTTGCGGAAGACCTGCTGTAAGGTGATGGATCGAATAACGTTGGAGATGTTCTGATCGCACTGAACAGGCTAGACTTAATAGCGGCATTGCTGTTCACGCGTCCATTTCCAGCGGCTCGTGTCCTGGCTTCTCATGCCAGATGACCTGACGCAGGTCGCGAAAGTCAACCAGCTGGCCACACGAGGGGCATTCATAGAAATGCTCGCGCTCGTCCTTCACCGAGCCCCCGTGTCTCGTGCCGGTAATCGGGGGACCTAGGTCGGATAGCTTCGTCATTGCCGGTCAACATCGGCTCCGGCGAAAGGTTCCTCCACTCGCTGACCGAGTTCGCCTTGCCCGACAGTTTGCCCACCTTGGCAATTGTCACTCGCGGGTAGCACGGCCTCGCGCATTTGCTGTCGCAGATCATCATCGCGACCTCGGTGGCCGTCTCACGAAGTTCGGCCCGATCCAAAGTCTTGAATGACGCTGGCCTTTCGGATTTTGCCGCGCTGCGCAAGGCAATCACCAGGCGCTAGCACGACCTCTATTTCGTTGCGTTCGATCTCCTGCATCTCAACGGCCACGATCTGCGCGACATGGTACTTGAGGATCGGCGGGAAATCCTGGCCGGCCTCATAGGGTCTGACAGCCGCATCCAGTTCAGTGAGACCATGCCGG